>NZ_CP019687.1:2655000-3012500 GCF_002003265.1 Paenibacillus larvae subsp. larvae
TAGAGAATGATTCCGGTATTATATGAAAGAAAAAGCCCCAATGCCTAAGTACTGGGACTAGTATATACATAACACGTTTATCTAAAATGATAAGTTTTACCATCGCGGTTCCGATAGTTAAGTCGCTCCCATAAATAAATACCTGGCCAGGATTAATATGGCTAAAATCCACATCAACCAGTGTATTTCGTATTTCTTTTGTCCTGTCGTACGGGCAATCAGGGCGAGGAATACGTAGGTAACAATGCCAAAGGAAATTCCGTTTGCAATGTTATAAGTAAAAGGCATTAATACAATAGTAAGAAAAGCAGGGATAGCATAAACAAAATCCTGAAAGTCAATGTCAACAACAGATTGCATCATCAGAACGCCAACAACGATCAAAGCTGCCGAAGTGGCGGCTCCCGGGATCAGCATAGCCAGCGGCGCAAGGAAAATAGCGAGAAGGAAACATACTCCTGTAGTTATAGAAGTAAGCCCGGTACGCCCGCCCGCGGCAACTCCTGCAGAGCTTTCGACAAATGCGGTCATTGTACTTGTACCCGCCAATGCCCCTGCACTGACACCAACCGCGTCAACCAGCATTGCTTTTCCGACTTTTTTATTGCCTTCTTCTTTATTCTTCATAAATCCGGCACGATTCGCCGTTCCAACCAGAGTACCAAATGTGTCGAACAATTCAACGAATGTAAAAGTAGCAATTACGCTGATAATTCCTGCATGTATGATTTCGGCAAAATCGAAATTGGCCATATGAAGTTTAGTCAGGTCCGGAATCCAAGTAACTTGATCACTTGTCAAAATACTCGGATCTACAATACCCATGAAATATCCAATAACTGTGGTAAGAAGAATCCCGAACAAGATACCTCCTCTTACTTTCAGTACCGTCAGTGCTGAAATAATCAGAATTCCGATTAAGACCAGAAGTACCTGAGGATCTTGGAAATTTCCGATGTGCATAACCGTTTCAACAGATGTCACGTCTGTATAAGTATGCGCCGGAATGTCTTTTTGACTTTCAACCGCAATGGTCAGAAGCCCGCTGTTTTTAACTCCGACAATAGTAACGAATAACCCGATTCCCACCGTAATAGCATGTTTTAAACTATCCGGGATAGCAACCAGCATCATCTGGCGCACTTTCGTTACCGTCAATAAAATGAAAATCACACCAGAAATAAAAACAGCAGTCAAAGCCATGGAGAAAGTAAACTGACCCTGGGAGGACAAAATGACAGTAGCGAAATAAGCGTTAAGTCCCATTCCCGGAGCTAAAGCAACCGGGAAGTTGACGAACAATCCCATTGCAATTGTCATAATCCCCGAGGCAAGAGCGGTAGCAAGGAAAATAGCCGTCCAGTCTCCGCCTGTTGCACCAGATTTAAAGTTACTTAAGATATCGGGATTGACGGCGAGGATATAAGCCATTGCCATAAAAGTCGTCAATCCGGCCATAATTTCAGTGCGAACGGTGGTTCCATGTTCCCTGAGTTTGAAATACCGGTCCATTCTTCTTCCTCCTAAAATAAAATAAAAACCCGGAACCATCTATGATTCCAGGCTACATTTCTGAAAAAGGAGTTGTGATGCAAAAAAAATCGCATCTCAATACCTGCAGGGGAAAATCCGCACCTTTTATTTGTGCATCTGTTGCTTTTCCGCGGCATCCTTTTTCCGTAGCCAGATCATTTACGGTGATCTCGTAGAAACTCCCGGGCCCATTCCCGGGATTATACGAAAAACGGTTATATTTTTCTGCAAATTGCCGAAAATTATGAACATGTTTCATTTTAAAACCTGCATTTATTCTTGTCAACAAAAAATCCGAACACTATCTAGATAAAATAGATAAATGTTCGGAAAATGTTTTTTCTGTTCTCCTACAGAAACAGGATCACTTTATACAAAATATAGATAAATACGGTACAAATTGATCTATACCTTGTACCCGTTCGGATGAAATCTAATTTAAAATGGATTCAATATATACTGTTATGAGAAACAGCAATATAAATAACCCTAAAATGCCTCCTATTACAAAAAAATGCCGTTTGCGCTGCATTACAAAAATGGCAATATATTCACGAATCATCGCGTTAAGCCAATAATAAAAAACCGTTTTCGACCCAATACAATGGCTATCTAGTCCCAATTGTCTTGCATACATCCCGGCTCGAAAAATATGAAAATTATTTGAAACAAAAATGCTATTATATTTCTCGCCATTTATTGATTCCATTATTCTCTTTGAGTATAATAAATTTTCATACGTACTCCTGGATTGATTTTCTTGAATTGTATCCTCTATAGGGATTCCTTTTTCAATCGCATATATTTGCATAGCTTCCGCTTCCGATACATTCTCATCACTCCCTTTTCCGCCAGAAAAAATTAATTTTGGTGGAGATGCCACTTTGCTTTGCATCCAGTAAAATTCAATCGCTTTATCAATTCTACTGGCTAATAATGGAGGTACCTTATCATGAATCAAACCACTGCCATGAACAATAACAAAATCTTGATTGTATTTAGGCTTATTAAATTGATAAAGAATAGAAGCCGTTAAAAAATTTGCTATATCCATAAACATATATAATAAAATAGCTGACACACCAGTAAATAAGATTTTCCAATCATCAGAGATCAATTCCGTTGGATTCATTAGAGAAATGATCCAATAAACAAGAAGAACTATACCTAAAAGAAATGATAAGGAATTTGAAAATCGCCTTCCTTCCCTCTTCAATATGTTTCTGCCATTAATTAGTAAACCTACTATTAATACAAATAACCCAAAAATACTCGCAAAAATAAATAAAGAAAGAGGGATAAATGCAATGATTTTTAAAAATGGCTCATCCAAAGCAAAAGATAGATAGATATATAATCCAATGATTAAAATAAAAAGTAAGTTAAACAGAAAACCCTTCATCATTCTTCTGGGATCCGTTTTATAAAAAAAGAAAAGTAAAAAAAGGAGTAATAAGACAACGAAAGTTACCAAAACTACATTCATGTTTTTTATATTCGCCTTTCTCTTTTTTTGTTTTTTTAAAACCACTGTGTATATTTAAGACCTCATTTTGAACCTCTCATGACTAAAGTCACGAGATTCTTCGGAACAGAGCGTACTTATTATGTAGTGGCATACACTACCAACAGCGGTTTCTCTTATATACCAAGCTATCCCCGTAGTTCCTACGGTTATTGTTTTTGCTTACGCTAGAGCGTGTCTTTGGTCAATATATTTTTACTAGCATTGATGTCACTATCATGATGCGCATGACAAACAGGGCAAACCCATTCTCGAATTTTGAGAGGTTTCTTGCCATCCCGGTGTCCGCATTCAGAACAAATCTGAGTCCGTATAGAATGTCGTGGCGATATTTTACACACCAAACGAGATGGTATTGTATGGAGTAGACATAACCACGACCATAATGTATGTCTGAATAAGAAAAAACACCTCTTTATTATCTTAACATGTGTGTTAGTTACAATACATTAACAAAAGTGTTTTATAACGGAATTTACATCATTATATGTCGGTCAATTAACGTACCTAATGGTACACCTTGATCGAAGCCGATTCATCTGCACGACTAAAGTCGAGAGTATTCTCGGCTAAAAGATAAAAAATATCCTACAAGCAAACAAGAGATGTTCGGAAATGGCAAAAGTGGGATGACTCTTTTCTCAAGATTATTAAAACAAAAGAAACCGTCACCCAGTAAATATCATATGATTGGTCACGAACAGATTGAAGCAATGAAACAGGGGGCGTTTCTTATCAATACAGCGCGCGGCGGGCTTGTGGATACCGGCGCGCTGATCAAAGCGTTGGAAAATGGAAGGTTAGGCGGCGCGGCGTTGGATGTGTTGGAAGGAGAAGAAGGACTTTTCTATTTTGATTGCACACAGAAACCGATTGACAACCAATTTTTGCTTAAGCTCCACAAGATGCCAAATGTGATCATCACGCCGCATACGGCGTACTATACCGGACGGGCATTGTATGATACCGTTGAAAAGACAATATTGAACTGTCTGCACTTTGAGAGGAGAGATACACTTGAATAGATTGAAAATAGCCCTCCTGTTTGGGGGCTGCTCAGAGGAACACGATGTGTCGGTAAAATCGGCGAAAGAGATTGCCGATAACATCGACACAGAAAAATATGAGCCGATATACATCGGAATCACCCGATCCGGCGTTTGGAAAATGTGCGAAAAGCCATGCGTGGATTGGGACAACGAAAACTGCCGTTCGGCAGTGCTTTCTCCGGACAAAAAAATGCACGGGCTGCTTGTTATGCGGAATAAAGGATATCAAATACAACGTATAGACGCGGTATTTTCGGTTTTGCACGGCAAATCGGGTGAAGACGGCGCCATACAAGGTTTATTTGAATTATCCGGCATCCCCTATGTAGGCTGTGATGTTCAAAGTTCGGCGGTATGTATGGACAAATCCCTGACATACATTGTGGCCAAAAATGCTGGTTTTGGCACTCCTGAATTTTTGATTTTGAATCATGGCGATAAACCGGATTCAAATACCTTAACATATCCTGTTTTTGTTAAACCGGCGCGTTCCGGCTCATCTTTCGGCGTGAATAAAGTCAATAACTAGGACGAATTACACACCGCCATTGAAACAGCAAGGCAGTATGACAGTAAAGTCCTGATTGAACAAGCTGTTCCAGGCCTTGAAGTTGGCTGTGCCGTGTTGGGAAACGGTACCGACTTAATCGTTGGCGAAGTGGACCAAATTTCACTTTCGCATGGTATCTTTCGCATTCATCAAGAAGATCAACCAGAAAAAGGCTCCGAAAACGCAGTTGTTTTGGTTCCCGCAAACCTGTCGGCAGAGAAACGCATAAAGATACAAGAAACGGCGAAAGCAATTTATAAGGCGCTCGGCTGTAAAGGTCTTTCTCGTGTTGATATGTTTTTGCAGAAAAACGGACGTATTATACTGAATGAAGTCAATACGTTGCCGGGATTCACGGTATACAGCCGTTATCCCCGTATGATGGCTGCCGCGGGGATGACACTTTCCGGGTTAATTGATCATTGCATCACACTGGCACTCAAAGGATGATACGCATGTATGTTTTTTTAGATGAATAGTTGTGCGATTTTTTCTAAATTCTCAAAAGTTGGATAGCGCACTCCACGTTCAATGTTCGAAATAGTTTGTTTTTTCACATCTAATTTTTCTGCCAATTCCTCCTGTGACATTCCTTTTTTCTTTCTTAATCGAGCAACATTCTGTCCGAAATTTTCAATCATTGTTTACACCTCATTCTTTAATAATTAAAGGATTCTCTCCCATGCTAATCAAAAGAGAACTTTGAAGTTGCTCATAAGTTAAAAGGTGTCATTCAGTATACATCTCCACTAGAGAATAAAGATACTTCTCCTAAAAATCAATTCACTGTTGGAATCTGATTTAAAAAGTGCAATGAAAGTGCAATAAGAATAGAAAAAAAGCCATAAACCCTTGATACACAAGGACTTATGGCTCACCTTAAACTATTCCCACTCAATAGTGGCAGGTGGTTTAGATGTAATATCATACACAACACGGTTTACGTTCTCTACCTCATTCACAATGCGGACAGAGATTTTCTCCAGCACATCATAAGGGATGCGTGCCCAATCGGCTGTCATTCCGTCGATGGAGGTTACTGCCCGGATTCCTACGGTATAGGAATAGGTTCTGGCATCTCCCATAACTCCGACGCTTTTCATATTAGGCAGTGCAGTGAAGTACTGCCAGATTTCGCTGTCCAGGCCTGCCTTGGCAATTTCTTCACGAAGAATCGCATCAGATTCACGAACAATGTGAAGTTTCTCTTCGGTAACTTCACCCAATACGCGAATGGCTAGACCAGGTCCAGGGAAAGGCTGGCGCCATACGATTTCTCTTGGAAGACCGCATTCTTCCCCTACTTTTCGAACTTCATCCTTAAACAGAGCTTTTAACGGCTCGATCAGTTCGAATCTCATGCCTTCAGGCAGTCCGCCCACATTATGATGGGATTTAATTGTTTGCGCGGTATCTGTACCACTTTCAACAATGTCCGTATACAAGGTACCCTGGGCCAGGAAATCAAATTCACCGATATGTGCAGATTCTTCCTCAAATACGTAGATGAACTCGTTTCCGATAATTTTCCGTTTTTGTTCGGGATCCTCCACACCGGCAAGTTTGCCCAGGAAACGGTCGCGTGCGTCAATCTTGATGACTTTCATGTCGAATTTACCTACGAAAGTTTCCATTACGCCTTCGGCTTCATCTTTACGAAGCAGGCCGTGGTCGATAAACATGCAAGTCAGCTGATCCCCAATCGCTTTGTGAATCAGAACAGCCACGACGGAAGAATCTACACCGCCGCTTAAAGCACAAAGAACTTTGCGGTCTCCGACTTGTTCACGAATGTCTTTAATTGTATCTTCGATAAACGATTCCATCGTCCATTCGCCATGGCATTGGCACATCTCAAAAATGAAGTTTTTGATCATATCATTCCCGTATACCGAATGGCGCACTTCAGGATGGAACTGAACGGCAACAATTTGTTTGTGCGGGTGGCTCATAGCTGCGATCGGAGCATGTTCCGTGCTTGCCTCAATTACAAACCCTTCCGGCAATCCGACAACATGGTCGCCATGACTCATCCAAACAACTTGCTTGCTGCCGAGGCCTTTTGCCAGAAGGCTTTCAGGTGTAAAAGCAATTTCGGATTTCCCGTACTCTCTTTTTCCCGCTCTTTGAACTTTCCCTTTGAGCTGATGGGCGATTAACTGCATGCCGTAGCAAATTCCCAAGATAGGAATGCCCAGATCATATATGGCAGGGTCTACAAGCGGAGAATCTTCCCCGTACACGCTATTAGGCCCGCCGGAAAACACGATTCCTTTAGGGTTTAGATCTTTGATCTTCTCGATAGGCGTGTTATACGGCATAAGTTCACTATAAACACCCAGGTCACGGATTCTGCGCGCGATCAGCTGGTTATACTGGCCTCCAAAATCTAAGACGACAATAATTTCATTCGGTTTATTCATGGTCCGCCCCTTGGTTTGATCGTGATAATTATATATAACGAAATCAGATGAATCAAGGCGTTCTGTGCAGAATTATGCTGTTATGCGCTTCCATTTCACCTGAGGCATAAATTGGCACCAATAATGGTGAAATTCTGTGAGGAAGGGCTGATTCTTCCGATTTTTCACAAAATTTATTTTCCATTACAACGATAATGTTTGACAAATTTATGGGTTGCCGCCTTTTCTATGAGTTATCCCTTCTCAAGAAGTTTTAGGCAACAAAAAAAGAGCTTTTCCGCAAGGAGACAAATGATTTGTCCTATCAGGAAAGCTCACCTTCCTGGTTATCTGATGACAGCTCTCTGCGTTTCGTCCATACAGTCCAACCCAGGTCCATCAGGAAGTATATCAGAAACAGAGTCCAGGAAAAACGCCATGCGGGTTCAAGCCACCCGTATACAAGCCGGATATAAGGATGGATAGCATACAGACAAAACAAAGAAAGAGCAAACCAGCATACGGAAAAAGGCAGACAAACGTGGCCGTGGATCTGCCAACGATACTCAGAATAATCCCACCAACGTTTATGAAAATACGTTTGCAGCATCCACCCGCTTACATATTTAATCAAGGAAGGAATGGTCAGACAGGCCAGCAGAAGAACAGGCAACGGGAGATCAAGCTGAGCCAGAACCACCAGAATAACCGGAGCAAAGCCATACATAGGTTTGAAAGGCCCTTTAAGAAAACCTTCCTTCCAAAAATGCCCCGCTGTAAAAAAGCTGTATGTATTCTCCAGCAGCCAGCCGGCAAGCGCATAAAGGACAAAATAAAAAAACAACGTGCCGGGTGAGGTATCAGCAGCTTGCCAGGACTGAAACCAAACATGCATCGGTATCCCCCCTTTTACGGTATACGAGTAGGATAACCAATGCATGAAAAACCATTCAGTATATTCTTTTATGACAACTAAAAAACGCCACCTCCTTTCCATGAATGAAATGAAAAGGAAGGAAGGCGTCCTAAGGTATTTCTTCTACACGGCTTCTGTCGTTATACTTGCCTCTGCGAACTGGCTGTTATAAAGGTCGGCATAAAAGCCTCCTTGTGCGAGAAGCTCTTCGTGATTTCCTTTCTCAATAACATCGCCGTGATTCATAACCAGAATAAGATCCGCATCTTTAATTGTAGACAGACGATGGGCAATCACAAAGCTGGTTCTGCCCTGCATGAGGCGGTTCATGGCTTTTTGAATGTGGACCTCTGTACATGTATCCACACTGCTTGTCGCCTCATCGAGAATCAGGATTGCAGGGTCTGCCAAAATAGCCCGGGCTATAGTAAGCAGCTGCTTTTGTCCCTGGGAAATGTTAGAGGCTTCTTCGTTCAGGATAGTATCATAACCGTCAGGCAGTGTACGGATAAAGTGGTCGGCATGAGCTGCCCGGGCTGCCTGGACGATCTGTTCTTCGGTAGCTCCCTTGCGTCCGTAAGCAATGTTGTCCCGTATTGTACCGTTAAACAGCCAAGTATCTTGAAGGACCATACCGAAAAGGCTGCGCAAACTGCCCCTCGGCATCTCCGTAATATTCATTCCATCGATCGTGATCCGCCCGCTGTTTACCTCATAGAAACGCATAAGCAGGTTGATCAGGGTGGTTTTCCCCGCACCCGTTGGCCCGACAATGGCGATAGTCTGTCCTTGTTTTACCTCTATATTCATGTCGTTAATTAACGTGACATCTCCCTTGTAGCCAAACTTCACATGCTCAAAGGTGACATCCCCTCTTGGCGAAACCAGTTCTTTGGCTTTAACTGTTTCAGGCACTTCCTCTTCTTCATCCAGTACCCCAAAAACACGTTCTGCCGAGGCAATCGTAGATTGAATGATGTTGGCGATATTTGCCGTTTGCGTGATCGGCTGGGAGAATTGTCTGGCATATTGGATAAACGCCTGAATATCCCCGATCTCGATACTTTTTTTGGTCACCAGTACCCCGCCGACTACACAAATAAGCACATAGCCGATATTGCTGATAAAGTTCATCAAAGGCATGATTAAACCCGACACGAATTGAGCTTTCCGCCCGGATTGGTACAATTTTTCGTTGACCTCATTAAATTTAGCCAGCGACTTTTGTTCATGGCCAAATGCTTTAACAATTTTATGGCCGGTGTACATCTCTTCCACGTGCCCATTTAATTCTCCCAGGGAACTCTGCTGATCCTTGAAGTAAATCTGGGAACGGAAAGCAATCTTTTTGATTACCAAAAAGCTGAGCGGGAGAGTCAGGATACAAATTAGCGTCATGAGCGGACTGATGGTCAGCATCATAACGATAACCCCAATCAGCGTGATTACGGCTGTTATTAGCTGCGTTAAACTTTGTTGCAAAGTGGTACTGATATTGTCCACATCATTTGTAACCCGGCTGAGTATTTCCCCGTGTGTCCGGGAGTCAAAGTATTTCAACGGCAGTCTGCCGAGCTTTTCGTTAACCTGTTTTCTCATATCATACACAATTTTTTGTGATACGCCGGCCATAATGAATTGTTGAAAATAGCTGAACATGGCACTAATCAAATAAAGTCCGGCCAATACCAATAAAATTTGTACAATATACGTATAATCAATGTGAGCTCCCGGTATTTTCTGTACTATGCCCATAATACCTTCAAAAATTTTAGTTGTTGCCTTGCCCAAAATCTTCGGACTCACAATACTGAATAGCGTACTCAGGACCGCCATGGCGAACACGGCAATCAGTTGAAACTTGCGGGGCTTCAAATATCCGGCCAAACGCCCTAAGGTACCTTTGAAATCTTTCGCTTTTTCACCGGGCATGGCCATTCCGGCCATCGGTCCTCCGCCCATAGGACCGCCATGTCTTCGGGCCTGGTCTCGTTTGTGCTCACTCATGCAATCTCCTCCTCTGAAAGCTGTGAGGATACAATTTCGCGGTAAACCGTGCAGGTATCCATTAATTCTTGATGTGTGCCTATCCCTGCGATTTTCCCTTCTTCCAAAACGATTATCCGATCAGCATCCATAACGGTGCTTACACGCTAAGCCACGATCAGGACAGTTGATTCTGTCGTTTCTTTCTTAAGAGCCTCGCGAAGCTTGGCATCGGTTTTGAAATCCAAGGCGGAGAAGCTGTCGTCAAACACATAAATCTCCGGTTTACGGACCAGTGCCCGTGCAATCGACAGACGCTGTTTTTGACCCCCGGATACGTTGTTCCCTCCTTGGGCAATCATTGAATCGAAACCGTCTTTCATATTGGCAATAAATTCAGTAGCCTGAGCCACTTCAGCGGCATGGCGGATTTCATCGCCTGTAGCATCTTCTTTACCATACCGGATATTATCAGATATAGTACCGGTGAACAGAACGGCTTTTTGCGGAATAAACCCGATTTTTTCCCTCAGGTTCGCTTGTTTCAAGTCGCGGATATCTTCTCCATTGACAAGGATACGGCCTTCCTGAATGTCATAGAAACGCGGGATCAGGCTGAGGAGAGTTGATTTCCCTGAACCGGTCCCCCCAATGATCGCTGTGGTTTCTCCAGGACTGGCACTAAAAGAAATATTATATAGAGCAGGTTTCTCTGCCCCCGGGTAGCTGAATGTCACATTTTGAAATTCCAAGTATCCTCTCTGACCTTCGGTCTGCTTGGCATTCTCCGTATCTTTGATTTCAGGAACCATATCCAAAACCTCGTTGATCCGGGCAGCCGAGGCGCTGGCTCTTGGAACCATAACGAAGATAATGGACACCATAATGACCGAAAACATGATTTGCATAGCATATTGAATAAATGCCATCAAGTCCCCGACATGCATACCGCCGTTTTCAATACGGATACTACCGAAGTACACGATAGCAATAGTGGAAAAGTTAAGTATCAGCATCATAATCGGCATAAGCGAAGCCATAATGCGGTTTACCCTTACAGCCGTATAGGTCAGATCCAAGTTAGCCTCGTTAAATCGTTCTGCTTCATGGTCTCCCCGGTTAAAAGACCGGATGACCCGAATTCCGGTTAAATTTTCACGAAGAACCAGATTCAGCTTATCCAGCTTCTTCTGCATGGCTTTAAAAAGCGGTACCCCTTTTCTCGCAACGAGAAAGATGGAAAGGGCCAGGATCGGCAGTACCGCAACAAGCACCAGGGTCAGCTTCGCATCCTTGGATAGCGCCATAATAATTCCCCCGATACACATCATTGGAGCGCTGATCATCATCCGCAAAATCATGGTAGTAACCTGCTGAATCTGGTTAATATCATTTGTCGTCCGGGTTATCAGGGAAGCCGTACCGATCTTGTCAAACTCCTGTAAAGAAAAATTCTCTACATGTGAAAAGACCTTTGCACGCAAATCCCGCCCGAAGCCGACCGAAATTTTGGAGGACAGATAACTGGACACGATAGCGCACAATACTCCTCCAGCTGCTACGAACAGCATGAAACCTCCAATTTTCAGAATATAAGGGGTATCCCCCTTAACAATCCCCGTGTCCACGATATCCGACATTAATGTCGGCAAATACAGGTCCGAGAGGGACTGTAGAAAAACAACAAACAGGACAAAAACAATAGGAAGCCGGTAAGGCTTAAGATACCGGAATAATTTGCTCATCATTCATCATCTCCGCGGAATTGTGTAGAATTACGCCTTGCATTTTTTTCATCAAAAAAATTGAACACTTTATTCAGAAGAACAGCAAGCTGTTCACTATCCTCTTCCCCCAAATAATCTACCAGCTCTTTAAAGTTATTGGCGAACTTTTCTCTGGCCTTCCGGGTAACTTCCATCCCTTGCTCCGTCAGCTTCACTCTGACCGCTCTTCGGTCAGTCTTATCCATATTCCGTTCTACCAGACCTTTATTTTCCAAACCTTTTATGAGCTGAGTAACAGTTGGGGAAGTCACCCGAAGTATATGGCTTATCTCGGAAACCATCATCCCGCTGCTGCCTGGCTCGACTCCGCGGCGCAAACAGAACATCAGCATCATCTCACTCCGCTTACTTCCCTCCACCGAGTGGCTATGCCAGCTTGCCCTGTTAAATTGGACAAATGCCTGCATTAACCGAGAAACTGTAGCATTCTCTTCCATTCCTATCACCTCTAAATTTAATTAGGTTTCCTATCTATTTATTTAGCAACCTAATTATAAACAGGTGAAAATAAAAAGTCAAATTAAAATAAAAAAGATTCCTTTCAAAGGAATCTCCCAGATTGAAGACAAAGTCCCGCGAAATACTACAGTAGCGGGAGTTCTTTATGTTTGTTATCCCTATTTCAAATACAAAATTGAATTTATCAGATGGGCGACTTCTCTTCCAGAGCCAGGTCGCCATTCTTTTGAGGTTCATGGCAGAAAAAACAAGCATTGCCTGCATGGTGACCCTTTTAAGTCCTCGTAAGGTCGTCCACCGCATACCATGCTTCTCCTTTAAATCAGCAAAAACTCGCTCTATGGTTTCTTTTCGCTCTGCGTAAATCCGTTTGTTTTCTTCTGTATGGCGAAGGTGGTCCGCCTCTTCCACACATTCAGCCCAAACATGACGACTAATACGCTTCACTGCCTCTTTACTCTCTGTACATTGTGTCCGGAAAGGACAGGCTTGGCAGATTGCCGGATTCGAGCGATACATTTTATAACCAGCACGGTTCGTTGTTTCGTAAGACAGTATGGCATTTGCCGGACAAAGGTAGCAGTCATAGTGCTCATCGTAAACGTAATCATGCTTTTTAAAGAATTCTTCTTTCGTCTTGGGACGGGTATACGGCAGGACGGGACGAATCTCTTGTTCTTGCAGCATTTTGCAGATGGCTGGTGTTTTATAACCTGCATCCGCGGCAACCGCTTGTGGAGCCGGAACTACGCGAGTAACCTCGTGTAGAACATCTTCAAATACTTGGCTGTCGTGGATATTTCCAGGGGTTACTTTGACGCCGAGTACAAACCCGTTCCGATCACACGCGGTATGGAAACTGTAGGCGAAAACACGTTCTTACTCTCCCTTCACGAACAAACCACACTCCGGGTCAGTCGTGCTCACCTTCACCTCCTTCTGCGTGACATTGGGCTTTTTTTCGAACGGTTTCTTTCTCATGTAAAGCCCGATCTTGATTGATCTCTTCATCAAGCTGATCCTGGTACTTTCGACTTTGCTCCTGAACGATCTGTTTTACATATTTGTTTTTGTTCGCGCTTGCTTTAACATGTGTCGCGTCGATGAAGAGTACGTCAGGTTCAATGAAACCATGCCGGGCAGCTTCTTCGAGGATGCGATGAAAGATTCCCTCAAACTGTCCAGTATCCCGAAAACGGCGCACATAATTTTTACCCAGCGTGGAGAAATGAGGAATGGGCTGACTGAAGTCATAGCCAATAAACCAACGGTACGCGACGTTGGTTTCAATCTCTTTGATGGTCTGACGCATGGAGCGAATACCAAAAAGGCATTGAATAAGCGCAATTTTAATAAGAACAACCGGATCAATGCTAGGGCGGCCGTTATCCTCACAGTAAACATCCCGAACCATGTCATAGATGAAACTAAAATCGATGGCGTATTCGATTTTGCGGACCAAATGATCTATAGGTACAAGCTCGTCCAAGGAGACCATGGAAATTTGAGAACGTCCTTCGTAACCGGTTTTTCGCAACATATTCAAGCACTCCCGCACTAGTTATTTACCTATATGATACTATATGAATGCGGTGAATGGTTGGTGTATTTTCGTAAAAAAGACTGTCGACAGGACTTTGTCGACAGTCTGAAGATTCCTTTCAAAGGAATCTCCTTTTACACGCGGGCTATATAATAAGGTAAAAATAAAAGCGGGGGACCGGTCCAAAGGGATCGGTAACCGCCTTCTGTAAGCAATGTACCTGATTCGGATTGAATCAGACGGCTAATCTGATCCATCTGTACTCTCATGATGCCGTCAACAATCCTAAAGCCGGGAAGCCAATACTTAGCCTGTTTTTTTCCTAGATAATTGGTACGGATTACATAATTCCGGGAGTCATAATAAAGATTAATCATCCCATACCGGACATGGGCCGTTTGCTTGGATTCATCCCAAGTGACTTTACCTCCCATGTTTTCTATATACAGCTGAAGCGGCAATTCAACTTTTCCATAACGGATGGCATAATCCTTAGCCGGAAGCTCGACCGTCTTTTTGGCTACAGTCAAATGAAGGGGAATGGAAGGACTAGAATCGCTTATGACTTCCCCTTTTTTCACCGAAGGCTTAGTAAGAACGGTGTTCGTCTTAATTTGGCTCAAAAGTTGATTGAATTTTTTTCTGGAAATGGGCTTCCGGTCCCATCTATCTGCTCTGCCGACCGTAAATTGGGCTGGCTTAACCTGATCGCTGAGTGAGGCGAAACGGTATCCCTGCTGTTTAAAATAAGCAATTATGGAAGGAAGGGCTTTAACTGTTTCCTCATGTCCTGCTCCGTCATGAAACAAAATACTCATCTCATGTTTAAGTGGGGCCTTCTTTACTGAACTGATAATAGTAGAGGCGGGAATATGGGCCCGCTTGGAGTCCTGGCTGTCTACATCCCAATCAAAAACGGTATAGCCTGCTTGCTCCATAAAATAAAAGTAGAAGGGATCAAAGTTACTTGCTGTCCCTCCCGGAGCCCGAAGCAAACGTGTACGAAATCCGGCAGCCTGGAAAATGGCATTGTCCGTTTGCTCGACTTCCTTATAGAAGGCTTCAAAACTTGAATAAATATGCTTGTACATATGACTGTAACTATGGTTTCCAAGAGAATGGCCTTCCCGGACTATTCGCTTTACTGTTTCGGGATGGTTTTCTACCTGCTTGCCCAGAACGAAAAAAGTTGCCGGAATGCCTTCCTTATGCAAAATATCTAATACTTTACCGGTATATTGGCTTGGACCGTCATCAAAGGTCAAGTATACGGTGGGGTCTTCCGGGGCTGTAAAAGCTTTATCAGGCAGAGAAAGATGGCCGGAAGCAAGTTCTGCATAAGTTTTTTCGGGGTCCGGTTCGGGGGACGGGGCCTGGACTGCGTAAACCTGTTCCGGGTTAACAGAAAGAACAAATGCAGATACAACAACAATTAGTAATAACCACTTCAGAATATAAGCGGCGGATTGTTTTCGAACAAATGCTATCATGAATGGGATCCCTCCATATGATCTATTAAATGGACAGTTAATAGAGTATATGGAAGAGTGAGTAGGAGTATGACACCCCTTAATGTTATGAAGACGGGGAAATACAGCCGCAGAAAACTTTTTGGGGTCATTGTTTCACCTCCATAATACAAAATGTACCGCTTGATTCTGATTTTAGTATCCGCAAAAGAAAGGGAACTATGGTTAGAAATAACTGGTGTGATGCAACTTTAGGACAAAAAAAACCGGTGGTCTCTATTCTGTAGACCACCAGCCTGGTGAAACCGCAGCTTATTCCGCCTCTTTAACGGCTTGCAGCACTTCCTCCACATGTCCGTTAACTTTTACTTTCCGCCATTCCTTCATAAGTTTTCCATTCTCGTCCAGCAAAAAAGTTGAGCGCTCAATGCCCATATACTCGCGTCCGTACATTTTCTTCAGTACCCATACTCCGAACATCTCGCTGACGGTATGATCCTCGTCCGATAAAAGAGGAAAAGGAAGCTCATGCTTCTCAATAAATTTACCATGTTTTTTCAGATCGTCCGGGCTTATCCCGATTACCTTCGTATTCAATTTGGCAAACTCGCCGTTAAAATCCCGGAAATCGCAGGATTCCTGTGTACATCCCGGCGTCATATCTTTGGGATAAAAATAAATGACCAGCTTGCTTCCTTGAAAGTCATGCAAAGAGCGCATCCCGCCCTCAGAGGAAGGTAAAGTAAAATCAGGAACAAGCTGTCCGATTTGGACGTGACTCATGAGAATCTCCCCTCCTATACTTTGTTTATCCGTACACTTCCATTGTAACGGATTCAAGCGGAAACACAAAAGATGCCTATTTACTTGTCTGATTTCGGATTTGGCTCTGCTTGCGGTCTTGGATGCCCCTTTCTTCCAATCCATTCTTTTAAAGCCGGTGTGATCTGTTCCTTCAACTTGCTGAGCAGTGCGCCTCACCAATGCCTTTCTCGGAGGCAATTTCCTTAAGAGACTTCCCTGCTCTCAGTTCTTTTTTAACTTTTTCGCCTTTTCTTCACTCAGCCTCTTATCTTTCACAGCCTGATCAATCTCTTGACCATGATTAAATAAAGGAAAAAAACGCGATCATTTCGGCCTGTTCATCATATATGAAATACATGTAGATTCACAATGACTTGCGGCACGACTTTTTTTACCTCTATAATAAAACCATGTCATTCTATTTATATATAGAAGAATATGGAAAAATCCGTGTTATGAGACGGATTAAATTCTATCGAAATCCGGCATGGACAAGTCAAATGCCAGATTCATGAAAGGAAATCTTGTATGAGAAGATTAATAAAGACCCTTATGTTGTTGATGGGCCTCTTTATCCTTGGTTCCGCAAGTTTGTACTCTTATAACTTATACTCGGCAGCAAGCGCATTCTCCAAAAATAAATTTGCCGGTGACGATGAGTATTCTCCTCCAGCCTGGGAAGGAAAAGAAAGAGTCAATATTCTGCTGCTGGGCGGAGACTCCCGCGGACAAAAGGAAGAGGACCAAACGAATCAGCGCTCCGATTCCATGATGATAGCATCCATTGACCCTGTAACTAAAAAAGCTTCCCTTCTATCCGTTTTGCGTGATACCTATGTAGATATTCCAGGGAAGAATCGGCAGGACCGGATTAACGCGGCCTTTGCAGCCGGAGGTCCGAAACTGGCGATGAAAACCGTCAGCGAACTACTGAACATCCCGATTCAGTACTATATATATACGGACTTTAAAGGCTTCATTAATGTAGTGGATTCTATTGGCGGCATAGATCTGGATGTCGAAAAAGATATGGATTATACAGACTCGGGCGACGGCCATGAATTTGATATTCATCTGAAAAAAGGCATGCAGCATATGGACGGGAAAACGGCTCTCCAATATGTCCGCTTCCGCCACGTTGCCCAGTCTGACTTTGCCCGTTCCGAACGGCAACGCAAGTTCCTGACGGAAATCGCTAAAAAAATGCAGACGACAAGCTCTTTAAAGAAACTGCCTGATATTGTCCGGGACATAGAGCCGTACATTGATACGAATCTGAATATTATGGATATGATCAAGCTTGCTACTCTAGGTTTTCAAGTCCAGACTTCCGATCTGCCAACCACACAGATTCCTCCAAATGAACTGCTTGTGGAGAAACGGATTAATGGAGCCCAGGTTTTGACTACTGATAAGATCAAACTAAGAAAATATGTGCGCGATTTTATGAACGGCACTGCAGATTCCGGCTCATCCTCCAAGGATGCCGGCAGCAGTTCCGGCAATACAAATAAAACCGGTACAGGCGGAAACAAGTCGAATACGAAGAAATAAATAACGTAGGGATATTTCGTCCCTACTTTTCCATTGCTATATTAATAAGAAAAAAATATGCCAGTTTATTCATAAAGGAGATCATTCAAAAATGCCACGTATCCAATCTGAACAGATCTATGAACAAGCCCTTCAACATATTGTGGGGGGTGTTAACAGCCCTTCCCGTTCGTTTATGGCTGTAGGCGGGGGTGCCCCGGTATTTATGAAACGCGCGGAAGGAGCGTATTTCTGGGACGTAGACGGGAACCGGTACATTGATTATCTAGCCGCCTATGGACCGATTATTACCGGGCATGCCCATCACCATGTAACGGAAGCGATCTGCAACACGGCCCGCAACGGAACCCTCTACGGGACTCCGACAGAACTTGAGATCACGTTCAGCAGGATGCTCAAAGAAGCTATTCCGTCAATGGATAAGGTACGGTTTGTCAACTCAGGTACGGAAGCTGTGATGACTACGATCCGTGTGGCCCGTGCATTCACCGGAAGAACCAAGATTATCAAGTTTGCCGGCTGTTACCACGGCCATTCCGACCTCGTGCTTGTAGCAGCAGGATCGGGACCTTCCACTCTCGGGACCCCGGACAGCGCAGGGGTACCCTCTACCATCGCCCAGGAGGTTATCACGGTATCGTTCAATGACGTGGCGGCATTAAAAGCAGCCTTGGAACGTTGGGGTGAAGACGTGGCTGCCGTCATGGTCGAACCCATCGTCGGCAACTTTGGCATGGTCATGCCGAAACCCGGCTTCCTCGAAGGCCTGTGTAAAGCCGCCAGGGAGAACGGCTCTCTCGTCATCTATGACGAGGTTATCACGGGCTTCCGTTTCCATTACGGAGCTGCTCAAAACTATAGTAGCCTCGGTAACCGCGAGGCCATCGAACCAGACCTTACAGCCCTGGGCAAAATCATCGGCGGAGGACTGCCGATTGGAGCTTATGGCGGCCGTAAGGAGATTATGGAGCAGGTCGCCCCACTGGGACCTGCTTACCAGGCCGGCACGATGGCGGGAAATCCAGCTTCCATCTCAGCCGGCATCGCCTGCCTGGAAGTGCTGCGGCAGCCTGGTACCTATGAAAAGATGGACCGTCTTGCTGCTGTCCTGACGAGTGGACTGGCTGAATCCGCCAGGCGCCATGGCATACCGCTCACCATCAACCGTATTGCAGGTGCTTTCTCCACTCATTTCTGCAGCCATCCGGTAACGAATTATGAAGAAGCTCAGGATACAGACAGCGAACAGTTCGCCAAGTTCTTCCGTCTTATGCTGGATCAGGGTATTAACCTCGCTCCGTCCAAGTATGAAGCATGGTTTCTGACAACGGCTCACACCGAGGAAGATATATCGGCGACCTTGGAAGCCGGAGAAAAAGCTTTTACCGAAATGGCCCGTGCCTAAAAACCAAAACCGCATTGAAACTTTTTTATGGCGTGATCAAAATATTTTATCCAAAACACGAACTATGAGTCTTATCAGACCATAGTTCGTTCCATTTTAGTCCGAAAACAGTGGTTATGGGAACACTCCGCCAGTTTTGAATTTATGTAATAACATCAGCGTGTTCATGACATTTTTTCTTTTTCCTTCCTATTGTCGGTCCGAATAATTCATGGTATTCTATTCTTACTTTACCCACTTAAAGTTATGTCTTATATAGCTGCCGTTCACGGTTAATTGTGTTTTAATCAGCAGCTTAGGCTGGAGTATATAAACATTCTTTAATGGTTTAATGCACATTAGTCTGTCGGTAGAAAGCTAAGTCTTGGTGAATTCATAAGCATGTTCAGTTATGGACTTGTTTTCCCAAAACGGAAGTGCATTTTTATTCACTACTGTGCATGTATATTTTCTTTCGGCAGATCTCCGTGCTTCCTCATGAAAAACCTAAACAGGAGGTGAAGGTCAGAGTAACTGGCCATACCTATGAACCAAGCTATGCGAAACGAAGGTCGCTTTCAGCAGCTGCTCCTGACAGAGCACGACAGCTGCGGAATTGTCTGTGTAATCGAGAAAGACGGTCACCCTTCCCGTGACAATATTCAACGTACGATTGATGCCCTGGTTAAGATGGAACACCGTTCCGGGTTTATCAATGGTGAGGGTGACGGATGCGGAATTTTGACTGATATCCCGCGCGCCCTCTGGCAATCCAAACTGGAAAAAGCCGGACTTGACGGAAAGCTGGCTTATGACGAACGGTTTTCCATTGCCCATATTTTTGTTCCGCGCCTGGGTGAACTGAGTCCTGACGAGATTCAAAACGAGGTAAGATCCCTGTTCACCTCCATGGAAGTCTCCATTCTGCTGGAACAGGAAAATGAAGTGGATAACAGCGTACTCGGCCCCAACGGCCTCAATGACGAACCCATCTTCTGGCAGATTGCCTCCCTATGCAGCAAAGCCGAAATTCACGTACCGGACCATCTGTTTGAGGTTCATATTGCCATCGAGGAGAAAGTGCCCGTTCACGTCGCCTCCTTCAGCAACGTAACAGCCGCCTACAAAGTGATGGGAGTCGCCAGCATCCTGCCAAAATATTTCAATGATACCCGTAATCCGTTATTTGCCTCCCAAGTCACGATCGGACATAACCGTTATTCTACCAATACACTCTCAAGCTTTTTCCGGGTGCAGCCTTTTTCATTGCTCGGCCATAACGGAGAGATTAATACCGTAAAAAAAATGCGCTATGAAGCGGAAATGATCGGCGTTCCCCTGGTAGAAGGCGGAAGCGATTCCCAGGATATGAACCGTACGATTGAAACCTTTATTCACCGCTTTGGGATGAGTTTATTTGAAACAATGGAACTTGTTTTCCCTCCTATTATTCATGAGATGAAATTGTTTAAACCTGAGCTGCAGGATTTGTACGTTTACTACCGTCAAATCTGGGGTCATTATGCACAGGGGCCGGCCGGCATTGTTTCCCGGTACGGGGATGAATGTATATTCAGTGTTGATGCGTTAGGGTTGCGTCCCGTCTGGATGGTAGAAACAGGGAAATCTCTGTACTTTTCCTCCGAGCAGGGGATCGTTCAAGTTGGGGAAATGGTGGCGGAACCCAAACCCATCGCCCCCGGGGAGAAGGTCGGTGTAAGGCTTCATCCTGGTGCTCCTATTGAGGTCATTCCCTATGAGCAAGTCCAGGCTCTAGTCTATGAACGGACTACATCAAGAGTCAATGTATCCGGCATGCGCCGGCACCTGGAAGGCGGAGAATTCGAAAAAGCCGAAGAAAGCATCCCGGACCTTACCATCACGGATTCCCTCTACAGCTCATTCGGTTGGGACCGGGAAGGCATTCAGATGATCGAAACCATGTCTGAAACAGGGGCGGAACCAATACGTTCTTTGGGTCATGACGGACCGCTGGCTGCTATTCACTGGGAACGCCAAAACATTCCCGATTTCATTAAGGAAAGTGTAGCGGTCGTAACAAACCCGGCCATTGACCGGGACCGGGAAACCGAACATTTCTCTACAAGAGTTGTAATGGGCCCCCGGCCTTCCATTGGAAACGTGGATGACCGCTACCGGGTCGAACTACTCACTCCCCTTCTGCTTGAGGGTTCCAATGGCCATGAAAGCCTGAGCAAGCTGGGTCAGCCCTCCCTGGAAGACTTGATTCAATCCTTTAAGGAAAAGGACCCCGGTTCCGTGAATCTGTTACCCCTTACTTTCAAAAAAGGTACTTCCATTGTAGAGGCTTTGGAACGTTTGGCTGAAGAGGCGGTACAGCTTGTTAGCGGGGGCACCTCCCTTCTGATTCTGGACGACAGCGAGTCCCATCAGAATGATAATCTGTGGCTCGACCCTCATTTGGCCGTGTCCAAGTTGGATATCGCTCTGCGCAGTCAAAAGCTCGCATTTGGAGATAACCTGCGCCGGCATGTGTCCCTGGTTCTGCGTTCTGCAGCGGTCCGTAACCTGCATGATATCATTGTAGCCTGCGGTCTCGGTGTAGATGCGGTATCACCGTATCTGCTTTTTGTCACAGCATCCGCCGAGGAAGGACCGGCTGCAGCCCATAAAGTATACTCGGCCTTAACCAAAGGAATTGAGAAAGTAATTTCGACAATAGGCACGCATGAACTGCGCGGATATACCCGCTTCTTCTCATCAATCGGCCTGAAACCGGAAATTGCCGAAGTATTGGATATTATAAATTATCTGGGCAGTAAAACAGCCGGCACAGGATTTGCCTCCCTGGAAGAGCAGGCAGAAGCCAGATATGCTGATTTTACCAATACCAAAGCAAAGGCGGCCCGTAACTTCCATTTCTTTAACCGGATGTGGAAGGCGCTCGGGGAAGCGGCATCCGGAACGGCTCCTTATGAAAACTACCGCGACAAGCTGGCGGAGGAAGAAGCCAAAAATCCGATTTCCATTCGTCATCTTGCCGCCTTTGAAGAAGGCCGGAATTCGATTGATCCGTCCCTTGTCGATATCTCGGTCGGCGACCACGATCTTCCTATGCTGATCTCCTCCATGTCATTCGGCTCCCAGAACGAGACAGCTTTCCGTGCCTATGCGGAAGCCGGGGAGCGCTTGAACATGGTAACAATGAACGGAGAAGGCGGAGAAATTAAAGACATGCTGGGCAATTACAAGAGGACCCGTGGGGCTCAGGTAGCTTCCGGACGTTTCGGGGTCAATGTTGAATTAGCCAATGCCGTGGCTTTCCTTGAAATTAAAATCGGCCAGGGGGCCAAGCCTGGAGAAGGCGGGCATTTACCGGGTTCCAAGGTTACGGCCAAAGTGGCGGCGGCCCGGAATGCCACTATCGGTTCCGATTTGATCTCGCCGTCCAACAACCATGATATTTATTCGATTGAAGACTTGGCCCAGATCATCTCCGAGCTGAAAGAAGCAAGCGGCCGGAAAGCCAAGATCATTGTGAAAGTTCCTGTCGTTCCGGGAATCGGCACTATCGCAGTAGGCGTTGCCAAAGCGGGCGCTGACGTCATCACGCTTTCCGGTTTCGATGGAGGTACAGGAGCCGCGCGTATTCATTCCTTGACTCATGTAGGATTGCTGACAGAGATCGGAACAAAACTGGCCCATGTGGCCCTAATTGAGGCAGGTCTGCGGCATAAAATTGAGATCTGGTCGGATGGCGGAATGAAATCCGGCGCCGATGTATTGAAGATGATCCTACTTGGCGCAAACCGCTGCGGATTCGGCAGTCTGGCCATGCAGGCCATAGGTTGTACTGCATGCCGGGGTTGTCATCTCGATACTTGTCATGTGGGAATCGCGACGCAAATAGACTCCTTGGAGGAAGCAGAAGAAAAAGGACTCCGCCGTTTTGTTCCCCGCAAATATGATAAAGCTGTTGACGGGCTTGTCCGCCTGTTTGGCGCCATGGGGGAAGAAATCAGGAAAATAACGGCGGATCTGGGCTTTACCCGCACACAGGATCTGGTAGGACGCTCCGATCTGTTGAAACAAGTCCGCCAATTGGACCGTTTGGATCTCAGCGATATTCTTCGTCCGGCACCGGTTGAATTCATTAATCCGGCCCAAGCGGTAGAAGAGGCTGCGGTAGCATCCTCTGACATCAAGATCGCTGCAGGTGCCGAAGGCCAGGAATTTTTCCCGGATACGCTATCCTTGGATGCCCCTATCCAGCGCATCTGGTCTAGGGTAAATGCCGAATCCCGTATTCTGGGCAGCCGATACGCCAGCCACCGGGTAAGAAACCGCTTCGATGGTTCCTACGACTTATTACCGGAAGTCTCCCTGCGGCTGGTTGACGGTTCCGTTCCGGGTAACGGTCTTGGTGCCTTCAATTCCCGCGGCCTGAACATTACCGTTCAGGGAGGTGCTGAAGACGGCGTCGGCAAAATGGCATTTGGCGGCAAAGTATCTGTACTGAAATCACCTGACCGGCATGGCAGGTTCATTAACGGCAGTGTAGGCAAATCCTTTGGGTACGGAGCCCAGAAAGGTTTATTCCTGATACAAGGGAACGCCGATACCCGCGCCTGTATCCGTTTCTCCGGGGCAGACGTTGTCTTTGGAGGAGAAGTTACCGAACCGCTCCGCGATGAACTCGGCTGCCTTGCAGGGCGTGCTAATCTTAAAGGCTTTGCCTTCGAATATATGACAAACGGCCGTGCAGTTGTACTTGGTGATCCCGGACCGTGGATTTGTGCCGGTATGACAGGCGGAGTAATCTATCAACGTATTCAGCCTGAACTTGGCTTGGACGAAGCGGCTATTCAGCGCCGTATTGCCAAAGGGGCCAAGGTCCGGATAGAAGCACTGGGTGAGAAAGGTGAACAGGACCTAAAGGAACTGCTCGGCGCTTACCGCAATGAACTTGCCGAAAGCGGCCAGAGTCAAGCCGTGGCGAAGATTGACGGACTTCTTTCTAATCTTGGTTCCAACTTTATTCGTATCGCCCCTGCCCGTCTCCAGGCAGATCAGTCTGTAGCAACAGAATAAAAACAAAACCCCCTCATTCCGGCCAGCCTAAAGCAATGGGACGGAATAGGGGGTTTTAGTTCTTATTGCAGGAACTTATAGCGCACAAGTTTCAATTTCAAATCCCATATCTTCCAACATCTGATAGTCCTTGGTTTGCTCTTGTCCTTTTGTTGTCAGGTAATCCCCAATAAAAATGGAATTGGCCGCATACAATCCAAGAGGCTGCAGACTGCGCAAATGTATTTCCCGTCCCCCTGCGATCCGGATTTCCTTGGTGGGACAAACAAGACGGATTAGCGCCAGCGTTCGCAAACATTGGCGGGGATTCAACTGGGAGTGGCCTTCCAGCGGCGTCCCTTCAATGGGATTCAGGAAATTTACCGGAATAGAATCCACGTCCAGTCCCCTAAGGGCATAAGCCATGTCCAGAACGTCCTGGTCGCTTTCTTTCATGCCAATAATGACGCCTGAACAAGGAGACATTCCCGAACGTTTCACATTGTTTACAGTCTCTACCCGGTCCGAATACGTATGAGTGCTCGTAATCCGGGCATGGTTGGAACTGCTCGTATTCAGGTTATGATTATAACGGTCTACACCTGCCGCCTGCAGCCGTGCAGCTTGTTCGTCAGACAATCTTCCCAGACAGGCACAGATTTTTAGGGGCATGGTCGCCTTGATCTCTTCGACAGCCTCAATAACCTGACCCAGTTCGCGGTTTGTCGGACCCCGGCCGCTTGCCACAATGCAATAAGTACCTACATTAAGCTTTAAAGCCTGTCTGGCCCCCTCTATAAGCACCTCTTTTTCAAGTAAAGGATATTTGGCAATAGGGGCTTTGGATACAATAGATTGCGAGCAGTATCCGCAGTCCTCAGGGCAAAGGCCGCTCTTAGCGTTGATAATCAGATTCAATTTAACTTTGTTTCCGTAAAAATGAAAACGGACCCGGTAAGCAGCATGGAGCAAAGCAAGAAGTTCTTCGTCTTTGGACCTAAGCACAGCAAGCCCTTCTTCCCTTGTCAGGCATTCTCCGCGTATCGATTTCTCCGCAAGCTCATTCCAGCAAATCGTCTTTTTTGTTATGGTTCGCGTCATAGTATCCTCCCAGTAAGGAAGCGGAAAACTCCCTTTTATATGTTAACCAATTTCTTTGAAATAAGGTTAACATATAAAGTATATTACCAGATTACTCCCTGGAGAGCTACTTGTCCGCAGTAAAAAAATCCTCCATTCTAAAATATGGAGGCCTCTTATTCTATAAATAATTGTCCTGAAGCCACTTATAGCTAATGGCTACGCTTTCATCGCCGACCTTGATTTCAAATTCAAATGAATGGTTGTGATAACCAAACCCGATTCCATGCTTGGCAAGCTCTTCCCCGCTTCTAGTCAGAATACCGGCAACCTTATCCATCTGTCCTGTATTCCGGCAATCATCCCCGAGATAAGGGCAAACTACGTACCTGGTTCCGATGGTTTTGTTCATTTCGATAACCTCATCCAGAGAATCTCTCAGCATCTCTAGACTGACATGGCTGCCTACAGACTTGAGTCCGGTATCTTCCAGTACCTCTCTCAGCCCCTGAGACAATCCCCCATAACCTGCAAATTCGACACCTTCATAACCGATTTCAGCTACCTTCTTCAACGTACCGACAAAATCCTCCTCCATTACATCACGAAGCGTATACATACGGTTAAATTTTTCGTATCAATACGGGAAATGGCTGAGCCTTGGGTTCAGGCTCAGCCATTTATACCGATTGTTCGTGTAGTTAAACGCCGGCTGGTTCATGTCGTTTCAGCATGTCCAAAAGCTCGTCATGAATATGCCCGTTCGTGGCTGCAACATGACGGGTTCCCAAATGATAAGGACGGCCTTCCGTATCCGTCACTTTTCCGCCGGATTCTTGTACAAGCAGAACGCCTGCTGCCAAATCCCAGACATTCAGGCCAACTTCCCAATAACCGCTTAAACGCCCGGCTGCTACATAGGCCAGATGCAAAGCAGCCGATCCTCCTGCCCGGATATTTCTTACTTTCGGAACGAGTGCATTTAGAGCAGCCATATTAGTGGAGAGATTGACATCCCGGTCAGTTGGAAATCCGGTAGCCAGCAGACTTTCATCCAAAACCTTTTCTTCGGAAACCTTGGTAGTGACTCCCCGTACATAGGCTCCTTTTCCCTTCTCCCCGACAAATATTTCATCCCGTGAAGGATCATATACTACTCCCACGATTACTTCTCCCTTATGGGCAAGTGCAATTGAAATCGAGAAAAAAGGAAAACCGTGAATATAATTGGTCGTACCGTCAATCGGGTCCACAATCCATAAATACTCTGCATCTTTGTAATCCCGGAGAGCTTTGGCGGAGGTCTCCGGTCCCGGTTCTACTCCTTCTTCTCCCAAAAAGGAGTGATGGGGAAAATGGGTCATGATCAGATTGCGGATAAGAGTCTCTGCCCCCTTGTCCACCTCTGTGACCAGATCACGTGAGGAACTTTTTTTATGGATGTGACGGATATCTCCAAGTTTACTTTTAATCCATTCTCCTGCTTTGGCTGCACAATTGACTGCAACCGCCGTGAAGTTTTTTCCGCCAACGCGGAATACTTCCTCTTTGCTCATGTCTATCAACTCTTTTCTTCTATTTATCAGTACTAGTATAGTAAATTTCGGCCAGGAGATGCTACATGACTTCACCCAAAGTTCGTCATAGTAACGTACAATTCTGTTAACTCTGACCGTTCTCTGTCCTATTACCCTCCTCTATTAACCTGACTGGGAAATAGATCATGTTCTGAAAAGTCACGGAATAAAATAAGCTGCCCCATGTTTGGGCAAGGCCGGAAAGCATTGAACCAGCCAAAAAAATCAGGCTCCCTATAGTAAAAGACAATCTTACGTCCGTATAAATCAGCCATTTTACCGTAAATAGGTGTAGTTATTGCAGTTGTCAGCAAAATACACAGAGACCACCCAACTGATCAGCCTGAGTCCTCCAAGCTCACTTACAATCGTAGGCATAGCCGTACTGATAATGGCTCCTTCAATAGCAGATAAAATGTAGCCATCATCATGGCTGAATTGGTTTAATCCATCTTTATACGGTCAAAAATGATGAAAGAGGTGATGATGATGAAATTGCTTATAATCCTCGGTAGTGTGATTGCCCCTTTTCTAATGATTCTTTGCCAGAAAATCCGGTTTAAATTTCGTCTGTTCTTTAATGTTCTAGCCATTTTATCTGCACTTGTTTTCGGCAATATTTCATCTATCTCCATTTACGGCATCATTAAAGATCAGACGGTATTTATGACTAATATACATGGAATATTCCTGAATCCGCTTTTCTTATTAACAGGATCGTATCTGGGCATATATCTCATCTATAGGTTGGCGCTGCTGGCGTTAGACGAAACAGGATAGAGCGAAACCGCCCTGTCATCAGGAAAACAGGGCGGTTTCGCTTAATTTAACGGGTGGAAACATTTCCGCCTTCTTAAGGAAGATACTGTTTCCTGGTGAAAAATAAATTCTGGTTAAAAATGTGAAAAGTAGCTTATACACCCACGATGTTGTAGCCGCCATCCACGTAGATTATTTCTCCGGTAATCCCCCGGGACAGATGGCTCATCAGGAACATGGCTGTATCTCCCACTTCCGCGGTTTCCGTAGTCTTGCGGAGCGGGGCTTTTTCTTCAACCGAATGTAAAATGGTATTAAAGTCCTTGATCCCTTTGGCCGCAAGGGTACGGATTGGACCTGCGGAAATTCCGTTAACCCGGATACCAAACTTGCCAAGATCTACTGCCAGATAACGTACGCTTGCCTCGAGTGCCGCTTTGGCCACTCCCATGACATTATAATTTGGCAGGGCGCGTTCAGCACCAAGGTAGGTCATCGTCATGATGCTGCCGCCCTCGGTCATGAGCGGATATACCCGCTTGGCAACAGCTGTTAAGGAATATGCACTGATATCATGGGCCAGGGCAAATCCGTCCCGTGAAGTATCAACGAACATGCCTCCCAGATCTTCCCCTTTGGCAAAAGCAATACTATGTACGAAACCATGCAGTACGCCAAATTCAGATTTTAGGGCTTCTCCCAGATGCTCTATATCCTCATCCACTGTGACGTTGCAAGGGAGCACCAATGAATTCGGGATAGTATCCGCCAGTTTGCGGACACGCTGCTCAACCCTTTCGCTTTCATAGGTGAACGCCAGCCTTGCTCCCTGTGAGGCCAACGATTGGGCAATGGCCCAGGCTATGCTGCGGTCATTCGCTACGCCCATAACCAGAATATTTTTTCCTTCCAATAATGGATTCATAATGGTATAATCCCCTCTCCTCTTTCAATTGGCACGGCTGGAATACCGGCCTGTCCTTCTTATGCAAACAACTTGTTGGAGATTGCCATCAAGGAGTCTTCCTTCTCAAAAGTACCTGATTTCCCCGTACTTTTCAAGTACAGGCCGGGTGACCGTAATACTTATACAGTCAAGCCCCGTTAGGGGTTTTATCCTGGTATTTCAACAGCCGCTTGTCCGGCTGCCCGGATGCCCTCGCGTTGTAGATCCTCCATCAGTTTCAGGAGGGCTTGATCTTTCATTTTGGCCTCAATCATTATATCCAACCTCGGCGTCGCCGGAGCAATAGCCTTCAAAAACGGGAGCAGCGGCTCTACCCCGACAAAATCCGCATGGCTAAGCGCATCCTTTTCGCTTTTGGGACTGGACAGGTGAATCTTGGGAGGCAAAGGGACCTTTTCTTCACCGGACAATGCTGCAAAAGCTGACAATGAGGGAGCAAATGGAATAAGGGGTTGGCCTTCCCACGTTTTTGCAATACGGGGCCACAGTTCTTCCGGAGACTCCCCACCCGGATTGTTAACTGTATGGTGATGGAGGTCCAGCACCATAGGAGTTCCCACCTGCTCTGCAATTTCCAGTGTTTCCAGCGCGGTATAGGTCTTGTCGTCATTTTCGAGTGTTATATGACGGCGGATTTCCCAGGGCAATGCACCAAACTGCCTGACGAACCGTTCCCCTGATTTTTGCTTATCCCCATACATCCCGCCAATATGTATATTGCATTTGGATTCCTCTCCTAAACCCATGGCGTGAAGCATGCTCACATGCCTTCCTAAATCCTGTTGTGAATGTTCAAGCACTTCTTTGCGCGGTGTACTCAGCACCGTGAAATGATCCGGATGGAAACTCAAACGCATACCGTATTTGCGGCTATATTCTCCAATAGCCTGAAACGATTCCTGAAGAGCTTTGATGGGCCGCCAGTCCTTTAACAGTTCATGGCCGAACAGCGGAATCAGTTTCGACGACAATCGGTATACCATAATATCATAGGCCTTATTATGCTTAAGCAGCCTGAGCGTATTATGTAAATTTTCCGATGCGATGCGTTCCAGCTTCCGGACAGCCGCTTCCCGGTCAGACAGTTTTTTGAAATAGGCCACTGTCATTGTTTTCGAGGGGGACGCGTTTGCTACCAGGGTGGACATGGCTACATAACCGAAGCGGACGATCATAAAGGGTTCCTCCGTTCATAAAGGATGCTTTAGTTATCCTTCTCCATAAGATCCCGTTTTTATGCCATATCAGCCATTTAGTTCCCAAGCAAAAGAAAAACCAGCTTCGATCCCGATAAAAAGAGCCACTCCCTATATGATGATGGCAGAAGCTCTATTAATCAGGCGCATCCATCTGCCGGAAGCGTCCATCCTGCCCGTCATTCCAGCCAGAGCCAAACCCGCGACCATAGCCAGGAAACCGCAATGCATGTCAGGGAAAATACGGCTTTGTTCACTCTTTCATATACAAGGGACTGGTTCCGATAACACCGATTGTATCCAGGATCGCATGAGCATGAGGGTTCAGTAAAGACAAGTACAAATCCATGAACAAAAGCCTGAACCATGAAATATTTTCCTCCTGTTTTTTTATCCATCTTACAAAAAGTGAAAGGGTCTGAACAAAAAATTAATTCCGAATAACAAAAAACCGGTTCATTAAGAACCGAAGAACCGGCTCTGCTAAAAAATTAATTTTCCATGCTGTACTTCAGTTTCTGTTTCTCTGCGTGTCTTTCCAAAGCAAGATCGATCAGTTCATCCAGCAGTTGTGCATAAGGCTTACCCGACTCTTTCCAGAGCAGGGGATACATACTGAACGGAGTAAAACCAGGCATGGTATTAATCTCATTAATCAAAATATGCCCGTCCGAATTTCTCATGAAGAAATCAACACGGGATAATCCGGACCCGTCGATAGCTTTAAAAGCACGAATGGCCAATTCCTGAATTTGGGCAGCCGTTTCTTCAGGAATATCCGCAGGGATTACCATTATAGAATTCCCATCCTGATATTTGGCTTTGTAGTCGTAAAAATCACTGTTCTTAGAAGAAATGATCTCCCCTGGAACTGAAACTTCCGGCTCTTCGTTTCCAAGAACCGCTACTTCGATCTCTCTGGCTTCAACGAATTCTTCTATAATCACTTTCCGGTCATACTTAAATGCTTCCTCTACCGCTTTAATAAGCTCATCCCGGTTACGGGCTTTGGAGATCCCCACACTGGATCCCAGGTTGGCCGGCTTGATAAAACAAGGGTAACCTATCGAGATTTCAAGCCCCATCAGGAAGAAAGGCTGATCCTTTTGCCATTGGCTACGTGTAAAATGGCGGAAAACGCATTGGGGCAGATCTTCCTGGGCAAATACTTTCTTCATGATTACTTTATCCATTCCGACTGCCGAAGCCAGTACTCCCGCACCTGCATAAGGAATATTCGCCATCTCAAATAACCCCTGAATGGTGCCGTCTTCGCCAAAAGTCCCGTGAAGAAGCGGCAGCACAACGTCTACAGACGTTTCCGGCTGTGATTCTATAGCGGAAGAAATAACTACTTCCCGCTTCTGCAACCCTCCGAATACATCCAAAGCAGCAGGTTCCCGATCACCGAACATGAGCATCTCTTTGCTGGAAACGGGAGCCGTCAAGGCAGGTCCCGATTTCCAGTCGCCTTTTTTCGTAATATAAAAAGGGGTAATGTCATATTTGGAGAAATCGATGGATTGAAGAACAGCAAATGCAGTCTGTAAGGATACCTCGTGTTCCCCCGACTTCCCCCCATAGATCAATCCGATTTTCTTTTTCCGGTTCATAGCTCTCCTCCGTGTATACAAGTCATTCGTTGAAGTTGTCGTGAATATGGATAAAAACATATCTGGTTTGCTTCGTCCAGGCATATGAATCCCGGTAATCCCAATAACGGTGATAACTGCTTACCGTATGGGCATTTACAAGCGGCATGCCATTCTTATCCTTGGCGGTAACTATCGTGTTATGTTGAAATCTTCCGTTGCCGTCCCAGTCATAACAGATGACGTCCCCCGGAAGAAGTTCTCCGGCTGAATTCACTTCAGTCCCCCCGAGATACCTGCGGCCGCGCGGCAGATATGATTGAAGCGCATGGGCAACCGCCCAACTGTAGCTCCAAAGTTCCCGTGAACCTTCCATACCGGAATACCACCAACCAGACTCTCTTTTTCCAGTATAGTTCATTGGCGCGCCACCTGCAAAGAGGCACTGTGAAACATAGTTTGTACAGTCCACCTCAAACGTTAAATAAGCCGGGTTTGGCTGATCCCACCACAGGTCGGCATAACGGGCAGCTTCTTTCCGGTCATAGCGGACTGTACGTGCGAATGGAGTTCCTATTGTGTTTATTTGTTTATTTAATAAAGGTTCTGACGGATAAACCGTAGCATCCATATAATCCTTTGAAAGGGAATGATGCTGGACATGAAACTCCTGCCTACTTCTTTCTCCCTCATGCTGTATTGGCTGTACAGATGTAAGGATCCAGCTTCCCTTAAATTCTCTCAAGGTCACTATTTCCCTTTCTCTCGTTTCCTGGGTATATTCCTTTTTTGCGATTGTATAGATCCATCTCCTGCGAAATTCCAGCTCGGCTGCTATAACCCCATACCCCTGTTTTACATGACGCAGTTTAACCCTGGTCTCGTGGCGGAGCGATCTGCCCCCCCTCTGTTTGATTTGGTCTTTCATACGCTCCAGCCTGACCTGCTGTTTATCTAAGTAGCTTGAATCCCGAACCGACTCGGAAGCGGCATCAGCATTATATTCAGCCATCATTTTATTGTGTGCATCCACATAGCGGTAAAGAGCCTGTTTCCATTCCATCTTCCCACTTCCCCCTTCCAAGGCTTCCCCAATTCAAACTTGAATCGTATATATCTCCAGAATGAACGCTTGCTTGAGATTTTATTAATTAATTAATAATTTGGTGGTTTTATGAAATCGCGAACCAATTTCAGTCCGGATGGAAATCTAAGCTATGAAATTGATTCAATCGATTTAATATATGAAATTTTTACAAGAAAAATGATGGAATTAAGCTTTACGGAAAAAGGACGAAACGCTATACTAGAAATATACGAAAATTGAAATTGTGTTTCATTATGTGAAACAAATCATGAAAGCAGACACAATCCTCGTTTCGAACATTCATAAGGAGGCTATGCTATGTCCAACAAGGATATCTTTTCGATCCATAAAGAGCTTCGAGTAGGCAACAAACCGTATACTTACTACAGCCTTCCGGCCCTGCAGGAACAATTCGCAGGCATTTCCAAACTTCCGCTTTCCATTAAAGTGCTCCTGGAAGCCGCTGTCCGTCAATTTGACGGAAGAGCTATTACCAAAGAACATGTTAAACAAATTGCTGATTGGGCTGAAAACCGTGAAGACAAGGAAATACCGTTCATTCCCGCTCGCATTGTTCTACAGGACTTCACAGGAGTACCTGTAGTCGTGGATCTTGCGGCTATGCGTGATACTATGGCAAGAGGAGGCGGTGAGCCTAGCCGCATTAATCCCCTTGTTCCCGTAGACCTTGTTATCGACCACTCTGTAATGGTAGACGCTTTCGGAACTTCCGAAGCGCTGGATTACAATATGAAAGTGGAATTTGAACGGAATGAAGAGCGATACCGCTTCCTTCGCTGGGCTCAAACCGCATTTGATAATTTCCGTGCCGTTCCACCGGCAACAGGTATCGTTCACCAGGTTAACCTGGAATATTTAGCTTCCGTTGCAGCTACCAAACAAGTAGACGGTGAGACCGTCGTTTACCCGGATTCACTGGTAGGTACAGATTCCCATACCACGATGATTAACGGCCTTGGAGTTGTAGGTTGGGGTGTTGGCGGAATCGAAGCCGAAGCGGGCATGCTGGGGCAACCGCTTTATTTCGTAACTCCGGAAGTCATCGGATTCAAGCTGACCGGTTCGCTGGCGGAAGGAGCTACAGCGACGGACCTGGCACTAACTATTACCCAGATGCTTCGTAAAAAAGGGGTTGTGGGCAAATTCGTTGAATTCTACGGTTCCGGCCTGAACAATCTGAGCCTTGCCAACCGGGCCACTGTAGCCAATATGGCGCCTGAATATGGGGCAACTATCGGGTTCTTCCCTGTAGATAATGAAACCCTCCATTACTTGAGAAGCACGGGACGTTCCGAAGAACAAATCGAACTGGTAGAGGCTTATTATAAAGCACAAGGCATGTTCCGTACGGAAGATATGCCTGAGGCGGTATATTCGGACACCCTGGAGCTTGATCTCTCTACGGTTGTACCGAGCCTTGCCGGACCTAAACGTCCTCAGGACCGTGTAGAATTAACTTCGATGAAGGAGTCTTTCAACAATATTCTGCGCACCCCTATCGATAAAGGCGGCTATGGCCTTTCGGATGAAAAAATTGCCGAAGAAGTCGATGTAACTTTTGCCGACGGTACTAAAGAAAAAATGGGAACCGGAGCCGTTGTGATCGCTGCTATAACAAGCTGTACGAACACATCCAATCCTAGCGTTATGCTGGGAGCCGGGCTCTTGGCCAAGAAGGCCGTCGAGCATGGGCTGACAAAACCGGCTTACGTCAAAAGCTCCCTGACCCCGGGCTCTCTTGTCGTAACAGAATATTTGAAAAAAGCCAATCTGCTCGAACCCCTTGAGCAGTTAGGTTTTTACATTGCCGGCTATGGCTGCGCTACCTGTATCGGCAATTCCGGTCCTCTTCCTGACGAAGTTAGCAAAGCTATCGCCGATAATGATATGACAGTAGCCGCCGTACTAAGCGGTAACCGAAACTTTGAGGGCCGTGTTCATGCACAAGTCAAAGCAAATTATCTGGCTTCTCCTCCCCTTGTTGTGGCCTATGCATTGGCTGGAACGGTCAATATTGATCTGTCGAAAGATCCGATTGGCCATAATGCCAAGGGAGAGCCTGTTTATTTGAAAGACATCTGGCCGAGCAATCAGGAAATCCAGGAAGCTATTGATACGGCAACAAGCGCGGAGGCATTCCGTGAGAAATACAAAGACGTCTTCCGGGCGAACCAGCGTTGGAATGAGATTTCCGTACCTGAGGGCAGCATCTATGAATGGGATAAAAACTCCACTTACATTCAAGAGCCTCCATTCTTCCAGAATCTAAGCCCTGAACCGGGTGATATTTCTGATATCCGCGGTGCGAGAGTACTGGCCATGCTTGGGGACTCCGTTACTACGGACCATATCTCTCCAGCAGGCAATATTTCGCCGACAAGCCCTGCAGGCAAATATTTAATTGAACATGGCGTAGAGAGAAAAGACTTCAACTCCTACGGCTCACGCAGAGGAAATCATGAAGTCATGATGCGCGGTACGTTTGCCAATATCCGAATCCGTAACCAAGTGGCTCCTGGAACAGAAGGCGGTGTCACTACCTATCTGCCGACTGGTGAAGTCATGTCCATTTACGATGCATCCATGAAGTATCAGGAGAACAACCAGCCTCTTATCGTTATCGCCGGTAAAGAATACGGAACCGGAAGTTCCCGTGACTGGGCGGCTAAAGGAACTTATCTGCTTGGTGCTAAAGCCGTTTTAGCTGAAAGCTTCGAACGCATTCATCGAAGCAACCTTGTCGGAATGGGTGTTCTTCCGCTTCAATTCCAGGAAGGCCAAAGCTGGGATGCACTTGGACTGACCGGTACAGAGACATTCGATATCCTGGGTATTGATAATGACATTCAGCCAGGCCAGGAAGTGAAAATTTTGGCAACCCGCGAAGACGGTACTTCCTTCGAATTTAAGGCAATCGTCCGTCTGGACAGCATGGTGGACATTGATTACTACCGCAATGGAGGCATCCTTCAAACTGTGCTTCGCCAGATCATGTAAACACCAAGAATACATGAAAATAACGGGAACTTATTTGTTCTTTGCTTGGAAAACCCGTCATGGCATACATGACGGGTTTTCTATCGATACTTTATCGATTGCAGGTATAAAGGTTTTAGCTGCAGAGCGGGTAGCGTGCGCCTTTCATTCCGGGAATAATCATATATCCCTATTCGTACCGGAAGCAAGATCTTTTACATGATGATGCCGGTTGGCCTCTTTACCAGGAGGTTGTATCGTTTCACTGTCTTCCGGATACCAGGGATTCAAATGAACAAGTACCTCCAAGACATCCTCATGCCTGTTCATAATATTGGATTTGATGAGGCGGGATATATTATGGCCCTGCTGAATGGTCAACTCAGCAGGAACACTTACTCTGGCATCGATCAGAATATAATGGCCATGTTCCCGTGCCCGAAGCCGGTCTATCCGTTTGACATTGTCCACACTTAAGATTTCAGAAGTATAAAGTGCCATTTTCTCCGGACTTACGTTTTTTTCCATCAATATATCAATGGCCTCCCGTACCATCTCATATGCAAGCTTCAGCACCAGTAAGGAAACAATAATTCCGGCTATCGGGTCCCCATAGGCCAAATAAGAAAATTGAAAAGATTCCCCTAAAAGACCAAGTCCGATACCAACGGTAGCGGCCAAAGAGGCATATACGTCGGCAAGATGATCATACGCAGTGGCGATTAAGCCTTTACTGTTCGTTCTTTTGCCGATCCGGATGGTATAGATGTACAGGATTTGCTTCCAAATAAGAGAAACCAATGCGGCAGCCAATGCGATGATATGCATTTCTCCAGGAGGTTCAAACAATGCTGTAATGGCATGATATCCGATAAAAATTGCGGCCAGTCCAAGTATGATGGCTACCATCCCGGAACCGAGAACTTCTGCTTTCCCATGGCCGTACGGGTGTTCCTCGTCTGCAGGCCGGTTCGAAATCCTCATGGAGCTATAAGCCGTAGCGGATGCTATCACATCTCCTGCATTGTGCACTCCATCAGCAATCAATACCTGACTGCGGAACAAAAATCCCACAATCAGCTTTATGGCTGTCAACAGCAAATTGCTGATCAGGCTAATCCAAACCGCCTTAAGGGAAGCGGGATTCTCCAAGACTGTTCATCTCCTTTGCTATAACCAGTATAGCCCAAAATGATTCCGGACAAACAAAAAACCTCAGGCCTAATTGAGGTTTTAAAAACAAAAGAATGTTTTGAACATTAACGAACCATGGTGCCCATTCTTCCGGAGGATTCAAGCAGCAGCGGCGCGTATGCCTGCATCTGTTCCGGTGTCAGCCGGCTGATCGGCCCTGATATGGCAAGAGCCGCAACCAATTTGCCGGATCGGTTCAGGATGGGGGCCGACAAAGCAGCCGCCCCAGGCTCTCTTTCTTCCATACTGGTAGCAAAGCCCTGCTCTCTGGTTTCAGCCAGCTGTTTCAAAAAGGCAGTCGGATCAAGGCCGACCGAAGATCGGGCATCATGAGCCAATTCAACCTGAAGAGCTTCGTCCCCAAACGCTACCAGTACTTTGCTGGAAGCTCCTACATACAGAGGCATTCTCGCCCCTACCGGAGCAACACGGCGGATCGCATGCTTGCTCTGAACAGCCTGAATCCGCACCCTTTCTTTGCCGTCACGGACATAGATCGAAATGGTCTCCCCTACTTGATCGCGCAGCCATTCCATCTCCGGAAGAAGGAGCATGCTTATATCATCACCCTGCGAAAGATTGGCCGATAGCTCCCAAACACTAAAACCCAGACGGTATTTATCTCCTGATGAATCGCGAAGAAGAAAACCTTTCCCCTCAAGAGATGCCAAAAGACGGTGAACCGTACTCTTGTGCAGGCCTGCCTGATTTGAAATTTCTGTAAGGGTTAACTCCGACGAATCCCGAAAACATAGCAATATATCTAAAGCCCGTTCCACGGAACGGACGGTTAATTTATGTTCTTCCATTTTTCCACCGCCTTAGTTTCACTATATGAAACAATGTTTCTTATAGTATAACTAAATTTAGATATTCCGTAAAGAGATCAAAGAGAATTTAGGAATTATTTTTTACATTAAAAACCATATTACATATAGATTACATTCCGTTAAATTTCGTTTACTCGTATTGACGCAGAAGGTTACAGAAGCATAAACTAAATACACCCCAATTATCTGAATTTTCTTTCTTCGATGAAACCATTTTCATCCTTCTTGGCAGACTTTATTTCCACATGATTTAAATACTGAGGTTCCCTTGCTTGGAAATACTCAGAACGTCATTACTTTTTAGGAGGGATGCCTTATGTCAACAACTTCTGCCACTGAAACTCAGCTAACCCCCGCGGCTCTCGAACAACACCTTCCCGAGAAAGCTTCTTCTGGCAAAAGGAAAATCATCTGGCTTGTGCTCGGCAGCTTTCTGATTCTGATCGTCAGCCTGATCCTTGCCTTTCATGCCTTTATCGCTTGGACGTTAGCCAGGCCCATTATTGCTCCATTATCCTCCAATCCTATGAAAGCCGTCAAACTGCCTTATGAGGATATCCGGTTTCCAAACAGTAATGGTTCTTCACACCTGGAAGGCTGGTACATCCCCGCCTCTTCCGGGGAGGATGCATCCACTGCTTCAGACAAAACCGTGATCTTCTCCCATGGATACGGGGGAAACCGGGAAGAACTATGGGTTCCATTGTACAGTCTGGCAAAAGAACTTAACAAGCGCCATTATAACGTGGTTATGTTCGATTACGGCTATGTACAGCCGGGCAGTGAACGTATAGTTACGGCAGGGGTACAGGAGTCTAAAGAGCTTCTTGGTGCTGTACAGTATGCCAGAGAACGCGGTGCAAGGGAAGTATACGTCTGGGGATTCTCTATGGGTGCGGGAACAGCCCTTCAGGCTGCCCTTCATTCTGATGATATTACCGGTATGATCCTTGACAGTACGTTCATATTGAACGCAGATACGCTTTATCACAATATGAAGCAATATGTTGATTTGCCCAAATTTCCGTCACTGAATCTGGTCCGCCTCTTCTTTCCCCTGATTAACGGTATTAGTCTGAATCAGGTTCCTTTCAGCAGCGTGACCAATAAAAAGTACGATATCCCGATTTTCTTCATTCACGGAACCGATGATACTAAAGCACCTTATGAAATTATTGAAGGAGTCTATGACCGCCAAAAAGAAAACGCTTCATCCAAATTATGGATATATCCGGGTGGTCAGCATGAACTGATTTATCGGGCAGACCCCAAGGAATATATAGAGCAGACAATGAATTTTTTGCAGGATATAGAGATTTCCCGGAATGTAAAAGTTGCATATGAATAAGAGAATAGAGTATAACGGAACAACTCTCGGAATATATAAACTACAAGGAAGTAGTCCAAGGAGGGTTGACCGCATGCTTTTTGTATACGGCAGTTTGATGTCTATGAGAATTTTGGAAGAAATCCACTTTTGGAAAACCCAGGAGAAGGAACATACGGAAGTGATCCGTGCCCTGATTCCCAATCTGGAACCCAAATACGCAAAAGCCATGCAGGAATGGGAAGTCATATTTGAAAAAACGGAGATGTCTTCTTTGCAATGGATTGAGTGGGTATCAGTTACCAAACGCCCGACTGACCCTTATCTCCAGCAGCAGCTGAATGAAATCATTCAAGTCTCTGTTTCACAGTCCAAAGAATTTATTTCACTCCTTTTGAACATGGAACACCACAGCAAGGCTGCCCAAAGCAGCCCTTTAATCAAAACGGTGATCGAACACATAATTCGAGAGTCAGAGTATTTCCTTGGCGTAATTCAGGGGCTGCAAGCTTCAGGTCACTATCCCTATATGCCTGAAGGCCATGCACCCTATGGCGTACCGGCAGTTTCAGCCCCCCCTGCCTATCCTCTCCGTCAGCCTGCTGCGCCACAGCAGCAAGAGCCGGAAAAGAAGGAAAAGGAAGTCCGGATATCATCCTTGTCTAAAGACAGCGATGCCCCCGACCGTACCGAGCCTATGAAAAGTACAGGAGATTCAACCTGGAGCGATCCCCTTCGGGCACCGAAGCCTGTACCTATAGGAGGACACAAGCTTCCTCCCCTGCCTTATCCGTATAATGCGCTGGAGCCTTATATTGATGAGAAAACAATGCGAATTCACCACACGAAACATCATCAATCCTATGTGAACGATCTGAATAAGGCAGAAGTCATGCTGGCTAAAGAGCGGAAATCCGGTAATTTTGATCTCGTCAAGCATTGGGAACGTGAACTCGCGTTCAATGGTGCCGGACACTACCTGCATACCGTCTTCTGGAACAATATGAGCCCTAAAGGAGGAGGAAAGCCAAGAGGCCCTATTGCTGCGGAAATTGACCGTGTCTTTGGAGGATTTGAGCCGTTCAAAAAACATTTCTCAGCTGCCGCTGAAAAGGTGGAGGGCGGCGGATGGGCACTGCTGGTATGGAGCCCGCGCAGCCATCGCGTAGAGATTCTTCAGGCAGAAAAGCATCAGAATTTATCCCAATGGGACGTTATTCCTCTTCTTGTCCTGGATGTATGGGAGCATTCCTATTATTTGAAGCATCAGAGCGAACGGGCTAAATATATTGCAGACTGGTGGCACGTGGTCAATTGGGAGAATGTCAACGAACGTTATGAAAAAGCCAGCAAGCTTAAATGGATGCCCTTTTAACCAGGGGAAGCACAGGCTGATTACCCGGAAATTTCTATTACCGGGTAATCAGTTTTTTTATAGGGGACAGATATCTTGCGAAATTATCTACCCGTAAGGCATTAGCATGTCGCAATAGTCAAAAAAATATTTAACCCATAAAACCCCTTATATGTTTATTATTGAAAATATAATCATATAATGAATCAGAGATATTCATTTAATTTAGCAAGAAAATACTTCAATCTTTGATCAGGGAAAGAAACTCGGCCCGTAATGCGGCATCTGTTCGGAAAATGCCCCTTACGGCAGAAGTTACGGTCTTGCTTCCTGGCTTTTTCACTCCTCTGGAACACATGCACAAATGCTCCCCGTCTACCATTACCATGATACCCTGGGGTTTCAATACTTCTTCGATAATGTCAGCAATCTGGGATGTTATGCGTTCCTGTACCTGAAGTTTACGGGTCACCGCTTCAACAAGACGGGCAAATTTGCTGAGGCCTGCAATCTTGCCGCTCGGAATATATCCAATATGGACTTTTCCGAAGAAAGGTGCCATATGATGTTCACACTGGCTGTAGTATACAATATCTTTCACGATAACAAGTTCCTCATGGTTTTCGTCGAATGTGACCCCTAGCACTTCTTCATAGTCTGCCTCGTAACCCCCGAAGATTTCTTCATACATGCGGGTAACCCGAGCAGGTGTATCCAAAAGGCCTTCGCGGTCCACATCTTCACCGATTAGCCTTAAAATTTCGCGTATATGATACTCTATCTGTTCCCTGTTTTCCGCTACTTGTCCATTCCTGTGTTCTTTAGCTGGCATGGTTAGTTCCTCCTACCCGTATCTGCAATGCTGCTTTTTTCTATTCATTTTATCACAAACCTGCAAAAAATAAGCCTACCCATTTGCAGGAAAATCTCATACTCAATGTATCATACTACCACAATTTACAAACTTTCTCTAGTGACACCCTATCCATATTAAGCGGACTGTTCATTGTCCTTTTGAAGGACGGGGAAGTTTTCCTGCCCTAAAAACACAGCTTGTATCATGCTGCTTTCTAGTCTTGCAAATATAAAGGAAGATGCTCTTGGACGAGCACCTTCCTTAGACCCGGACTAATTCGATATAGGATGTTGAATCCATATTATCATTCAGATTTCCGGATAGATTCATGTTACTTTCTTTTTTTGTTTTTCATCATATTCTGGACTTTATTCATTTGTTGTTTATTCATGTTATAGCCCATTTGTCTAGCCATTTTTTGGATCATCTCAGGATCATTCTGCATTTTCTCAAGCTGCTTGCGTAAATAGAAGACCCCGATGATAAAGCCCAGTATCAGCCCGACAATCAGCGTGATAATGGGAATAATGTAACTCCACATGGTCTTTCCCCCTGCAACGATTAATTAGTCGGGTCCACTTCAAACCGGACGGCAATCTCACGTTAGGGAATTATTCCATTTTAAAAGTGAACCTTCATTATTATACCAAAACCTGTTCAATAAACACAGTAGTTTGCTTGGCTAAATCAATTTCTTTTACATCGAAGTCCTGCATCCCGCCATCCTGCTTCACAACACGCACAACAGGGCGTCCGGGGAGCCCCCTGTGCTGACCCACTACTACTCCGGTTTCTCTGGTCGACAATTTGACAGATGTCCCGGTGGGATAAACGGATACAGTTCTCAGGAAGTGAATCAGCACTTCGTGGTCCAACTGCTTCTCAGCCAGAGCCATCATATGCTCGCAAGCCTCATGAGGCAGCATCCGGGTTCCTTGTTCTCCTGTCTGGTGAAGCAGATTGTCATATATATTGGCCACAGCTACGATCTTGGCATATATATGAATCTCATCCCCTGTCAGCCCCCGTGGCTTTCCTGATCCATCCAGCCACTCGTGATGCTGAAAGGCGGCATGGGCAATTAACAGATTATATTCCCGCTTGCTCTTCAGCAGGTCAAATCCCCTCCAGGCATGATGCTTCTTGGGATCTTCAGCAGCATCCGCGATGAGATCCAATTTGCCGATATCATGAAGAAGAGCCCCGATCGCCAGATCCTTAAGCTGGGCAGGTCCCATTCCCATGTTAATTCCCACCAGAACTGATATCGTGCATACATTCAGTGCATGCAAATACATCTCATTATCTTTAGTCCGGATATCCGTCAGCTGCACTAGTACGTCTTTATTCTTCATCACTTCATCCACCAAGGCATCTGCACTCGTACTGATCGCTTTCGTGCCAAATTCCTTGCCTGAACGGATAGATTGGAACATCTCGTCCATCTGATTAATGACAAACCGTTTGGTTTCTTCCGATACAACGTCCGTAATCTCCACATCATCCGTAAAAGGATCCTGAATATAGAGCATGGTGACTCCGATTCGCCGCAGAGTGGTAATCATATATACGGTCAGCTGTACCCCCTCGGCAAGCATCACCGCCCCGCTGCTGGAAAATATAGTTCTGCCTAAATATTGTCCCGGTTCTACGGAATCTACATGCACATACTTCATCTTTTCCCCACTCCAAACACTAGGTTCTCACGCGGTCTTCCACTATCTCATCCTGATCGGAATCGGATTATTATCCTTCCTGACTCAACCGGTCTGCCGCTTTTTGCAGAGCAAACCTTACAGTCTCATCCTGCTCTTTCTCCAAGAACTCCCGTATCCAGGTACCGGCTTCATCTCCTCCAATTTTCCCCAGGGCCCAGGCGGCTGTTTCGCGGATTTCCGGGCGGGGGTCAGTCTGAAGAAGCTTACCAAGTAAAGGTACGGCACTCCGGTCTTTAAATTTGCTCAGGCCAATGATGGCATTGCGTTGAATAAGCTTTTTGCCCCTCCAGGAGGAAGCACTACTGCCGTACTGTTCCTTATATTCCCGGTTGCTCATGGTCAAAAGGGGTTGCAGCAGCGGTTTAACCTTCTCAGGGTCTGGCTGCATTTCCGGATGATAGGTCCAATTTTTCCCCTTATTATGCGGACAAACCATTTGACAGGTGTCACATCCATAGAGACGGTTTCCGATCTTTTCCTTGAATTCATCCTCAATAACCCCTTTGGTTTGGGTCAAAAAAGAAATGCAGCGGCTGGCGTTCAGCTGCCCCGGTCCGACCAGTGCCCCTGTTGGACATGCATCGATGCAGATCGTGCAGTCCCCGCACTGGTCCATAATAGATGTATCGGCTGGAAAAGGGATATTTGTAATCATATCGCCCAAAAATACCCATGAACCATACTCGGGTGTTATAATGGCGCAGTTTTTGCCGGTCCAGCCGATACCTGCCCGTTCGGCAACAGCCCGGTCAACCAGAGCACCCGTATCCACCATGCTTTCCATTCTTGCTTCCGGTACCCTTTCCCGGATAAAAGCTTCCAAACGCTCAAGCCGTACTTTAAGCACTCGATGGTAATCTTCTCCCCAAGCTGAACGGGAAATGATCCCCCGATAACCCCCTGGCTCAGAACGGGGAGGATTGCTTATTTTGGATGGGTAAGCAACGGCTATCGAAATAATGGATCGCGGCTTTCCTTCAAAATTCAACTCCGGATATACCCTTTTGTCAATATCCGGTTCTTCAAAACCGGATTCATACCCTTTTTCCCGATGCTGCAGTAAAATTTCTTTAAGCTCCAGGAACGGATCCGCAGAAGCAAAGCCTATTTTATCTATGCCTAGTGATGGAGCCGCTTGAATGATTTCCTCTTTCAATTCCCTCCAATCCCGTTTTAAGTTTGTATGCCCCTTTGTCATTTCTGTTCACTGCTCCTAATTGATATTCTTACGACTCATCCTTTCCTGCTTGCTGATTCTCAGCCTGATCATTCTGACTTTGCTTATACAGGTCATAATAATGATAAACCCAGTCATCGTGAAAAGGTGGTTTTCCCTTTTTTATTTTAGACAGTAGAGTATGGAGGCCGTTCATAATCTTTTTTTCCACAAACGGGGTATAACGATACATCCACTTGTGGCGCTCGTACTCTTCTTGGTCAACGACATGTATATCTCCGCCCGGGAATTTTATCGCATCCAGGTCATAATCAATATAGGTAAGGGTTTGATAATATAGATACGGTGGAGAAGCAACATTACAATAATAGCGGATGCCTGTATTTTCGATTAGTGCAATCACATTATGCCATTGCCGCGGAATAAAAAAAGAGACTCCCGGAATCCGGCTTGTCCATTCTTTTCCGTCAGCCTCTTGAATTTTGGTCTGATTATTGACAAGAACAATCATACCTTCCTCCCTGTGAAGAGGGCACAAAAACTCTTCTGCAACACGCCAGTTTTCCAGCCAGGTCCGGTGTAGATCCCCGTCATGCTTAAAGCTCTTGATTACGTAAGATTGTCTATTATGTCTCATTTGAAACAAGCCCTTCTTTGTAGAGTATCAACTACCCGGGATCACGCTTTCTTCAATTTTGAACGGCTTATACAAGCGGCAATTTGCTAAAAATCATTCAATGGAATTATGCGAAATTACCAACAAGAGGAAACGGCTTAGCTGTCCATAAAGAAGTCAGTCGTTTCCCTAATCCTCGAATTCAACCAGCACTGGATCATTCAGTTCTTATAATAAGAAAAGCATATCTTTAGCCCAATTGCAATGAGAGCCTGGATATGCTTGAAGGAAACTGTACAAGCTACATGCTTGCTTGTTTTAGTATGGAAAGCCCATTTGCCCGGCTGAAATCAGAGGCGCTGTAACCCGCAGATTCATAAACAGGCAAAATTCGTTCGTTGAACTGGTCAACATTCACGATAATCTTGTGAACATGCCGTTGGAGAAATCTCTGTCTCATGGACTCGATCAATAATTTGCCGACTCCTTTACGACGGTGGGAAGGTTCTACTGCCACTCGGTAGTAGTATCCGTTATCGTTATCGATTGTACCGATTATCAGGCCTATTACTTCTTCCTGCTCCTCTGCAACCAGCACCAGTTCCCCATCCCAATGAAGCTGTTTGGCAAACGCTTTAATCGTTTCATCAAAGCAATCCTCACTTAGACAATTCTGCAGGAGCACGGTTACAGAATGGTAATCAGACAGTTGAAATGAACGTACATGCATGAGGGTCTCTCCTAGTTTTATAATATTCAACCCTTTAACTATACTACAAAATAAGAGAGAATCCTGCTGTAATTTTAAATAAAACCGCGAAAAAGCGCAAAAAAAATATTTTTATGCGTGAGAACGCTCAAATTTAAGCGTTTTCATAGAAATTCGGCCTCTTTTTAACCAATGGATGTTTTTATTAGTCATATTTTCCACCGGGCAAAAGATTTTGCTGCGCGCTGTTCATCAGGGTCAATAATACGATAGCCGTACCCGAAGGTACGGCTGCTGAATTTTAACGATCCAGTTTCATCTTTTTCTCTAGGCGACCGAATAACAAATCTGCAATCAAGGCCAGAAGAGCTGCCGGAACGGCACCCGCATACAGTCTGGCCGCATTATCCATATTAATTCCGGAATAAATTTCGCGTCCGAGACCTCCTCCTCCAACAAGAGGAGCAATCGTCGCAACACCGATAGCAATAACCGCCGCTACCCGGATGCCGGTCATGATAAACGGCAGGGATAACGGAAGCTGAACTTTAAATAAGAGCTGGGTAGAACTCATGCCGACTCCTCTTCCCGCTTCCGTAATGGACGGGTCAACCTGCTTTAAGCCTACATAGGTGTTCCGGATAATAGGCATTAAGGAATATAGAAACAATCCGATCACAACGGTCTTGAAGCCAAGCCCGAAAACGATCATTAACAGCACCAGCATGGCAAGGCTCGGAAAAACTTGCAGGATGTTTCCGATTGTCATAATAACCGGTGCCAGCCTTTTTCTTCTTGCCGCAAGCATCCCAAGAGGAATGCCGACGACAAGTGCAGAAAAAATCCCGATAAAGACCATCAAAATATGGTCATAAGTGAGACTGAGTAAATCAACCCAGTTCTCACGGATATAATTCCAAAATAGTTGCATAGTCATTTCCCCTCAGTTTTTTTGAAAATAAACGAGCCATCCATTAAAGCAAACCTATCTTCTTTAAGTACTCTTCCGCCACTTTTTTCTCGTTCCGCTTGTTCACATCTACCTCGTAGTTGAGATTAATCATGGTTTCTGCGTCAATTTTTCCGATTAATTCACCGATAACCTCCGCAATTTCCGGATGAGCATCCAGCACTTCCTGTTTGATAACCGGTGAGGCGTCATAAGGAGGGAAAAATTGCTTGTCATCCACCAGGGTTTGCAGATTGTACTCTTTCAGACGCGCATCAGTAGAGTAGGCAAGCACGATGTCCACCTTTTTACTGGCAACAGCGTTATAGACAAGCGCTATTTCCATCGGAAGCGTCTGCCCAAACTGAATATCATAGTATTTGGTGAAAGCAGGATATCCGTCATTTTCACGTTCCAGCCATGTTGTATCTACTCCAAGCGTCATCTTCGAAGCCATATTTTTTACATCCGATATGGTTTTCAGGTTGTTTTCCTTGGCCAGTTCACTCCTGACCGTAAAGGCATACGTATTTTCAAAACCTAACGGATCAAACCATTTGAAATTAAAATGTTCCTTAAATCCTTCCTGGGCCTGTTTTAGCACTTCTCCACGATCTTTAGTCTCTTTGACGGGAAAATAGTTATTAAAAATCTCCCCCGTATACAGGGTAGCCATTTGAATCTCCCCTTTTTTCATGGCACTAATAACGACCGGACTGGAAGCCAGGTCAGGAAGCACGTCAACTTTCAGATCCGTCCTATCTTCAATGAGCAGTTTATACATGGAAGCCAGAATCTTGGGTTCTGACGATGTTTGAGTCCCGATAATGATCCTGTCACTTTTACCGCACCCGGTAATAGTCATAACCAGCGCAGAAACGATCACAAGGAGGGACATTCGTTTGATTATTTTTTTCATTTGGTTACCCCCCATTTCAGACTTGCACCGGTTTGCTTTTGACTTTATTGTCGACAAAAATTTCAACCCGTCCCAGAATAAAATCAATGACTAAAGCCAAGACCACGGCCAGCAGCGCCCCGGTTACAATCATCTCGTTCTTATTCACTCCCATGCCCGAGAATATCAGTTGGCCCAGGCCTCCACCTCCAATCAAAGTAGCCAATGTGGCCCAGCTGATGATATAGACCGTTGTGGTCCTTATGCCGGACATAATGTACGGAAACGAAAGCGGAAGCTGGATCAGGAACAACCTTTGTCTCGTACTGTAACCCATCCCCCGGGCCCCTTCTATCAGATTTAGGTCCACAGAGCGGAAACCCGTATAGGTATTGCGCAAGATCGGCATGATCGAATATAAGAAAAGAGCAAAAATGGCCGGTTTTATCCCTACACCAAGAAGCGGGATCAGCATGGCCAACAAAGCCAAACTCGGGATGGTCTGAAGAACGTTAGAAATCATGAACACAATGCTGTTAATGAATTTAACCCGGTTTCCAGCGAGGAAAATGCCAAGAGGAATGGCTACCAGGCATCCCAGTATAACTGAAACAAAGGTAATCATGATATGTTCCCCAAGTGCAGTCATAATATCCCCGGTCCGTTCACTCCAATAGGTTATAAACACATTCATGCATCATCTCCTCCTTCTACCGAAGGAGTATATACGTCTGCCATATGTTTGACGACACTACCCTTGGTTAAAAGACCTACGAAATCATTATGCCCTTTAATAACCGGCAAAATGGATAAATTATGTTCGTTCATCATGTAAACCGCATCTGCCAGGGAAGTTCCCGAACGGACCACATGCTTAAACGGTTTCGTAATGTCTCCAAGTGTAATGTTCTCCTCCCGATATCTGTTCAGAATTTGGAAGATTGTCGTGTAGCCGATAAGCTGATTCTCTTTATTGACAATCACCAGAGAATCTACACGACCTTTTTCCATCATCTTCAAGGCTTCAGCCATTCCCCTTCCCGGATAAGCGGTTACGACGTGATTCACCATTACTTCATCCACAACCGGAATCGTATCAGGCACACCAATTTGAAGCCGCTTAGTTCCGATAAAGTTCTTGACGAAGTCATTAGCCGGATGGCGGAGAATTTCCTCCGGGCGGCCTTGTTGAACTACCTCTCCATTTTTCATCAGCACGATATTATCGGCTATCTTAATTGCTTCGTCCATATCATGGGTTACGAAAATAATGGTCTTTTTGAGCTTTTCCTGCAAGGAGATGATGTCATCCTGCAATTGCTCCCTGCTGAGCGGGTCAAGGGCACTAAATGGTTCATCCATCAAAATAATGTCCGGCTCTGCTGCCAAGGCCCGAATGACTCCAATTCTTTGCTGTTGGCCTCCGCTGAGTTCATAAGGATAGCGGTTCCGGTATGTATCAGGGTCAAGATTGACTAAACGGAGCAGTTCATCCACGCGTTTTTCAATCCGGTTATGATCCCATTTAAGTAAACGGGGAACTACTCCCACATTCTTGGTAATCGTCATATGTGGAAACAGTCCGATGTTTTGGATGACATATCCGATATTTCGTCTCAATTTTACGGGATCAATCTGAGAGATGTCTTTATCCTTGATAAAAATTTTGCCTTTGGAGGGATTAATCAGGCGGTTTATCAGTTTCATAGTGGTAGATTTCCCGCAGCCGCTCGGGCCAATCAGGACATGAAGTTTGCCTGCGGCAAATTCCAAATTCAGTTCTTTGAGTGCTATAAAGCCGTCGTCATATTTTTTGCTTACATGTTCGAATCGAATCATATAGGCGTTCACAACCCCTTCTTTGTTATTAATTTTGCTGCGTATAGTTCCCTTTCTGCTATGACTTATCAGGGGAACAAAGGGCACAAAACCCGGGTTAACATTGTTATTACCCCAATAAAGCAAATGTGAAACAGATTACAACTAAGATTTTAGCCTCTTTGTCCAAAATCCCCCTTTGAAGTTGCGCGGCTCGTAAGATAGAATAAACGCTTTCGGGGCGGCCTCATGCAAATAATCCAGCAGCCTGATAATAGATAGAGAAACATAAACGATATTCATGACAATAATGATAACTTAGATTTCCATCCGAACCTGTTGTTTTATGAAATTGATTCAAACAGAGAGCTTCCGCTTTTATTGGCCAACAAAAAAAGACATGCCGTTTAAAACAGACGGCATGTCAATATGAAAAAAATGCATTAATTAAAAAACTTGGGCAGATAAAGTTTGTTATGCTCCAGCATTTCATCCAACAGTTTCTCCGCCGTATTGACGGAGGTGATAAGAGGATGATGTGCCAAAGCCTGAAGCGCCGTTCCCTTGTCCCCGGTTACAGCTGCCTCTATCGTTAAAATCTCATAAGATTTAACCGCTTGGATTAATCCTTTTGTGGCTTCAGGCACATGACTTACCGAAAGTGGAATAGGGCCCTGTCCCGTAATAATGCAGTTTACCTCAATACACGAATCCTCCGGCAGGAAATCAAGCGTCTTCCCGTTCCGCACATTTACAGTCTGAATATCCTTTGTAACATTAAATAATGACTTCATTAAATTAACAGCCGCCTCCGAGTAATAGGCGCCGCCCCGCTTTTCGAGCTGTTTCGGTTTTTCTTTCAAGTCAGGGTCCTTATAAAGTTCGAAGAGCTCATCCTCTACTTGTTTTACAACCTGGGCACGGGTTCCCTGTTCCTTGGAAGAGGCTATCTGCTCCTTCAGCATCTCATCCGTTAAGTAATAATATTTCAGATAATAGGACGGAATTGCCCCAAGGGAACGGATAAAGGCAGGGTTCCAGGACATTTGTTCCACATTTTTTGCAGAGTAACCTTCACGATCATCTAACAATTCTTCCAGTTTGGACTCTCCATTCACCCTTACTTGAGTAATCCAGTGAAGATGATTCAATCCGACGAATTCCGTATAGATCTTCTCTGCCGCCACTTGATAAGTTTTCATAAGCCATTTTTGCATACCGATCGGCGCATTACACAGACCTATCGTTTTTATGGAACTGTACTTCATCACCGCTTCCGTTACCATTCCTGCGGGATTTGTAAAGTTAAGAAGCCAGGCATCCGGACAAAGTTCCTCCATATCCCCCGCAATCCCGATCAGGGCCGGTATCGTCCGCAGTGCCTTCATCATTCCCCCTGGACCGGTGGTCTCCTGGCCGATTACCCCATATTTGAGCGGAATAGTCTCATCCCAAATCCTTGCTTCCAGCAGACCTACACGCATTTGGGTGGAAACAAAATCCGCCCCTTTCAAAGCCTCACGTCTGTCTAAGGTAAGATGAACCTCAATCGGCAGACCTGATTTTTCAACCATCCGGTTGGCCAAATTACCGACAATATTCAGCTTGTGTTCACCCTGAGGAATATCGACAAGCCAAATTTCTCCTACCGGCAGATGTTTATGCTGTGAAATAAATCCTTCAATAATTTCCGGCGTGTAAGAGGAGCCTCCACCGATAACAACGATTTTCAACTTTTCCCTCATTTCTCTCACTCCCTGGGTTCCATTTGGATTTGCTTCAAACGCTGTTGAATATCAGGTTCTATTGAACGGTCATCCCGTTCCATCGCCAATAACAACGCACCAACCAGAGGTTCACAATCCAGCTTGCGGACATGGCTTCGGGGAGCCGATTCCACAGCCATACCGGCTATATGGCGGATTACGTAGTCTCCTTGTCCTCGTGTCAGGACACTTCCGGCCAGGACCACATCAAGCTCCTCTTGTTCAAGCCTAAGCCTTCTCACAACCGCCTGAACTGAACGCCCCAATTCCTCTCCCTGGTAACGCAACAGGTCAAGGGCTACTTCATCCCCTTGGGCCGATGCTTCAAAAAGCAGCTCAGCCAAATCCGAGGGGACTCTCTTGCCGTGGTCGAGAAAATCATGAAACATGGCCTCCGTGGTTGAATATCCCAACCGCTGGAGTACCAGCTTTGTCAGCAGGGTAGGACGTCCTCTGCCGTCCCATTCCCGGATGACAGACCGGAAAGCTTCGACTGCCAGAACCCCCCCTCCGCCATAATCCCCGAACATGTAGCTGAACCCGCCGCATTGATAGCTTTCACCCTGGCGGTTCATGCCGGAACAGTTGGTACCGGTTCCACAAATGACGACCACTCCAAACGGCCGGGAGGTACCTGCCCGCATGGCGATAATGGTATCGCAAGCAATCTCATACTTCGAAAACCCGAGACCTGCAATAATCGGTCTCAGTATAGTAAAGTCCGGCTCACGGTCAGCTCCAGCCAGCCCGAAATAGGCAAAATCAATATCTACTTTTTGCAGCTGCGCATCTTGAAGGGCCAGGTCCACCGCCAGCCGGATATTCTGCTCTGCCCGGGGCCTGTTCGTCTGGTGATTACCCAGACCGCTTCTTCCCCGTCCCGCAACGCGGCCCGTTTCATCAACAATGACAGCGTATGTTTTGGTTCCGCCGGCATCCAAACCTAAGTAGTAGCTCACGTTTCCTCCTCCTGTATAAGGAATTCACTCCTTGATGAGGAAAGTTCAGGCTTTCCTGTATCGCCCGGTGGATTCCCTAATGATAAGCTCCGGTTCCAATTTCGACGAAGTATTTCGCTTTAGGGTCCCGTCAATTATTTTGAGCAGAAGTCTAACCGCTTGTTGAGCCATCTGCTCTACCGGTTGACGGATGGTTGTTAGTCCCGGATGGAAATCTTCCGCAAAACTTTGATCGTCGTAGCCAATGACTGAGATATCGTGCGGAATACGGTAACCTTCATCCCGAAAGGCCTCCATAACTCCAAAAGCCAAAAAGTCATCGGCAGCAAATACTGCCGAAGGAACATTACCGGTTCTAATCCAATCCTTGGCAATCCGGAATCCTTCCCGCATGTTGAACTCCCTGCTTGGAGTTACCCAGGGCTCAAGCCCTGCTTCCACCATAGTATTCAGATACCCTTTTCTTCTTTCCTTCGTACTCATGAAAAGCTCCTGCCCGCTGATATGAGCTATTTTCCGGTGACCCAGTTCAATTAAATGTTTTGTTGCCAGACGTCCGCCCAAATCATTGTCCACATTCACCATGGAAGCATTGAGGTCTTCGTTTTGATTATCCAGGAGTACAAACGGGATCTTCTTTCTTTTTAATTCCAGCACATCGTGTTCCTCATCCATGGGGATAGGGCGATAATCCCGTCCACCCTGTCTTCCTGGAATAAAAAGTTGTTTTCTTTCGGCGGGTCGTTATTCAAATCGGAATGAATGGACAGCGCCAAGAAATAGCCATGCCCTTCCAGTTCCTCGTTCACGCTTTTGACAATGCCGTCAAAAACCGAATCCTGAAGCGTAGTCAGTGTTAACCCGATGACGCCAGTTTTTCCCCTGGCCAGGCTGCGGGCCGCCGAGTTTGGACAATAGTCCAGCTCTTTAATGGCCCGAAGTACCTTCTGCCTGTTTTTCTCACGCACCGATGGGGTGTTATTCAATACACGTGAAACCGTGACTACGGAAACGCCGGCTTTTTTTGCCACATCCAAAATATTAATTTTCATTTCGATCGAACTCCCGCCATTAATTTGCTTTCCCTGCTTGATTGGATTCTAGTGCTTCATTATTTCCGCTTTGCCAAAATATCATTGATACTCTTTTCCATATTTGGAAGAACTTATTCCATCGATTTTTGCCCGTTTTCAGCACGTTCTATTTCGTTCTTAATAATTGTATTCAGCTCAGAGTACCCCGTAATCACATTTTGTCCCAAGTCCAGGACGGATCATCATAGTCCGCAGGAGAATAAGAAAGCCCCGCTTTATCAAACATATCCTTATTATAAACCAATACAGAACTATAACTGTATACCGGAATGCATACACTTTGCCATCTTTGTATAAATATTCATCAAGCTATCTGGAATTCCGTAATCGGATGCTTTAAAACCATCTTCCTTTACACGCATGTGGTCTCCTACCGAAACCCAGGAAAATAAACGCTTTTACTTTCCATTGTCAACTCATTTTTTCTAATATTATCCAAAAAATTGTTTATCCCACATCAAAAATGGGTATAGAATAAGTGTCGCTTCTTCGGATATATTTTAATCCGCCTGTGCACAGCCTTTACGTAGTGGACTTTCGATACATAAATGTTGATTTATTATCAAAATTCATTCATAATAGGCTTAAAGCAATTTATTACATATTAGGAGGTTTTCAAAAATGGCTTACCAATTACCAGCACTACCTTATGCTAACAATGCTTTGGAACCCCACATTGATGAAACTACCATGATGATCCATCACGATCGTCATCATAACACTTATGTCACTAATCTGAATGCGGCTTTGGAAGGTCACGATAACCTTTCCTCCAAATCTGTGGAAGATCTGATCAGTGATTTGAACAGCGTTCCAGAAAATATCCGTACAGCTGTCCGTAATAACGGCGGTGGGCACGCTAACCACTCCCTCTTCTGGAAATTGCTAAGCCCTAATGGCGGCGGAAAGCCTGCAGGCGCTCTGGCTCAGGCTATTGATCAGGAACTGGGCGGATTTGAGAAATTCAAAGAAGATTTTGCTAAAGCAGCAACAACCCGCTTTGGAAGCGGCTGGGCATGGCTGAGCGTAGACAAAGCAGGCAAACTGGTTGTCCACAGCACGGGTAACCAGGACAACCCGCTGATGGAAGGCTTGACTCCTGTTTTGGGTATCGACGTATGGGAACATGCTTACTACCTGAAATATCAAAACAAACGCCCTGATTACATCGCCGCATTCTGGAATGTAATTAACTGGGACGAAGCCAACAAACAATACGAAGCTGCCAAGAAATAGTTTTAGATACTTATAAAACGCATTCCCTAAGATTCGGAAGACCCTTTGGTTTTCCCGCACATTTTCTTAGGGAATGCGTTTTTACAGTTTAGTACGATATTTTTCTTTTTCTAACCATTAGCGGAGCAATCGGAGCTCTCTTCCCCGCTCCACGGCCTCGACCCGGTTCGATACTTGAAGCTTCGAATAAATGTTGATGACATGTGATTTGACTGTAGCTAACGAAATGCACAGCTCCTTTCCGATTTCTTTGTTTCTGCGGCCAGCAGCCAACACCTGAAGTACCTCTAGCTCGCGCTTGCTGAGAATCGCCGTTTCTTGCTCCGCACTCGCTAGTGGTAAAGATCTTCCCTTCTTCACTTCAACCACGAATGATTGAATTCGCTGCGCGAACCGTTTTTCTCTGGAATTTAATTCCTGATTCGGATCAACCAGAAATAGGCTGAGATAAGGCCGAATCGTCTCTATCTCTAAATAAAAAGGAGCTAGATGTTCGTGCTCATATCCGTAATGCACCGCTTCCCGAAGAACGTGAAGTATTTCTTTATTAGACGAGGTGGAACCGGAGGTTATAAGCGACATCTTAAACAGCAGTCCTTCAACCAAAACAGTACGGATTCCGTGCTTTCTGGCATATGACAGCAGAACGTCAAGATGTTGCAGCGCCAGCTCCGACTCTCCTCTTGCCGCCCTGATTCGGGCACATACCAAACGATCATCTAAGCGTATGGCGGCCGTATCGTGTTGCTCTTCAACCCTTTCTAAAACTGCGTTTTCCATCTCAATGTTTCTTAAACCGCACCTCAGCATATATTTTAAGATGGAGGTAAAATAGGTCGGGCTTTGATAAAGCGGATAGGTCTGCAGTTGTTCCAGTAATTCTATCGCACCTGCCTTATCGCGGCGAAGTACACGAAGCTCCATTTGGTTATATAAATACCCGCTTCCCAGATGATTTTCTTCATCCGGTAGTAACCGTCTGGTTGCAGCCATCGTCTCTTCGGCCAGTTCAAGTTGCATCATCTTTAACCGGATACCGGTAAGTCCGATCCATGTGACAGCCCGCATCGGATCGAGCATGGGATAATTGTCACACAGACAAAACATTTCTTCATACAGTGACAAACAGGTCGTTAATTCGCCCAACGTTTCCAGTACTTGAACCCGGCTACTCAAAACGGAAAAACGCAAATAGGGATTCGGCGATAATTCTTCCAGCAGCATGGCCTGATCAAACCAATTCATGGCCATCCCGAATTCATCCTTGAGTGCCAGCATGGTTCCTCCCGTCACCAGAATGATGGCCCGTGTGACATCATCGATCTCTATCGTCTCCCAATCATTAAGCCATTCCATACCGGCAGGTAGATCAAAAGTCTTATCCCCCAGCAGAAAACAGCAAAACTGAAATAAGCTCCACAAACCGTCTTCCTCTTGGTTTGGAATCAGACTTACAATTTGCCTCATGTCATCAATTTCCAAATTACAAAAATGATAAAACAACCGCTGGAACATTAGTGGTCGGCTGCATGATAAAACGTCCAAAGGAATCTGAAGCAGGTACGTCCAGTTTTGAAACCGATGTCCGCTTGCCGACAATAAACGCACAGCTTCTTGATAATTCTCGGCCTGCAAATAATGCTGCAGGCTCTCCTCCCAACTGTCCATTTCTTCGTAAGCTTCTGCCGCTTTATAATGGAGCAACCGTATAACATCCGTGCCCCGTTCCCGCAGCTTTCCCCGCAAAAATTCCCCAAATACCTGGTGATAGCGATACAACCCTTTTTCTTCATCCACGGTAAACACGAATAAATGCTTTTCTAACAATTTCGCAATCACTGTTGCCGCATTATTAATGCCAAGCATCCGATTACAGATTGTTTCGTTGAAATACGTCAGCACGGACGTCTGCAACATGAACTGCTGCTCCGTTTCCGATACTGACAGCAAGATCTCATTCGACAAATAGTTAATCATGTATTTGTTCAATTTTCCGACCGGCTCCGTCAAGGTATGAGTACGATGACCTAACGCAAGAGCAGAGAGCTGCAAACCTCCCACCCATCCTTCAGTCCAATGATACAACTTGTCAGCAGCAGAAGGTTCGAGCTTCAATCCGAGCGTTTGGGTCAAAAATAAATCCGCTTCTTCTTGAGTAAACGCAAGTTCGCGTTCGCTAATCTCCAAATATAGACCTGACATGGCGAAATCACCTAAGTATAACTTTGGGGTTTCTCTGGTCAGAAGAACGAGTCGGATTGATTCGGGACTAAAATTAAGGAAAAATGACAGACTTTGAAGCAAGGCAGTATCATTGAGAACGTGAAAGTTATCTAATACCAGCGTTCCCGCCGCCCCGCACTCTTCCAGCTTATTGACCAATAGTACGAGCAGATGATCCAAATTCGGCTTTTGGGATATCGCTTCGAACATCGTAAGCAAGTGATCTGGTTCTTGATCAAGCAGCTCTTTTAAAACTTCTATGGTGTAATACCAAAAAGAACGCACGTCGTTATTCGTTTCGTCAAGCGTAAGCCAGCGCCACCCCAGATCTGGACGCTCCCTCATGTATGAAGTCATCAGCGTGGTTTTTCCGCTCCCTGCCAAGCCTTGTACGACCGTAACCTTACGGTCGGAGAGCATGTCAAGTTTCCGGTATAATTCGGTACGCGGAACGAATTGCTTACGCAATACGGGTGCTTTCAATTTGGCGGAAAGTAGTTGGAAACCGCCCATCTTTTCACCTGCCTCGTTCGTGTGAATATGTGTAACATTACTATAACACGAATGCCAACTTTACCCGTACCATCCTTTGAGAAAACGATTCCTGCAAATGAACCAACCTGCCGCCGCCAAGGCCACTGATGCGGCAAGCACATAAAGTGCGTACCCCCCGTATGATCCGATACTTCCTTTTAGTTCCATGTCTTGGACCAGCGATATAAAATGCTGTTGCGGGAAAATACGGACAAAGACCTTCATAATGCCGTTCTCATTGGCAATAGTGTAAAAACTGCCCGAAAGTAGCGAACTAAGAAGGATGATGCCTGACGATAATGATAGCCCGGTATCGGCGTTCTCAATCCAAGCCGCCATAAACAAGGCAAAGGAAACCGCTAATAGTGCAGGAAAGACAAGAAGCAGCGAGTAAGTCCCAAGGCCAAAGCCGATATCTATTCCTACAGCCTTCGCAAGAAATAATACTGACCACGTTGGCACATAAACAGCTATAAATCCAAACAGACACTGTGCTGTCATATAGGGAACGATCCCCGCAGGGGACACGGCAGTCCGGCGGAACGTGCCGGTTTTCTTATCATCCGAAAATAGCTGTAAATAAAACAAAGCTTGAATTAGTAAAAACATCGTGAGGTAGCCCAATATGTTGCTCCCAACCCCCGTTGGGGTTTCACAGGCAACGGCATGTCCGGATGGAGGATGGCTTGCTCCAACTGCTCCTTGAACTCATCTGATTTCAATGTGTCAATGCTATGGGAACCATCGCTGGCAAAAGTAACCACCGCATCATATTTATTTCTAACAAGCTCTGATCTAGGAGGGGATTGGTCCAGATATTTGACCCGGTACTGCTCCAGATCTAGATTCAGATTCACTCCATGGCTCTCCACCACCGCCAAGGTTCCTTTCGTTTCCGATTTGGCCGTGAAGTAGATTGCTAGTGCCATTGAAGCAACCGTCATCAGTAATGTGATCACAATGACATTCCTACGATTCCACATACGAAGGGAATGATTACAAAAAATGCGAAAGGTCGTCTTCATGTGTAGTCCTCCGTTTTAAACATTCGTTTACAGCCCCATAAAAGCAGAAATGTTACTAAAGCAAAGCTCAACAATGTCGGCAGAAACAGATTGAAATTTCCATCGTAAACGATACGTAATAGCGTTTCCGTCACCCATTTGACCGGGGATAAATATGATATGTTTTTCACTGTCTCGCCAAAGCCGTCTAATTGAAAAAATATACCGCCCAGTACCGCCAACACGCTATTTATCGTCGAAAGAAATTTGTTTGTCAATTCCTCACCTTTAAAGAGGCAACAGAATAAGATACCTAATGCTGATGAAAACAAATTAAAAAACAGAAGCACAATTGTCGTATAAACCGCATTATATCCACCAAGATGAATGCCAAATACCATTTGCAGCAGCATCACAAGTGCAACGGAAAACAGGCTTGTGAAAAGAAACGAGGCTGCTGTTTTGGACAAGTATACGAATGACTTTGGAATCGGAGCGTACAATATGCGAAGATTGCTGCGCTTCACACTATGCTCCATAAAACTGTTTGAAGCTGTCATTGATACGTTCAAAGCATTGTAAATTAGAATCGTTATGCCGTAATAATCGTAAGCGGTAACGTCCTTTCCACCATAAAGACCCCCTCCCAAATAACCGAGCGTTAAAATTAAAAGCAACGGAAATAAAGTATTGGTCACGATAAGTCCGATATTGGTGATAAGGTTGATAAAATCACGCTTCAAAATAATGAAAAATGGGTACAGCTGCCCTGTTTTTTTCTCTGAATCAATCATCTTCTCATCCCTCCCTTAATCCCGAAGTGTACGGCCGGTCAGATTGAGAAAAACCATCTCTAAACTAGGAGAAAAACCAGTCAGATTTAAAATTTTCAGTCCAGAGGACGTTAATTTTGCAATAATTTGGTCCAGATTATCAATCCCTTTCAATGTTGAGATATGAATCCGGTTGCCAATAATGTTAACCCCCTTGATGCCGTCAATCTGAAACAGATCAATTTCATTCAGCCCGCTTGTTTCTTCAACCTCCACTTCGTAGCGCTTCTCGTCAGCGAGCCGTTCCTTCAATTCTTCTTTGGTGCCGGATGCAATAACCTCACCGTGATCAATAATTAAAATTCGGGTAGATATTTCCTCTACTTCTTCCATATAGTGCGTTGTGTAAATGATAGTTGCCCCTTCGTCCCTTAGCCTGCGTATCGACCCGAGAATATGGTTGCGGGACTGCGGGTCAATTCCTACCGTGGGCTCATCCATAATAATTAGTTTGGGCCGGTGAGCGATGGCGCAGGCCATATTCAGCCTCCGTTTCATCCCCCCGGAGAATGTCTTAGGCTTATCTTTTCTACGGTCTGCTAGGCCTACGAATTCAAGTGCATCATTCGTCCCTTGTTCCAACTCCTTTCCCTTCAAACCGTATAGTGAAGCGAAAAAACGAACGTTCGCCTCGGCCGAAATGTCCTCATATACCGCCAAATCTTGCGGAATGATTCCAAGCTCGCGTTTATATCGGCTTGTATGTCGATTCACCGGCTCACCACAGTAATGGATTTTGCCTTGGTCACCGTGTAATGTGGTCGACAAAATATTGATTGTCGTCGTCTTCCCTGCCCCATTCGGGCCAAGAAAGCATAGAATTTCACCCTGATATACATCAAACGTTACATTGTTCAAAGCCATGCGGCTGCCAAAGCTTTTGCTTAGCCCGCTCACTTCGATGATTGGCAAATTCGAGGTCATATAGTGCTCACTCCTAAATTTTTATGTCTTCATCTTACCGTTTAGATCAAAGAAATAAATCAACTGAATGGTCGATTACAAGGTTGATTTTTCAAACTAAACGGATTAGATGATGGTGGTTTTATGCACATACATTGCAGGTTCATTTCATGACCATTATTAGTACTGACAACCAATGTTTGGCGTCAATCGATCTAGACCCATGATTGCCGTAATGCCAATTCCTGAAGGTAGTACGGGAGAACAAACCCCGATCGAAAGAACAGTGGTTTCGGTCGCGAGCAAGAGCATGTCAATCCCTCTATATTCGCATTGGACTTTAATATGTTCCTTGCCAGCCAATTTGGTGTTGTGAGATCGACAACGCATACGATTCTTCTCCCCTGACGTGGAAGAAATAAGGCAAAAACAGAACTCTCACCAGAAGAAAAAATTAAATTAGAAATGAAGAAGCTTGAAAGAGAAAACGAACGCTTACGAGCAGAGAATGCATTTAGAGGGAACTCGAAAGGAGGCGACATTAAGTCAAGTACGATATGAATCTAAGTATGTTGCAATCCAGGAACTTCATAAAGAAAAGCGTCTGGCCATTGCCCTACTTTATAATTATGATCGCTACCAAAACGACTAAACGGCCTCAGCCCTAAGGAATATAGAGCTAAAGCCGTTTAGAACATTGGACTTGTCAACATTTACTGGACGCTAGGTTAGGTGAATCTTATGAATGAGCCTTCTCAAATTCAATAGGAGCAAGATAATCCAAAGAAGAATGCATTCTTTTGGTATTATAGTACAATTCTATATATTTAAATATTTCTTTTCGAGCTTGTTCAGGTGTTTGAAATGTAATACCTTGAATCAGCTCTCTTTTTATTTTGTAAAAGGATTGTTTTAATGCATTTTCAGAGGTTCCCCCTGTTCCTGGGGCCGTTTCAGTTAGGGCTTACCTTGACGCTAGCTTACTATATGTTCGAAACTTTTACTTCATTGTCATATTTATGATTCTCATAAGTATCTTTCTATTAAAATCCAAACCGTATCTATTTGTTCAATATTCAAGGATAAGAAATATGCGGCAGTATAAAAACTTCAAACCTCCTTCTGAACCGGGATCTGAAGGGTGGACATTTCAAAAAAATGCCTACCCTCCCGATCATTTGTGTTTAGGCCGGAAGGAGGTTTATTTTACGTTGCAAAATAATAGTAAGCGGCAAAAAAGAGCGGGATAATCAGGATAAAAACGGCAAAAACTTCTTCTTTCATCATAAAGCGCTTGGCTGGCATAATGATGGACCCGAGCACCAAAAACAATCCGCTGAAAACGAAATGCCAGACATAAGATAAAAATGCAAATCGTTGAGACACTGAAAACAACTGAAAAACGGTACCCACCATCCAGATTATATAAAGGAAATAGCTGAGGTTAAGCCAAAACCGTTTTTTCTTTGGTCTCATGACCGTTTTTTTCCCTCTTTGTCCTGTTCTCATTTTTTGTACCTCATAACTAATAATGGTAGATTGCACCTCCATGATGCCTAGTTTGTATTTTATTGTACTGTACTGGAGGATAAATGCAAAGCAAACCCGGGTGTTTCATCAGATCTTGGTCCCCTGTTCTTTGGCATATTGGCGCAACACCCCAAGAAATACCTTAGGGAACGCATACTGCCCCATTTCGGTTAAATCCATCCATTTGTAATGAAACGGAATCCATTCCGAACCAGGACCTTCCTGGCCGCTCCCCAGCAGACAGCGGTACACCTTCATGTCCCAGAAGATGTGGCTGAATGTATGGTTCGTATCCGCGAACCACTCAATCGGGCGGACGGAGATCTTCTCCCCGTCCGCGAGTTCCCGGTGCAGCATCTCCTTCTGCTGCGCCTCCGTCCCCCACTCCGCCACTGCCGGCGGAGTGTTTGCTTCCGCTGCAGGCAGCGGAAGCGCAACGTGGGGGAGCTCCCACATGCGGGCAAGCAGTCCTTCCGGCGGCCGCTGCCGGATAAGGATTTTGCCCGCATGTTCCCCCTCCCCCACGATAAGGCCCACAAGCCGCCGTTCCGGGCGGGGCGGCTTGGCCTTCTTCTTGACCGGCAGTGATTCTTCGCTGCCGGTCAAGCGCGCCTCGCAATGTTCCATCACCGGACAGGTGAGACATTGCGGGGAGCGCGGCGTGCATACAAGTGCGCCAAGCTCCATGAGCGCCTGGTTGAAATCCCCGGCACGGCCTTCGGGGATCAGGGCTTTGGCGAGGTACTCCATCTTCACGCGCGTGGCGGGCCTTGTGATGTCGTCACCGATAAGAAAAAAGCGCGACAATACGCGCATTACGTTACCGTCCACCGCCGGTTCAGGCTTATTGTAAGCGATGCTGAGCACCGCTCCCGATGTATACGGGCCGACTCCTTTAAGAGAGGAGATTTCCTCCTTCTCATCAGGTACAATGCCCCCATACCGTTCATGGACTTCACGGACAGCCCCCTGCAGGTTGCGCGCCCGGGAGTAATAGCCAAGCCCCTCCCACATCTTCAACACTTCTTCTTCAGGAGCCAAAGCCAGATCCTGAATGGTAGGGAATTTCTCTATGAATCTATGAAAATATGGAATTACCGTATCTACCCGTGTCTGCTGCAGCATAACCTCGGACACCCATACATAATAAGGGTTCTTGCTCCGTCTCCACGGCAAGTCCCGTTTATGCACCTCATACCAGCTGAGCAAATGCTCCGAGAAATACTCCTTCCTTTCTTCTGAAAAGATTTGTTCTACCAATCTCTTTGTCCCTCCTTGTCCATCTTTCCATTATACGAAAAAGTTAAAAAGGAGAAAACTCTGGAATTTTAGAAAAATACCCCCTAACGCTGCTTGTGTTGTACACGGGAATCGGCTATCCTTTGAATATTCGAGGTGATTTTAAAATGAAAAATAGGCAACTTTTATCCCCTTTATTATGGATCTGGGGATTGGAGTGGGCGGCAGACGGGGTACTGGAATTCGCCAAAGATTGGTACTCCCTATCCTGGGTAAATCCCGTTTTGATTGGTTCTGCTGTTTTGGCTACCCTTATCATTGTTCTGCGTGGCAAAGAAGCCCTTTCACGGAAAGAAGATGGAAATTGGCTGATTGGCTTGCTCACTGTAGCGATGCTTATCGCTTCTGTTTTATTCTTGTCCTGGACTGGGGTTATGGATGACTTTTTCGTTCCTTTATTCAGCTCACTTCTGCTATCTGTGGGTCTGGTTATGTCCGGAGCCTGGTTAAACCGTTCTTTTGTTTATATCGGCCTGCTGTTGTTTCTCTTTACCGGAATTTCCGGATACTGCTACTTGGGGTACACTCCTATTATTCTTCCGGTAGCAGGGGGAAGTTGCCTTATTGCTGCCGGCTGCATGCTTCGCAGAAGCTGATGCCGGATGATCAAAATGGGGTCTGTCTTCTATAGACAGACCCCTATTTTGATTATAAAACCAGGTGTAACATCTACGCTAAGCGGACCGCTTTTCCACCACAGCATAGGCTGCTGCCAATTCATCCGTATGAGTAATACTGATGTGAATCCGAACATCGCTGCCCAATCCAAGTCTTTTCTTAGCCTTGTCCGATAGGGTACACACCGGCTTTCCCTTCTCATCCGGTAAAATTTCGATATCCATAAACCCGGCCAATTCGCCAATTCCGCAGCCGAGTGCTTTGACGATGGCTTCTTTGGCAGCAAACCGGCCCGCTGTAAATTGGGCAGTCTGTCCTTTTCCCTCTTCGGCGAGTTCTATCTCTTTCGGTGTAAGAATCCGTTCCATCAGTTTGCGTCCCGACTCTTTCTTCAAGATTGTCCGGATGCGCTGAATATCCACTAAATCCGTCCCTATTCCGATAATCATCAATTTCCTCCGTCCTGCGTCTTTTATCCATATTTTACAGCTGTTTCTTTATCTATACTTTTTCGGGAATCTCCTTACTTCTATGTTAGCTAATTTAGTTGGCTACATCCCGTTTACAAAAAACAGTCCAGGATACTACATTAAACACAATAAAGTAAGTGGCCAGAACAAGCAAGGAAAAGAGCACGGTGGTTCCCTCATACAGAAGGGGGCCGGATATATACTGGCTTAAATTCATGTTAGGGAACAATAAATACTTGGACCATTCAAACTTTTTTAGCATCATTGTTACCGAATTACCGGCAAACAAGGCAAACAAGGAGATTCCGATCGCCATAGAACTGCCCCGGAACAAGGTAGATACCATGAAAGCCATTGTCACGATCATAATCAGAGAAATGAGCTCCAAACCGTATGAACTGAAAATGGTGATAAGGATATTCCTTTCCACAACCTCCCCTTGACTGTTTAAATCCAGGTATGCCAAATGGCCAAAATCAAAGCCATGAGCAAACATGCTGACCAAAATGGAAGTGCCAAACAAAAGAACAAGCATAGCGAGAGTAAACAAAAAACTGGATATATACTTGGAAAGCAGGATTTTCCACCTGCGGATCGGCCGGATCAGCAGCATCTTGATCGTTCCGCCTCCGAATTCGCCCGCAACGCTGTCAGCTGCAACGACTACAGTAAATACAGTGATCAAAGATACCAGAACCGACATTTGTCTTACATCTTGCCATAGCGGAGATGTAGGCATATTGCGGTCCAGACGTGCTTCAAGCAGGGCAACTTGTTCTTTGGCTCCCGGCCTATTCGCTGTATCATCCTGCTTGTAGAACTGCAAGGTTTCCTGTGTATGGGTCTTCCAGTCCTTTTGGGCCTTATCGTTCATCATTAAAGACATCATGACGACCAAACCTATCAGCAAAATCGCCATAACCCACGTCTGCGCTCTCCGATAGGTTTTCATCTGCTCATTGCATATAAGATTAAGCAATTTGATCACTTCCCGTCATTTCCAAAAATTTATCTTCCAAGGTTTTGTTTATCTGTCTGATCCCATACACTTTGATCCCCGCCTCTACTAGGATCGTGTTGGCTTCAGCAACTTCTTCACGGCTCAGCTCCAGTGTTACCGAATGCTCACCCAAACTGATTCCCGTCTGGTTTTTCCACTTCTCCAGTACCCGTACAGCTGATTCCTTCCGGTCAACTTCAAACGTAATCAGACATTCGGTTTGCTCCTCATTTCCACTTCTAATATCCTGAATATTAATTAACCTCCCTTGCTGTATAACAGCGACACGGTCACACATAAGCTCCATTTCGGAAAGAAGGTGACTGGATACTACTACAGCCACATTTTCTTTCTGGGCTAACCTTCGCAAGTAATCCCGAAGCTCCCGGATTCCCGCAGGGTCCAGCCCATTGGTCGGTTCATCCAGGATAAGCAGGGAAGGCTTGTGCAGAAGGGCTTGAGCGACTCCCAGTCGCTGCCGCATACCGAGAGAATACCGTTTCACTTTCTCATGAATCCGGTTCTTCAGTCCGACAAGCTCCACTACCTCTTCTATCCGTTCAGGTGTTATTCCCGGAATCATTCGGGCATAATGAATCAGATTCCGGTAACCGGACAAATATTTGTACATTTCCGGATTCTCCACGATTGCTCCTACTTGAAGGAGAGCCTTCTCAAAATCTTTTTTGACGCTTTGTCCTCCCACATAGATATCTCCCTTAGTGATGGACATCAATCCAACTACCATTCGAATCAGTGTAGTTTTCCCGGCTCCATTCGGCCCCAGAAAGCCAAAGACCTCCCCTCTATTTACCTCAAAAGACAAATTGTCGATAATCGTTTTTCTCCTGATCTGTTTGGTTACATTCTCAATTTGAAGTATCGGAATCTGTTCCAACTTCTTTTCCTCCTTCAATCCGTTTCCTGGCTTTTTGCAAAACTCTCTTCTTATTATAAAAAGCACCACGGATGGGTCGTACCGACTTTGGTCTAGTTTTCCCCCTGGACCTTGGCTCAAAAAAAACCAAGACCAAAAGCCGAAGACAGAGTTGTCTTCGGCAAAGTTTTAACATTATTTATCAATGTGTCAAGTGCCGGGAATTTAGATGCCCGGAATTGCATTCCGCTTGTGAGCCGTTTTCACATACTGACGCTCCAGTTTTTCCTGTACCTCCGGTGAAACCTGTTTCCCTTCCAGATAGTCGCTGTTATCTTCATAACTGATTCCAAGCTCTTTCTCATCGGTTTGTCCTTCCCAAAGGCCTGCGGTCGGAGCTTTATCGAGTACACTGGACGGCACGCCCAGCTCCCTGGCCAGCATGCGGACCTGACGTTTGTTGAGTGAACTTAGCGGAGTAATATCAACAGCGCCATCACCCCATTTTGTATAAAAGCCTGTAACAGCTTCGGAGGCATGGTCCGTTCCTACTACCAGCAGATTAAGCTCAAAGGCAATGGCATACTGCACGACCATCCGGGTACGCGCTTTTATGTTTCCTTTTCCTTCCTTGCTCATATGACGGTTCACATAAGGCTTCAGACCATGTTCGACCTCAAGGGCAATTTCATTAACTGCTTCTTCAATATTGGTCTCTATCGTATGAGACAGACCAAACGCTTTGGCCGTTGCATAACTATCCTCAATATCTTCCTGGACCCCGTAAGGCTGGAAAACACCAACCGTTTTATACTCCTTCCCCTTTTCTTTGCTCAGTTCATCTGTAGCACGCTTACAGAGACCAGTTGCTACCGCACTGTCAACCCCTCCACTAATGGCGATCAACAAACCGTTCGCTCCGGATTTCAATACATATTCCTTCAGAAAATCGACTCTTTTTCTGATCTCCTCATCCACATTAATGGTGGGTTTAACCCCTAATTCACGAATAATATCCTGCTGAATGCCCATGACAAATAGTTCCTCCTTATCCTTTCTCTGTATGCCCTTCGGGACCGGTCGGTTTTACAGACTCTCATATTAAGGTCAGTATAGTCTTTTAAGCTTGAGAATTCAAAACTGACATGACTGTGCCAAAAGAAGAACCGACTCGGAAACCGCAAAGACAATGAAATCCCCAAAAAATCCGCCAGTTTGACCCTGCCCCTTGCTTACCAAAACTATGTATGATATCGCTGCCTTGCTCCACTCTCCCCTTCATTCAGAAAGAGCCTACCCGTACCTTCAAAAAACGCCCGTATTATGAATTGTTCTGAGTCAAAGGGAGAGTGGCACTAAGGGACAAAATCAAAGAGTCTGCTAACGATTGATACTTGCGACTTCAGATACTCGCGCACAGTTAACCCCCGCCAGACATAGCTGAACGGGGGTATGCGTCGAACCAGTATGAATCGTTCTTATTTGCAATGCTCATCAAAAGCCGCAATCAGGTCGCTTGCGATCATCTCTGCGGTACGGTCTTCCACCTGATAACGCTGAATGAAATGAACCAGCTTGCCATCTTTAAATAAAGCGATCGACGGAGATGATGGAGGGTATCCCTCAATGTACTCCCTGGCCTTGGCCGTTGCCTCTTTATCCTGTCCGGCAAATACTGTGTACAGTTCATCCGGCTTAACCGAATGCTCGAGGGCCAAAGCAACCCCCGGGCGGCATTGACCTGCGGCACAGCCGCATACAGAGTTAATCACAAGAAGTTGAGTTCCCTTTGAACCTTCCAATGCATTCGTTACATCTTCCGGTGTCAAAAGCTCCTTGATTCCCAAGCGTGTCAGTTCATCTCTCATCGGTTGAACCATGTCTCTCATATATGAATTAAAAGACATCATAGTAGCTTTCACTCCTTATATCCTGTTTATGTGGGCACTTTCGTTCCTTTTATTATACCTGTATGAAGAAGGAAAGCAAAGAGAGTGTATGAACCTCCTGACAAATAAATAGGTAATTTTTGGTTAAAAAACCGGGGAATATTAATCCCCGGATTTAGGAGGTTCCAGGTTAGCGGAAGTATTTTCAGCAGGATGCATAAACATTTCTCCTTGAGGGGGAATCCCTCGTTCAAAATAAGCTTTGTTCTCCGCAGTATGAAACCCGATATCTTTATATGGATGAACCCACTGGTCACCCGCCATGACGGCCGGATCGGTATGCTTATCCCATTGCTCCAGAGGAGAATGGGGAGAAGCATATTCATAATCTCCTATCACGACTCCGTATTGGTTGACAAACGGTTCTCTCGGGCCCCGGCCATGTTCAAATTCAGGAAGAAAATTAATTTCGAACGGGTCCAGCGATAGTTGTCTTTTTTTGCGCCGTCTGGCCATCGTTTAAGTGGAAGGACGGTTAGGACCGTTTAATTTTTTATCCACACCGCCTGTATGACTGTTCTTTTTTCTATTTTTGTTCTCCTGTTCTTGCAAATCCTGAGCCTTGGAGTTATTTTTGTCTGTCATGGTATTCATCTCCTTTCGGGATGTAGTATGTTCCAATCTGTTCTTCTCCATCCGAAAAAATAACCAATCCAGTATCATACCTATAATCGGAAAAAACAAATAAACGAACTGTCCGCTGCTCAGGCCCCATCGCCAGATAGTCTGGGGTGAGAACAGGCTTACGATAAGTCCGCTTAGCCCAAACCAGATCAGCAGAAAGCTGAATGCCGTCCCCCTCCTACCGGGAGGCAGCAGAATGAAGCGTAATCCAAGCAGAACAAGCAATATCCCCATATACAAGGAAACGGGCTGGGAAAATGCCGCTGAATCCGTTTCCCATGGCCATGCAAAAACGAAGGAAGGCTCCTGATGCAGAATAAAATACATGCTCCCCCCGGCTGTCAAGCCATAAGCCAGGAAGTCCAGCCATGTTGCCCCATCCAGAGAAGTTTTCCCCGCCTGGGCTGAAATATATAGAATTGCCACCAGCGTCCCGAGAATAATATCTTTGCCGGTTCCGCTTGCCAGGACCACTAATGATGAATTTTCCCATAATAAGGAGGGGTCAGAAAGCACATGCCCGAATTTCCAAAACAAGAAGATAATAACTAGTCCGTTAAATACCAAATCCGTCACCGGTGCACTGTGCCAGCCGGACTTTCGGTGGACTATCTTGATAGCTGCAAGTCCGGCTGCTGCACTGATCAGGGAAATAATCAGTTCAGCTTTAAGTTGAAAGGGACCTATTGACCAAATATCCATACCTTTTTTTCTCCTTTAGCTGCCCGTCTGTTCCGAAAGGCAGGATCCTTACCCCTTATCGTAAACGAAAAAGACACAAAAAAGCCAGCGACATTTAGCCGCTGGCTTGGAAAGATTTTATTCTTGTTCTGCTTTCGGAGTGGTTACGCCCATCTTTTCTTTCAGCAAAGCCATTTGTTCTTCAAGTTTGGCTTGTTTGGCCGGGTCAACAGGGGGTTGGTTGCTGCTACCGCATCCGTTAGCCGAACCTAGGCTGCTTCCGGGAATGTAAGGCTTGCGCACCATTTCCGCTTCCACTTCCATTTGCATGATTTTTTCTTCCATCCGGTGGAAGCCGCGGGAGGCAGCCCCGCTCTCAATAACACCATTGTAAGTAACCTGGGCCATTTGCTTCTTCGCTTTAGCGAGTTGGGCTCGGGATACAAGTTCGTTGCGCTTGTTGCGCATTTTATAAAATTCATCTTTCATTTGATGCAGTTGGTGAGTCAGTTCTTCAGCCTGACTTCTGGAGCTTGCGTGCAAATCTGCATATTCCGCTATCTTTTCATCGTAGTACAGTTTTTCTTCAAGAGCTTGGCGTGCCATTGCTTCTTGTCCTGCCCCAAGTGCAGCAGCTGCTTTGCTTTCCCTGTCAGCCGCAAGGCGGGCAAATTCGTCCAGACGCTGTTTTAATTTACGCTCATTGGCAATTTGTTTGGCTACAGTTACTTCCGCTTGGGCTATTTCTTCTTCCATATCACGGATATATTGGTTCAACATTACAATCGGATCTTCCACTTTATCCAGCATTTCATTTACAGATGCTCTTGTCATATCTTTTATTCTAGAAAATACTCCCATCGTTACACATCTCCTTTGTTAAAGTTTTGATTTTGTTTTTTTTCCAAGTCCGCCACTTTCCTACGGAGTTCCTCCAGCTCTTTTTCCATGGCTTTACGCTCGATATCTTTCATCATGCTATCGATATTGTCTTTAGGCTCTGTTTTAGGTATTTCATAGGATGATTCGGTACGGGGCCTATAAGACGGCTCCCTGTAAGGGTCCGGCCTCCATGTATGGGAGTATCTGCCGTTTCCCGCCTGATCTCCCCCTTGATACGGATCTCTTTGGAACGGTTCCCCGTAAGGGCCATATCCGGGTCTGTCGTATGGATTAGCATAAGGATCGTAAGGATAATGTGGTTCTTTGGGAATTACAATGCTCGCTATAATATATAGAGGGACAATGGTACCCCCACTAAAGATAGTCGCAATGGCTACGACCAGCCGGAGTAAGGTTGCATCTATATTAAACTTTTCTGCAAGACCTCCCAGAAGACCGGTTATCCTCTTGTCCCTTCTGGATCGGTAAAGTTTATTCATCAGTTATCACCCTTCCTGGTTTAACTTTTTGCGAAGGGCCTCCAGTTCTCGTTCTAAGGCAGGATGATGAGTTCTTGGCGCCATGCCTTCCTGGGTAGCCCTTCTTACATCCCGCATGGCTCTTGCTTCAAGTTCCATGTCGGTTACGTGGTCTTCCATCCGGTAAAACATGCGGGAGGAGGGACCAAAATCTCCTGAGTGCCCGAATTGTTGGTTTATCCGGCGCTGCAGCATAGCTGATTCCATCCGGGATACGTAGTAAGTACGTTTATCCGCAACTTCTTGATAATCCCGGCGCATTACATGGAGGTCTTCTTCCAAATCCTGAAGTGACTGCTGGGCCTGCTCGTATAGTTCCCGATATTGTTCACTTTTTTCTTCCGCCTGCATTTTTTCTTGAAGAATCACTCTGGCAATGTCTTCTTCTCCGGCTTTCAGTGCGAGTTCAGCTTGATGTTCCCGCTTTTCCTTGAGTTCCAGTGCAGCCAGATACTGTTGTCTTAAGGAAGAAGAGTGGTTCTGGCATTGCTGATAAAGCCGGTCGGCCTGGTACAGCTGTTCTCTTTTGGCGTATAGATACTGATCAATCATCCGGACCGGGTTTTCCGCTTTTTCCAGCATTTCATTGAAGGAGGCTACAGTTATATCGCGGATTCTTTTCATTATGCTCATTCTTATCTAACCACCTTTATTATATGAGGATCAATCGTCCTTTCTTTACTTCCATTAATAAGGATTACTCGGTTTCTTCAGCATGGAAAAACCTATACCGATCAGTACAACCGCGAAGATGATAATGAAGATAGTTGTTAATTTGCCAAGTAGTACGAATACTCCGAGCAGGGCAACAATCCATCCCATCACACTGCCGTTTTTAATCCCGATGTACCCGATAATTACCATTGCAATCGGCACCAGGTACCCCATGATCGGACTTAAGTGAATTCCCAGCTTGCTAAGTAACATCCATACTCCAAAAAGAATAAGTACCAAAGCCATTCCGCTGTTTTTCTTCATGTCCCTATTCACCGCCTTTCACCAAGTCATCTGGTAAATTTGTTATTGTCTTTGTTATGTCTTTATTCTAGTCGAATTCAGGTCCCCCCAAAACGGACCCGCGTCGGTATTTGTTACTGGACCTAAATCGGGGTGAATCTAAGACCGTGGGGAAGGACAGGCCTGGACCAGCCCAACCAAAAGCTAATATATATTACAAAAGCCGCTTAATGGCGGCTTTTAGCATGAGTCATATACTTTAACTTTAAAGGTCCATCTGTTACCATTTATCCTCTAAAATTTGCTTGCGTTTCTCCTGGTATTCCTCTTCCGATATAAGCCCATCCCGGCGCAGGTGCTCTAAACTCCGGAGGCGGATCTCAAAACTGTCCTGCACACGTTCATCATGAAAACCTCCTGCAGGCGGCATAGGAATGGCTGTCTGGCTGTCCGGGATTATGAAACCTTCCGAGGTCTCCTCTCTGGAAGAAGCTGCCTGGTCTTGGGCCTTCTGCAGCTGGTCGTTGGTTCTTGTTGTTAAGTCATCATCTTCTTGGAAATAAGGGTTCCGGGATTGAGAAACAGTTTCATGACTATCCCGGTTGGTTTCAGCTTGAGCTCTTACCTCGCGTTCGTTTTCCCTGCTGTTTACTTTGGGAGAAGTAAGCCGGTTTTTTAAACCGTGAAGCCAAGCTGTGATTTTATCCATCATAGAAGATAAAGTTTGTGATTTAGAATGACGTTTTGCTTCTCTGTCAACAGTTTCAGCGGCCCGGAAGACTCCCCTTTTAGTGAATAAATCCAATCCGTAATAAATACCCATAACAACGGAAATGAGTGTCCATGTAATACCTAACCCCTTTAACCTGGGAATGGCAAACCAGAACCCTGCCACTATGAAAAGCAGACTGATAAGAAAATAGGCTAGTGATAACTTTCTTTGTATGACCCTTTTCCAGAGATTCATCCTATATGGTTCGCCTCCTTACTTGTTTATTCTTGTATCATTTACGATTCGGCAGGCGTTTGGGTTGCTTTCCTATGCATATTTTCCCCGGTCTTTCCCACACTAACCATAACTTTTGTTAAGGCGGAGGTTACCGGGAATGAAACGAACGAAATTAATACTTGGTTTACTTGGGATGCTGGGTTTGCTGATTGCAACAGGTTCATTTTCTATAGCCGGTTCTACCGGTGTTTTCTCGGACGACAAGGAGATTCGATCTCATGAAGCCCTCTCCCAGGAACCCAAGCTGCTTACTTTTCAAGTATTGAGTGATCTACATATTGAAAAGGGTGATAAAAAAAGTCACCGGCTGCTGCGGAATGCTCTGGAAGATTATCATAAACATGTGCCGGACAGCAAGCTGATGGTTCTTAACGGTGATTTGACGGGAGGTATGGAGCAGGATTATGAAGCCTTGTCCGGGATTTTATCCGCTTCCCCCCACCCTCCATTACATGCGGTCATGGGAAATCATGACTATTACCAGATTTGGCGTCAACCGGGCGGATCGTGGAATCCGAAACAGCTTAACCCGAACTGGTCCTCCGAAAAGGCGAAAAAACTGTTTCTGAAGTATTTCCCTTATAAACAAGTGTACCACGAAACCTGGATTAACGGTTTCCAGTTTATTTTTCTTGGTTCCGAATCTTACCGGGACGACCATCCCGAGACATTTGAGAACGCTTATTTATCAAATATTCAACTGGCCTGGCTGGAAAAGCGTCTAAAGCCGAGAACCCGGGAAAAGAAAGACTCCCGAAAACCGGTTTTTGTTTTTCTTCATCAGCCCCTTCCTTTTACACTGGAAGGGACGGATAAAGAATTGGGGATTACTCAGCACAAACAACTAAGGGCGATATTGGATCGGCATCCCGAAGTGGTCTTTATATCAGGACATACCCATTATGATGCGGCGCAAACGAAGCAGTTTGTCCGCGATACTTTCATGATGGCAGGCTGCGGGTCGGTACGCCTTACTTACGGTGCCGACAATGAGCCGATCCATCCTGTCCGGAGCCAAAGCCTAACCATTGATGTTACGGATAAAGAAGTGATCTTCCGGGTAAGGGATCATACGAGGAAGGAGTGGGCAGGGCAGCCTTTTGTTTATAAGTACAAATAGCAGGTTCGTCTTCCACCCTCCCTTTCCAACTTATCCCCCTACAATTGGCCGCCATAGCAGCGGCAGAATACGGTGCAAAGGTAGGGTTAATCGATAAAGGGAATAAGTTAGGCAGAAAACTCGGCATTTCGGGTGGAGGACGCTGTAACGTCACAAATGCCAAAACAAATGATGAACTGATCCGGAATATACCGGGAAACGGCCGGTTTCTGCACAGTGCTTTGGAAACTTTCGGAAGCAGGGATATTATCACTTTTTTTGAACAAATGGGAATTGCCCTGAAAGAAGAGGACCGGGGACGAATGTTTCCCGTTTCGGATAAAGCAAAAACAGTGGTTGTTACGCTTATAGGGAAAGCGAAAAGTACAGGAGTGGAAATCCGGGTTAATTCTCCTGTTAAGAAAGTGCTGTATGATGACGGAAAGACCTCAGGGGTATTGCTTCACAGCGGTGAAAAACTGTCCGCTTCCTGTATTATCCTGGCGACAGGAGGAAAGTCCGTCCCCCATACGGGTTCAACCGGTGACGGGTATACCTGGGCAGAAGCGGCCGGACATACGATTACAGAACTTTATCCTACAGAGGTCCCCCTCACATCTTCGGCTTCCATCATCCGGGATAAGGAACTTCAAGGGTTATCCCTGAGGAACGTAACGTTAACAGTATGGAACTTTAAGGGAAAAAAATTGATTCAGCATGAAGGGGGTATGATCTTTACCCATTTTGGACTGTCCGGCCCAGCCGCCTTACGGTGCAGTCAATTTGTCGTAAAAGAACTTAAAAGAAGCAGGCTAAGTACCGTTTTATTGACCATTGATCTTTTTCCTGAAAAGAGTCAGGACGAGCTGTACAAAGAAACATTGGAGCATGCCCGGACCGAATCCAAAAAAGCCGTAAAAAATGTTTTGAAGAGATATGTTCCGGATAGACTGGTCCCTATTTTATTGGGACGTGCGGGGATTGATGAAGCTGTGACATATGATCATATTCCTAAGCAGCCCTGGATGGAACTGACCCGGTTGATGAAACAGTTTCCTGTCAAGATAAACGGCACTTTATCACTGGAAGAAGCTTTTGTTACAGGAGGAGGCGTTCATGTGAAAGAAGTAGATCCGAAGACCATGCAGTCCAAGCTCATGCCCGGCTTGTTCTTTTGCGGAGAGATTTTGGACATCCATGGGTATACGGGAGGATATAACATTACGGCTGCTTTCTCAACCGGATATACAGCAGGAAGAAATGCTGCATTAAGCTGTTCAACGAGATAAAAAACTTAAATGAAACCAAGCCAAGCTGACACCTGATGAATACCGGCGCCAGCTTGGCTTAATTTTTGTGCACGATCCGATAAAATTGGGATTGTGCTTCAAATATGAATACCGCCTGAAAAATGGTCGTAATCGTCCTCCGAAGGGTCAAAATGCGGGGCTTCCGCATCCGGAATATCTTCATTCACCAGATGAGCGGGAATCCGTATTTCATCCACATGGTAAGCCCGCTCATAAGCCTCCGGTTCGTTTATTTCCCCTGACCGCTCAACCATCTCTCCGCCATGAGCCTGAACGATTTGCAGCGCTGAGCTCAAATCCTGATCATCCACATGGATATGAAGTGTTGATGTTTCCGTTTCTTCTAAATGCGGTTGATATCCAAGCTCGGCCAGCGTATCATAAGCCATCCTGACTGATTCCTTGCTTTGAAATGAAAAGAAAACCGGGGCACTGCTCATGCTCATCTTCTTCCTTTCCTGTGAGTCACTGTATGCGTAGCATGCGCATTTCGTTGCTTCTCCATACTTCGAAAGCCCTTACCAGGTGGTGAAAAGTTGCGAAGCAATGAATGCGGCCGCTGCCCCGGCCAAAGGACCCAATACAATCCCGGCCCATCCGAAAGATGCAACTTCGGCTGCCAGACTGATCGGGGCGAAGAGAACAGAAGAAATCCAAAAAACCGATTTACGGACGGCTTGAATTTTATCCCAATCTTCTAAAAAGAACAGCCGTAGAAACGGAGCTTGAAGGCCCTCCTTTACATTCATTTTGACCCACAACGTCAATAGGCAGGCAATCGCTACCCATACTATTATCCGGATTGTCTCAGGAGCAAGCCCCGCTCCTATGCTACTTATCATAATAAATTGAACGTACGATAGTCTTTCTCTCTGATTGCGGAATGTTTGTTTAATCAAAGCCTCTGTCAGTCCATTCGCAGGTGTCCGTTTACGGAACAGCCTTTGGGAGGAACGGAACAGCCAGGGCCTTTTGCGGATACGGCTGGGCTTTTCCACAACCTGAAGCAGCAGTAACCCCGTCAGCCACATTTTAGCCTTATATTAGCGGTCAACCTCTAAATAAAACGTTCCTTCTTGCCGAAGCCGGACCGGAATCAGGAAAAGCAGGGCCCTATAAACAATACTGCAAGAACAATACTAATCCAAATACGGTTCTCTACCCATAATAGGGACACCATCAGAAGAAACCAGGACAAAATGAGAGTGGGCATCCAAAATAAAAACCATTTAAACCCTCGCCATTTTAAGCTGTATATCTGTTTCAGCATTCCCATTGAACATTTGAAAGCCGTCAAAATAACCAGCATAATGCCAACGGAAGTAGGTTGCAGGCGTTGAGACTCCCACGGCTAAAGCCGCAAGCTGACACCTTTGGTATCACTGGGATTCTTGGGTGGTAGTCGGTCATGCATTTCTGCTAACCGTAGTTCCCCCAAGTTCAGGGCTGTCTCATCAGCCCGTCCTAAGACAGTGCATATAGCATCTTAGGCTGACAGACTGTTACCATCTGCCACAGGTTGATTCATGATATTGATCGCTCCAACCCGATCTCGATGAGCGTTGAATCCGCATGAAGCAGGACATGTTTGAGAAGTGTAGGCAGGATTTACCTCCACAATCTTTATGCCGACTAGGTTTGCTTTGTAGGAGATGAATTGTTGAAGCTGATAAAAAGTCCAACTATGCAGATTCTTTGCGTTTTTGCGGCTTGTTCTTGCCGTCTTGCGAATATTCTCCAGTCGTTCAAGCTTGATTATGGACACATTTTCCTGAATGGCTGTATCGACAATTTGCCGACTAATCTTATGATTTTGATCTTTCATCCAACGTTGCTCTTTATTACCTGGCTTACGAATGGCAGACAATTTTTTGAGTTTACCTAATTTACGTCTGCGTTGTTGGTACTTTCTTCGTATGTACTTATTTTCTCTGCCGTTTCCAAAGAATCGGGTTTTACCCGTAGAAGTTACAGAAACAGCGGGAACTTTCAAACCAAGATCAATACCCATGATGTTTTCGTTGTTTGTTACGCTTGTAGGTACTTCTATTGAAATTTGAGCGTACCATTTTCCTGACTTTTCGATAATACGCATCAATCCAAGTTTGGCTTTTCTTAACAGTTCCATATCTCTGCTAGTCGCTGTAGCCCGAAACGCTGTTTTCTTCGTCTTTTTATCTACAACGATAGGAAACGCAACTGTATTTTCGGATACTGTGTAGTTTCGATTGTTAACGAAATATACAGATTTTTTAAGAATTGGACGAACACCAAGTTTCTTGATTTTACTGAAAACACTTTTGGCATCACGAATCGCTTGATTACAAACGGCAGACGGAAGAACTGTTTCTACATCTTTTGTAGTCATTTTCGGAAATGCCCCTAATTGTTCAGCCCGTTTGGTTAATTGATTGACTACCCGAATGTACTCATTTCCCAATTGACGTAGAATGGCTGGTTGATCAGGAAATATGCGTATCTTAACGGTTAAAGCTTGCATGTGTTCACCCCCTTTTCTTTTGTTCTTGGGCATAACGCTTTACTGTTTCGCTTGATACGTTTCCTGCTGTACTAACGAAAAAAGAACGTGTCCACAGACTAGGCAAATGAGCAAGATGCTTGAACTCTTGCCTTAATATTCGAGGGGTCACTCCCTTCACTTTTGCCATTACGTCTGATGGAGAATCGGTGGGAAGACCATTCAGGAACAGATGGACATGATCGGCCATAACTTCCATTGCCACAATAAACCAGCTATTCTGATGGCATATTTCAGCCAATAGCTCCTTGAATCGAATTTCCACTTGTTTTACTAGGGCAGAACATAAAACCACTCAGGCGGAAAAAGCCACATTCGTATGTATTCATACATAGCCATAGCTATAGCCGGTATGACCAGATACAATGCCACTGTCCAGTCCACGGCAGAACGCAAAGCTTTATATTGATAAAGCAGATTGCTTATAATCCTTCTTCGGACTAACTGTTGAACAGTAATCATGGGCAAAACAGTCCTTTCTTGTTAAACATGGGTTCCTTTCTACTGTCAAGAATCCGGAAGTCCGCCCATTCCTTTCTGCTGCAAAATTTCATGAAAACATTCCAACAAAGTTCCCGAAGGCAATGCAGCCTGGTCACGAATTTGATCCAGTGTGCCTTCCGCCGCAAGGGTCCCATTCGAAATTAGTACGAAACGGTCACAAACCCGCTCAGCCGTATCCAGGACATGCGTACTCATTAAAATGGGGACTCCCCGTTCCCGTTCAGTCTCCAACATATGGAGAAGATCTTTGGTTGCATAAGGGTCCAGACCAATAAACGGCTCGTCCACAATGTACACGTCGGGCCTGTTTAAAAAACCTATAATCAGCATCATTTTTTGCTGCATCCCTTTGGAGAAACTTCCCGGCAAATGATGCTTCACTTTTTCAAGCCGGAACTGTTTGAGCAAAGCCTCCGCCCTCTCCTGAAATATCCTCTCCTCCATCTCATAAACGGAAGCCGTAAGCTCCAGATGTTCCCAAAGCGTCAGATCATCGTACAAAATCGGATGCTCGGGAATATAGGCAAACGCTTTTCGCTCCCCAAAAAACTCTATAGTTCCCTTCATCTCTTTCAACAGACCCAAAATCCCTTTGATTGTGGTACTTTTGCCGGCCCCGTTCGGCCCTATAAGACCGAAGCTGGCCTCTTTCCACTTGAAAAGAAACGTTTTGCAGAACCGTGGTCTGATTATCGTAACCAGCTTCCTCAATGTGTACCTGCAGTACTTCCATCTCCACATTCCTTCTTTCTGTTGCCGATTCTTGTTTTAAAGCCATCCTTATAACCGGGTTTCATTTATTTTTTGTAACTATTTTAACATGGCAAACTTGAAGTTTCGAATTGGCTGCCCTTCCCTTATTTTTGAGTTTGAAATTTCCCTTTTGATCTGATTTTTATTACAATGGAAAGCATCTACAAAACAACCCGTCCCGTTCAAACAGAAAGGAAGGCGATACTATGAATTTAAACACCGAGTTGTTTTATGTGGTGAATGACTGGGCCGGGCAGTTTGCCTGGCTGGATAATCTTATGATTTTCTTTACTCATACCATCACATATATTTTCCCGTTAATTCTCGTGCTGTTATGGGTTTCCGGACAAAAGGAGCTGAAAAAGGCAAGCCTTTACGCGCTATTTTCTTTTGTTTTGGCTATCCTTATTTCAAAGATTATTGGCATGTTTTATTTTCATCCCCGTCCATTCGTGGAGCATCTGGGTACTCAACTGGTGGACCATGCGCCGGATAGTTCTTTCCCAAGTGATCATTCCACGGCGGCCTTTTCTATTTCATTCGCTATCTACTGGGTGAGGAAGCGTTCCGGGGGGTACATGCTGGGACTCGCTGCCTTTACTGCCCTCTCCCGGGTTTTTATCGGCGTGCATTTTCCGGCAGATATCATCGCCGGAGCCATCATCGGTCTCCTGACCAGTCTGATTATTTATAAATCCAGACATCGTCTTGAACCTTTGGTTCAGCTACCCATTAGCCTGTATGACCGACTATTGTCGAAGGTCAAGCCCCGAAATAATAAAACAAGCCTTCCTAAATAAGGGAAAGAAGGAACCCTCTGCTCTGATATGCTCCCCTTGCGGTAGACAGTTGAAATAATAAAACTGTTTACTGTAAGGAGGAGCATTTTTTCATGTCCCCTAAAGCAAAAGTATCAGGATCAGAAAAGATTGCAGCTGTTGAAAAGTATTTACGTGGAGAAGATTCGCTTAATCATTTAGCAGCACTTCTTGATGTACGCCATTCATCCGTTAGGCAATGGCTTCAGACTTACCAGTCGCTAGGCCCAAACGGATTGCTTCAAACATCACAGAATGCATCTTACTCCGCAGAGTTAAAAAGAATAGCTGTCGAGGACTATTTGGCTGGCGGCGGTTCTCACATGGATATATGTAAAAGATATGGCATTAAGTCAACTTGCCAATTGCGCGATTGGATTCTGAAGTATAATGGTCATGAGAAGTTGAACACTTTTGGAACGGGAGGAGCGCCGATCATGACAAAAGGACGAACAACTACTTACGATGAGAGAGTTGAAATCGTCAGATTCTGCATTGAACATCAACACAATTATGCCCAGACAGCTGATAAATTCCAGGTATCCTATCAGCAAGTGTATTCATGGACAAATAAATACTTAACATCTGGTGTGGATGCACTTCAGGACAGACGCGGGAAAAGAAAATCTGAGGATGAGATGTCCGAAGTGGAGAAACTAAGGGCTCAGAATAAGCTGTTACAGGCTGAGAACAGAAGGAAGCAGATGGAGATCGATTTGCTAAAAAAGCTGGACGAGATCGAAAGGAGGCGGTTCTAAGCCAGGTAAGGTATGAAACGATATACCTTGCAATACGCGAGCTCCATGAAACGAAGTCATATCCCATATGTCAACTATGTGATCTTATTGGGATCCAACGTTCATCGTATTATAAATGGATCAACCGGAAAGAAAGCATGAATGAGATCTTTAATAAAGCGTTGCTTCCCATGATTAAAGATGCCTACGAGGAAAAGGATGGCATCCTTGGATATCGCCAGATGACCATTAAACTAAACCGGGAACGCCATTTAACTGTCAATCATAAGCGAATATACAGACTTATGGGCATCCTAGGCCTTAAATCGGTATGCCGCAGGAAGCGAAAAAACTACATCCATTCCACGCCTGAAATTACGGCGGAAAATATCTTGAACAGAGACTTTGAATCCTCTGAGTTCGGTACAAAATGGCTCACAGATGTGACTGAAATGAAGTATGGCAACCAAAACAAGGCTTATCTTAGTGCAATCCTTGATTTATCGGATAAAAGCATTGTTTCTTTTGTGGTAGGGCATTCCAACAACAATGAACTTGTATTTAAAACTTTTGATATCGCCCATATGACTTATCCTGACGCTATACCCCTCTTTCACAGTGACCGGGGTTTCCAATATACATGTAAAATCTTCAAGAAAAAACTAGACGATGCAGGTATGACTCAAAGCATGTCCAGGGTATCCAGATGTATAGATAATGGCCCAATGGAATCATTCTGGGGAATGATGAAATCCGAAATGTATTATCTTCGTAAGTTCTATACATATGAGGAACTGGAAGCAACCGTGATAGAATACATCGATTACTACAATACTCGTCGATACCAGAAAAGACTTAATTGTATGACGCCGTTGGAATATAGGCAATACCTTCTAAGTTCAGCAGCATAGAAAATGGCACCAACCATGGGGATACGGTTAGTGCCACAACTTTTTTTGTTTTTTACACTGTCTACTTGACAGGGGTCAGTTCATAATCTAACCGGGTTCCTTCTTTTTTTCTCGCGGTCATACCTTTGGCATGTATGGAAATCCTCCCCTTCTGGAACTCTATGGATACAAGCAGAAATAAGCAGGGAAGGCGGGCAGGCTGTGAGCCGTATTTTACTGGTAGAGGATGAACATAAAATTGCACGGGTATTGCAGCTCGAACTGCAGTATGAAGGATATGAGGTCCAAACTGCGGAAGATGGCCGCACAGGACTTGAACTGGCTTTACAAGAGAAATGGGACTTGATCTTGCTTGATATTATGCTCCCGGAACTGAGCGGACTGGAAGTTCTTCGCAGGCTCCGCCAGAATAACCCGACGGTTCCCGTTATTCTCCTTACTGCCCGGGATGCCGTTCCCGACAGGGTCAGCGGACTCGATCAGGGGGCTAATGATTATGTAACGAAGCCTTTTGCTATCGAAGAACTATTGGCTCGTATCCGCAACTTGTTAAGAATTACGGAACAGCAGAACCAACCTGAAAATGAACAGACCCTTCATGTCGACGACTTGGATATGAATCTGAAAAGCCGCGAAGTTCGCAGGAATGGCCAGTGGGTTGAACTTACACCCAAAGAGTTCGACCTGCTTCAATATTTGATGGAACATAAAGGGGAGGTTAGAACACGTGAGGACATCATCTCCGACGTATGGGGTTACGATTTCGTAGGAGATACGAATATTGTTGACGTATACATCCGTTATCTTCGCCAAAAAATAGAAAAAGGATTTAAAGGAAAACTCATCCATACCATCAGAGGTATTGGTTATTTGCTGAAAGGAAGTGAGGACTGTGAGTCTTAAGCTCCGCCTGTCCCTCCTTCAAACGGCCATGGTCTGTCTGATTCTGCTCGTGGTTCATGCCTTTATCTACTTCTTTTTCATCAAAATTTCCAGTGAAACCGAAAAACAGGATATCGAACAAAAAGGGACAACTCTACTTAGTCAAGACATAAACTCCATTTTCGCAGAACTGCGGCTTCCCCAGGATCTCACTAAACCAGTGCTTACCTCCAACGAGATGATTCGGATCATAAAACCGGATCATACCGTAGTGGACTCCATTCAAAACGAGCCTGACCTTCTGAACCATCCTTCTATCTACCATGCGATAAGCCACCCTGTTTCCCAACTGATTAACGGAGAAAACGGATTCGAGATGTATGTACAGTTTCCCATAGAAAAACAGGGTGCTCAGGCCGCCGTACTTGAAATTGGACGGAAGCTGGATTCCCTGAATAAAAATCTGGATATCCTGTTCTCTATTATGGTGTATTCAACTGCTGTAGCCTTTATTTTATCCATTGGGGTGGGCTACTTATATACCCGAATGCTTTTCCGTCCCATCACACATTTGGTCCGCACGATGGAAAGTATTCAAAAAAGCGGTACTTTCCGGCGTCTAGAGGTCTCTCTTTCTTCTAAAGATGATGAACTGGCGCAATTGACCAGAACGTTCAACAGTATGATAGAACGTCTGGAGCAAACGTTTGACAGACAAAAACAGTTCCTTGCAGACGCTTCCCATGAACTTAGAACCCCCCTGACGATAATTGAAAGTTATGCCCGCCTGCTGAAACGCTGGGCTCATAATGACCCTAAAATCAGGAAAGAAGCGACCGAAGCCATTTTGAGTGAAGCCGTCCGTTTGAAAGAACTGACCAACAATCTGCTTATAGGCATTGATTCGGATGAAGAAGAACGAAAGCGCTTTGTGGAGGTGGATCTTCTGCCCCTGATTCATTCCACGATTTCTTCATTAAGCTTTACTTTTCATAGGAATATTGAATTAAGGGGGATCCCCGAGGAAAAAGCGATCCTCATCGAGGCTAATCCTGAGAAGATCAGACAGCTGCTTATTATCGTCCTGGACAATGCCATCAAATACAGCCAAAAAGAAATTATATTTGAAGTTCTGACTGGAGAACGTCACATTATGCTCCGGGTAAAGGACCAGGGAATCGGAATTGCCAAGGAAGATCTCCCCCATTTATTCGACCGTTTCTACCGGACCGATAAAGCCCGAAGCCGCAAAAGCGGAGGTTCCGGACTCGGGCTCGCTATAGCCGAAAATATCGTCAAGCTGCATGCCGGCTCGATCCGTATCGATAGTGTTTTGCACAAAGGGACAACGGTGACCATCAAGCTTCCGTACAAGGGAAAACGTGGATAAAAATATTTTCATATCTTTCTAATGGTTCTCTCATAAAAGGAGTGAACCTCTTAACAGACCTGATAGTAAACGCTTACATTCCTTTTCGGAGGTTTTTTCAGGTTTGCTATACTTGGGCTTGTCAGTTTTTTAAACAGAACAGCTTAAGGAGGCAACTATGAAAAAAACATCATGGTCCAAAAAAGTTCTTGTAGCAGGCATTGCTTTGACAGTTACCTTTTCCGGAGGGCTTCTTGCTGAGCTTCCAAAAGCAAGTGCGGCCGCATCTGATAAATCTGCTTCTACTTCCGCAGCCGCAACTGCAGATAAAATTATCAAGCTTGGCAAAAAATATATGGGGACCCCTTATAAATTCGGGGCCAAAGCAGGACAAACCAGAAATTTTGACTGTTCTTCTTTCGTTCAATATGTGTACAAGCAAAACGGAATCACCTTGAAACGTGCTTCCAAAGATCAGGCAAAACAAGGTAAGTTTGTAGACAGAAAAGACCTTCAAAAAGGCGATCTGATCTTCTTTGGGCCTTCAAAAGGCAGTAAACGTAAAGGTAAAGTCACTCACGTAGCCATCTATGCGGGAGACAACAAAATCCTTCATACTTACGGCAAACCGGGCGTAACTTACTCCAAGCTGGAAGGCAACTGGTCCAAACGTTATGTAACCGCACGCCGCGTACTGTAATTCTTACTTAACATAAAGCACCTAACACCGGAGGAATTTTCTTCTTCCCTGTTAGGTGCTTTTGTTGTTTTGGTTACAACTCAATAAATGTTTCATAATAAGAATCTTTCGCTTTACGTTTACGCGCCTCTATTTGCAGAAACCCGTCTCTCACTTTGGCCTTGGCAGTTTTAGGTGCCACTATGCTGGGGAATGAAATGATCATCTCCGGCTCATACAGCAAACCGATGATTTTCACATGATCAGACCTGACAAGCACTTGCAAAGATTTCGGATCTTCCCGCCGGTGAAGACGTATGCGTGCATATACATGGGTATGCGTCTCAAAGGTTTCCGCAGAAGGAGGCCCTTTTGATGTGCTTAACGGTTTGCTTTTCTTTGAACGTACTTCCCGGGTCTCTTTCCCGCCTTGGAAGTCCGGCAGCACCTGTTTTAGAACACCTTCGACAGCAGATTCGATTCTGGCCAGCTGATCAATGAATTCCGGAAGCGGCTGCCCGAGAAACTGTTCAATTTGATCCATGATCGGCCGTTTGTTCTTGTCCATACGGCTCATGTTATCCCCTCCGCTTTCACTGGCAGTATATGCCTGCCGCAAAGAGGATGCTACTGTAAAATCCCGACTACGCCGATTTCATGTTCATCCGGATCCAGGAATTGGAAAGAGCTTTTTCCTCCGCAATCCTCGTAACTGCTGACCATGACCCCTTTGGCGCGAAGCTGTTTGTATTGGCCCTTAGGGTTCGTCGTTCCAATAGAGAAAGGTCTGCCCTGCAGAGAAACAGCTGATGGTATTTCAACCAGGGTTAAGTTAATATTGCCAAGCGTAGCCGCCTGAAACGCCTCAGCGTAACCGGGCACGCGGATTGTAAATTCATACCGGCGGGTGATTCCAAGACAGCGCTCGTACCAATCCAGGGCTTTGCCGAGACTGCTGACCGGCAGAAACGCACCTCCCAGACGAATAATTGGAATATTTTCGTATCCTTCCTCCCGCCAGCTGACTACTCCAATGGGATATCCGTTTGGATCAGCCACTTTGAAACAGGTCATATGATGGAAGGGTCCCGGTTCTTCGTATATCTTCACCCCGCCCCTTTTCAATCTCTCGTAGACTTCCACCGCTTCATATACGTTCACATTGAACGGACATTCCACATAATGATTCAATTCCATGGCTTGCTCCAGCGAAAGCAGGGTTCCTTCCTGCATGGCCAGCTTCACCTTTTGCTCCTCCTGATGAATTACCTTCATACCGAAGTATTTCTGATACCATTCCGCTGAAATGGCTACATCCAAAACAGGCAGATGGATTTCAACTAAACAGGCAAACGTCACTATTGCAAACCTCCCCTTTTTCTCGTTCCCGCCTTTGAATCTGGTTGAACGATGGCTCTTCACTAAATAGACACGATGAGCGGACTTTTCGTCAAGCAAATCTTTTAACGAAATATCCGGCCTAAAGTTGCGTTATGAATGGCAGGGTTCGCACTTCCATCGGGTTCTCCATTGATCAATCCGGTCCGGGAATCAAATCACTGATCTCCGTAGAAAAACCTGAACCGCATTTAAGCATTAGTTTGATGAAATTGGATTCGGCTGTATAAAAATCTATTATTCTGTCCATGCTGGTTACTAGATTATCACTTTGCAGAAAAATAAAGAAACATAGATTAAAGATATAGAAACACAGATTAAGAGAACTTAGGGAAATCTATTCATGAGGGGGACCCCGTAATGGCATCCTGCTTTTGGAAACGGAACAAATGGGCAGCGGCAGCGGCCATAATAATAGCGGCAACTCTTTGCTTTATCCTTATTCCATCTACCGTGGAAAGTGAGCCTTCCAGAGAAACCGAACTGCTCTGGAATACTGCCTCAGGTATGATGAAGGAGACCCCGGAAATTACGATGACTTTCGGAACTGTTTATACAGGAATCATCAACAGGAAAGAACTTGAGCAGTTGGGGAACCGGTTAGCGGGACAATTCGGCATAACCCGGAGTTCTTTACTAGAAGAATCCGGACATGCCATATACGAGGGAAAAACCACTTTACCCGGGGGAGCCCCGCTGATTCTGCGCTTAGCAGAAATGGATTCCGGGGATGCTTATATGCTAATCTCCCTTCCGTTCCATTCCGAAACAGATCTGATCCAGATTAAAGAAGCTCAACAACGGGTGGAAAAACAGCTTAACTCACAGGGGATATCCCCGGAATGGCGTATAATGCTTCGCGGCGAAATCACTCCCGGGCTTCGGGGAGAAACTATCCGGACGGACGGAAATCTTGACCAGTCCAAAGCAGAATCCGTTTTGGCCCAAGTGGCCGCATCCTTGTCTGCATCACGGCTGGAAGCTTACGAAAACGGTCAATCAAGAAATGTTACTCTCCATTCTCCCTACATAGAAACGAAGATCCAAAGCGGAGACAATACGGTGAATGTACAGGCGGCCGTTCATCAGCACACTGAAACCGGAGCATGGACCCTAACGCTTGCAACTCCGGTTATCACATCTGATTTTTAGCCAATTAATCGGATCAGCATAAGCCCGGCAATGGTAAAAGTGATCCCGAAAACTTCCATCCTGGAAAACTTTTCTTTCAGGAACAGTCTGGCATAAAAGATCACAAGCAGTACATTGCTGGCTTCAATGGCCGAAACAAGGCCAGTTATTCCGGTTTCATAGGCCTTGAGCAGAAAAACCATTCCAAAAATATTGGTCAAACCGACGAACAATCCCCAGGCTACTGTTTTGGACGCAGGCCACACAGGTTGTTCTAACGTTGCCGCTATTTCATGAGCGACAGAGTGAGCTTCATGCATGTCCCTTTTGTTTCTCAAAATACCAATAATCCACGTGCATCCGAACAAGACCGCCCCGGTTACATACATCCCGACCAGAATAGGTAAAGTCTGTCCGCCCCATAACATGGACTGCTTGGAGGTAATATCCGTAAAAGCAAAGCCAAGCATAGCCAGAAGCCCCCACTGGGCACCTCTCATATTGGACAGGGATAAATCCCCTGAGTAACGAATCATGATCATTCCGGACAAAATAATCAGAAAAGCTATAATTTGACCAACGGTCAATGTTTCGCCCCAAAGGCCGAAAGCAAAAAGTACCACGACTACAGGCGAAAGTCCTGTAAGCAGGGCTACGAGAGAAGCTTTCCCGGTAGCAAACCCTTTGTACATCGCTGAGTTAGATATATAAGAGAGCAGCCCCATCACACATCCAAGCAATGCAGCCATCGTATAAGTTTGCCCGTTAACGGCTGTCAGCAGAATGGATATTATCGCACCGCATACATACACGGCAAACAACATCAAATCCCGTGGAATCGGTCTGCTGGAAGTCCATTGGTACAAAACTCCTCTGAGTCCGAACAGCACCGCTGCACCAAAAGCGTACAATACCCACATGCCTTTCAAACTCCTTTTTCTATATGATCTATTTCACATATGCGCTTTCTTCACTTTAAGAAATTAAGAGGCATTTCGTCAACCCGGCTTTAACTATTTATCTGGATAACGCAGTAAAATAACCACCTTTTTACATGGATTCCATGCTATTAAACTAAGAAACCGCTTCCAATGTCATTCCTTCACTTATATCGAATTAATTAATTTAAAATTAATTATTATTGTAAAAAGAAAAAGGTTTGAGCTTTAGAGATGATGAAGCTTCGGAAAAAAACTAACCCCCAGGCCAAGAACGTTGACCCGGGGGTTAACCTTAACCTAGGCATTCCGGCTAAGCTTGTCCCAACCTCTCATCCAGTTCGTCCCAGTGATCCATCAGCCAGGACATTTCTTCGGAAAAACGGTGCGGAAAGGTGCCGAAATTTTCCATATTCTCTGTAAGCCAATAAGGGGATTCCAGCCACCATATCAGTCGCAGAGAGCGAGCTATTTCCCCTGGTGCGAAAGGAATCTCTTCTCTGTATCCGTCAAGGAAAGCCGATACCCTGTTAATGTGCAGGGTTTCTCCCTCCAGCATGCCGGACAACACGGACCTTGCTACGTCCAGTTCAGGATAGCTGTATCGCAGACGGTCAAAATCCAAAATAGAAGAAAGCTCTCTGGGATAGAAAAGCAGATTATCCACCCATAAATCCTGATGGGTCCATCCCGTGCGTGCTTCTTCGAATTCTTGTACATTCATTCTTTCAATAAGATGTCTCCGCTTTTCCAGCTTTTGCAATACACCGGGACTTCCGGACCGTTCCGCCTGGTCCTTGGCCTTCTGCCATACTTGCAACTGCTCACTTATAGAAGGCGGTATCCAGAACAGTTCGTGACGATGAGCGGATGGCCCCTCGTTCAGCAAACGGTGCATTTTACCGGTCATTCGCCCCAAATGATGGGCCTGATGCTCGTTCAGCTTGCCCGGCTTGACCATTTCCCCCGGACAGAACGGCATGACGACAAACCTCTGTCCTCCCGGAGTCTGATGCAGAAGATTCCCTGATTTGGCTATAGGAAGAGGACAGGGAATGCCGCTGTGGTGAAGGAACTCCTGAAAGCGGAGTGTCAGGTAAATCTCGGACAAGTCAATATTCTGGCACCGCTCTGCACTATATTGTTTGACGAACATGACCCCTTCATCTGTTATTACCTTCCACTTTAAGTTCAACCATCCCCTATGGATGGGAACCGCGTCCAGCACCTGCAAAGACAGTATAGCAGAGAGCGTTTCCATAATTTCATCCTGAATAGAGTGCATATGCACATCCATAGTAACCCCCCTTATTTTATCTGCCTATCCCTCTCTTCTTTATATGGACGATATTCGCGAAAAAAAGCCTGCAATTGGCCATCCGCCGTATTGTCTGATTATTCCCCTGTTTTCCCGGGACGGTCAGAATAGAACAGAAAAAACTTACATATTAGACACTTTTATACCCCGTTTGGTTCCATAATAAATCGAAAATAAACCAGGCTCATCTCTTTACGGGCAGAAGATGGCCTGAAAAAGCAATTCTTAGGATGAAATCAAGCTTTTGCCTGATTGGACTGGGCGGCCTTCTTTCCCAGATTTACCTTCAGCCTTGACAATGGGAACAAGGCCAGGAGCAGAATGATGGCAGAGATAGTGAATACCAAGACCAAGGAAAAAGATGCCATGAAAGGTCCCGAGAAAAGGGTACCGATCAGCAGAAATCCCGTCATAATTGGAGAAATCAGCCCGTTCACACGGCCAATATATTTCTCTTCCACATTGGTAATCATAAACATGCTGAGCATCACCTGAGTGAATGCAAGGAAAAAGCCGGTTAAAAACCGAAGGGGGGCAGTAATCCATACCGTAGTGGAAAGAGCCTCGATCACGATTGCACTTGCGTCAAACAAAAAAACCGCCATTAATGTAGTTCTCACGTTAAGACGCCCGGCTAAAGAAGAAACTACGATCCCTCCAATCAGCATCCCCACCCCGGCAAGGGCACTGAACCACTGGAGATGTTCTTTATCTAAACCAAGCCTTTCAGTAACAATAAACACATCCAACGGTTGAATGAGACCTCCTGATAAACCGATTACCATAAACATCAAACAGATCGCAACCAGATTCGAATTTCCTTTGACATACGAAAAACCCTTTTTGATCTCCTCGGTAAAATTGGATGGTTCTTCATCCTCCTTCTCTGTTTCAGGCAATCCTATCAGCACACAACCTGACAAGATAAAGATCACGATCAAGCAGATTAAAGAAGGGAAAATACCAAGCTGCACGTAAATAAAAGTTCCGATGACCGGACCCACAATAAAGAAGAGTGAGAACAGGCTTTGCACCAGGCCAATAGCAGTACCCACTTGTTCCTCGGGAACAAAGCGTTTGAAAATTTTAGAAGAGCAAGGCTGGGAGAACTGTGAAACTATAGCCGAGACAAAAGTGGCAAGAAAGACAGCCTGCCAGTATCCCATCCAAACGAGAAGAAGGATAACCGCTACGGAGGCTGCACTGAGGAAATCTCCCCAGACCATCGTTTTTTTCGGGTTCCAGCGGTCGGCAAGTGCCCCTCCAATAAACGAGAACAGGAAAATGGGAGCGTATTCTATTACAGTAAGCATAGAAACCATCACCGGATTATGGTTTGTATGCTCCATGATGAAAAAAAGCAGTGCGATGTTCCGGATCCATATACCCATATTCTGTAAAATGTCGGAAAGCATCACACGAAGAAATACTTTGTTTTTAAGTAAGCTGTTCATAAACCAAACTCCTTTTTATAGACTGGTCGTACGGTCAGTTAGGGGATAAAGAAAAGCAGCTAATTCTAAGAAGCTGCCATCCCATAAAGCATAATATCGACACTTTTCTTATAAAGCGCCAATAGTTCTTCCTGGGTTAAATCATGATAATAACTCCCCACTCCAGCCATAAAGCCGGTAAGAATAAGAGTCATCTCATCCACATTTCCCTGCTTGAACTCCCCGGATGCCATCCCTTCCTCAATGACGCTGCGGAATGAATGCAGCGGAAGCATGCCAATTTCATTGGCCTTTTCAAGCAATAGCTTATCGGCAAGCTGGCTTCCTGCAAATTCTTCCAGCGCTTTGATTAAGGGGCCGGCAAAGTCCAATGCGGTATGTTCGGCAATACCATACAGCTTTTCTTTGGCTGAAGAATAGGCAGTGGATTTCATATTCCACTTCTCAATCCAATCCATCATAGATTGCTCTAAAAGGTACAGGAATAAATTTTCCTTACTCTTAAAATGATAATAAATGTTTCCCTTGCTCGTTTGCGCGGCTTCTGTTATTTCCTCCATTGAAGTTGCAGCATACCCTTTCTGGGAGAACAATTCCTTCGCCTTGTCTGCAATCCGCTGTTTGGTCTGCTCTCCTTCTCTTTTGCGTTTTTTCATATTTGTTCCCCCTTTGTCTTTTACTGACCGAACGGTCTATTTATAGTATACCAAATAAAACCCGGGATTTCCATAGGGAAAACCCGGGCTTATCTTCTATAGGGATATTAAACCGGAACAAAGTTAAATGCCGGACGCTACTTGGGGTACCATAAGCTCAGTTCTCTTCATATGAAGAGCAAGCTGACCCTGCTGAACAATATAATGGCACAAATCTACTACCCGGCAGGCATACGCCCACTCATTATCATACCAGGCAAGTACTTTAAGCTGCCTGCCTGTGGCCATTAGGGATAAACCATCTACAACAGCAGATTTGTCGTTCCCGATAAAATCAGATGATACGAGCGGTTCCTCCGTATATCCGAATATTGCGGCATAACTTCCTTGTGCGGCTCCCTTCAGCACATCCCGTACCTCTTCAACGGTAACTTCACGTTCCAATTCCAGTGTCAGGTCGGCCAGAGAAACGTCCGGCGTGGGAACCCTTAGAGAAATTCCGTGCACGTGAGGGGCCAGATGAGGGAGAATTTCCAGGAGTGCTTTGCCTACACCTGTTGTAGTAGGAATTACCGATTGGGTACAGCCTCTTGCTCTCCGTAAATCTTTATGGGGGTTATCCAGATGGTTCTGGTCATTCGTAAACGCATGTACTGTAGTAATCCATCCGCTTTTTACCGCGAAAGCATCATCCATGATTTTAAGAACAGGTGCCACACAATTGGTCGTACAAGAGGCAGCAGATAACAAGTGATGATTCTCCGAGCAGTACGAGTTTTCATTGACCCCCATAACGATGGTGGCGTCCATCTGCTTTCCGGGGGCTGTAATAAGCACCTTACGGGCTCCTGCGGCCAAATGCCGGACAGCTCCCTCCCGGTTATTGAATTTTCCTGTTGCATCAATGACAAACCCTACTCCGAGCTCATCCCAGGGAAGCTCCTCCGGTTTCCGTTCCCTGACGATTTTAACCGGATGTCCGTTTATGGCTATCTCGTCCTCTGTATAAGAAATATCAGCATTCCAAATCCCATGTACACTGTCATATTTCAACAAATGTGCAATAGTGGAGGCCGGATGTGAACAGTTGATGGCAGCCACATTAACTTTAGGCTGTTCTTCTCCAAAAATAGACCTGAGGACTAATCTACCTATCCGTCCTAAACCACTGATTCCCACTTTCATCGCATGTATGACCTCCCGTTAATGAATTAACCCATGTTTAATACATATTAATCTCTATATAATACATACCATATAAAAAGATCATGCACAATATAAATCCGTTTAATCTTTCATTTGTTGGATTATTAACCGCCTAAGGCCATACGAAATCTGTTAAACGAGTTAAAAAAGACGAAGCTCAGATGTTCTGGCTTCGTCTTTTTTTTATATTATCCGTCACTGTATGGCTATTACCAACAGGATATGTTTGTGTTTCCTCCCGACAGCATCGGAGACTTTAGTTTATCCGAAACACTTTTTGTTCCTGACTGCTGAGCATTGCGCATTCAATCAGCCGGATAACACGTTTGGAGTCGGAGGGGTCTACAGGCGGTTTTACGCCCTGCTCAATGGCAGAACGAAGATTTTCATAAAAGGCCTCATATCGGCCTCTTTTCGTCTGTATCCGGCTTTCGGCAGGTAGACCGTTCACTTCGTATACAAGTGTCCCGTAATCCGTTTGGGGTTCTTCTCCCCAACCCTTTTGTCCAGGCTGCATGCCTTCGCGCAAAGCTCCTTCCTGGGGATCCAGGCCATATTTGGTATAGCTTCCCCGGTCACCGTGTATCTCAAAACGCGGTCCAGGCTGGCGTACCAGCGAACCGGCACTCAACATTACCCGCATGGTCCCGTAAAACAGCGTGATCTGAAAATAATCCGTAGCCTCAGCTCCCTTACGCTGTCTGGCCAAGTCGGCAAACACTGCCTCCGGCATTCCGAACAACTGCACAGCCTGGTCCACCAGATGCGCACCCAGATCATACAAAATCCCGGAGCCTCCTACATCCTGCTCCTTCCAGCGATTTTGTACCTGCGGGCGGAAACGGTCAAACCGGGATTCAAACAGGGCGATCTTGCCCAACTCCCCAGATTCAACGAGACGTTTTACCGTCAGAAAATCTCCATCCCAGCGCCGGTTCTGGTACACCGTTAGCACTACTCTTTGCGCTTTGGCCAGTTGGATAAGTTCTTCCGCCTCGGATGATGTCACTGTAAACGGCTTCTCTACTACCACATGTTTTCCAGCTTTCAATGCTTGTTTCACATAGTCATAGTGGGTGTACGTAGGGGTGGTCACAATAATCAGGCGGATTTCCTCCTTCTGAATCAGATCTTCTAACCCGGGTACAACCTCGACTTCAGGGAAATCCTTGTGAACCTTCTCAGGTTTGGAAGAGACCACCGCTTTCAGATCAAATCCTTCCATACTATGTATAAACGGGGCATGAAATACTGAGCCGGACAAACCATATCCGATAATGCCTACTTGAATCGTCATATATATCCCTCCTTGGGTGATAAACATGTTATGATACCCATTTTACCCAAGGCCGCAAAAAACCACCAGCCATAAATGAGTTCTTTACCCAAAGGCTTTACGGAATTTGCCCGACCGTCTGTCTTTCAGCGGCTTTGGAACCGCCAGTTCTCCCCCGCACATCAACAACGCAAGCGGCAGAATAGCCAGGGTAGCGATGGGCAAAGCGATAGGGAAAAACCGGGAACCTCCTCCCTGTAAGTGATCCAGGGCAAACAAAACCCCTGCAGATACTACATAAAGCAAGGCGATAAACTGCCAGATATTTCTTTTCCATAAAAAACCGGACAAAATCAAATAACCGCCTACAAGCCCGGCGACATCGTACGGTATGAGTAGTTTCAATTCCTTATAGGTACGTTAGAAACCCGTAAAAAAGCTTCAATAACAGCATTTCTTATAAAGATGTAACCAAAGAAATATACCTTCTAAAATCACTGTACCCTATTTGCCCTTGATATTATAGGCTTTGTTACAAAAAAGATTGTCGTCGATCCCCCGGTTTTTTACGCTATTGGGGGTCGACGACAATTCGCTGCTACGGGATTTTCCCATGAACGACTTTCTTAACCATGTCGGTTTTACTTTTCCTTTCCTGTTTAAAAATTGGCGGACGAAAATGGGGTTGGAAAGCAATTATAACGGGGATATGCAAACAAGATACCAATATCATAGTATGGATTGAAGAAATGAGGGCCTTCAGGGCAAACGTGGAAACGTTTCGTTCAGACTTTCAATTCCTCATAAGGTAACTATATCTACCAAAAAAATTTCACTTCACAGATTCCTGTTGCCGCCGACCCCCTGGTTTTATACTCGATTAAGAATCGGCGACAAAGTCGGTATGCTGATCAATTTTGGCTATCCATTATTCCCTGTTTAGCCCATACATGCCTCGATCCTGTCTTATCAGAAAACCGCTTTTGGTTAATTCCTGAAAGGCGAGCGGATAAGTTCTCCACTCTATTCCGTGAGATTTCAGTTTCTCCATGATTTCTCTGATATTCAAGCATTCATCCCCTGTAAAAACGCTTTCAAGCGCCTTTTTTAGGGCTAACTTCTTTTCCGATAAATTCCTGTTTTGCTTAGGTCTTTCACTTCTTTGATTGGTTTCCCTATACGGAACGAAGGCCCGGGGAAGCTCATCACTTTCACGATTAGCCAATTTCTTATGGAGTTCTCTCTCTACCCGGTTATATTCCAGGTTCTCTCTAATCTTTTTAAGTTTATTCTGGTGCTCTTCAATCTTTTCTTCGTGAAATTCAATTTCTCTCCTAAGCTCAAAATCTTCCTCATTCAGCTGCTGTATTCTCCGAATACTAATTAGGGATATAGGTATTTCAACAGACATTCTTGATACCTCCTTATTTTTTGTTGTTTTACTACATTTTATAACAAAATGTTTATAAATGTATATACAATAGTATACGAAACATTGTATATTTTTTTGACCTAAAATGACCATTGGTAAATTTCGGTTAAAAATCAGGTAACAACATTTAAAGTACATAGTAAGCTGCCCCAAAAGAGATTCGGGGTATTTATTACTTAAATCGTTTTAGTTACTGGTAGATAATTTATTTTATCATGGTAAAGTGATAAAGGATGAGAGGTGCCTATTAACACTACAATAAACAGAGGTTTAAGTAGTGCAAATAGGGAGGAAATTTCATAAAAGGTGAGGTGATTGATTGGAGAAAGTTTCATCAGTTCCCTGATCTAACTTTGGGGGATCACGTGAAACAGGTTCCCGTGAGATTTTTATTGTTCTTCGTTAAATTTATACATACCCCGTTCTTGCCGGATAAGAAAGCCGCTTTGAGTTAATTCTTGAAAAGCAAGCTGGTAAGTTGCCCATTCTATTCCGTGCGGCTTTAATTTCTCCATAATTTCTCTTATATTCAAACATTCTTTCTCGGCAAAAATGCTTGTGAGGGCTTTCTTTAAGGCAAGCTTCTTTTCAGACAATTTTCTTTTTCGTCTCTTCCTTTTCTGACCATCACCTATATTGTTATGCGGGGCCGAAACTTTGGGGTGTTTTTCGTTATCCCGGCCGGACAATTCCTTATAAAATTCTCTTTCGATCCGGTTATATTCCAGATTCTCTCTGATCTTTTTAATTATGTTCTGATGTTCTTCAATTCTCTCTTCGTGAAACTCAATTTCTCTTCTAAGTTTAAAATCATCCTCATGCAGCTGCTGTATTCTTCGCTTGCTAATTAGGGACAATGGTATATCAACGGACATTTTTCTTATCTCCTTTTTTTCAATTTATTACATTTTATAACAAAATACAATAAATGTATATAATATCAAGGAGATCTTATTTCATCCAAGGTAAAAGTATATTCTTTTAACCATTTTCTGGTTCAAATTTCTTGTAGGTACGCCAGAAACTTTTGCAGCGGCATTAACCATGATGTTGATCATGCGATGTTTCAATTCCTTAATGGCAGATTTTTTTAATATCTCGGATTAAAAAAGTATCCTTATAAAAAACTACTCTACCATAGTTTTCCCAGGTATATAAGTAGTCCTAATAAAAGGAAGGACGGAAACATGATTTGTTATCCCAGGGCTCTTCTTGTCAAATAGTCGTGAAAAAAATTATGGTACAATCAAACTCATGAGGTGAGAAAAACAATGGATACCAGGATGGCGTTACGTTATGAACTTGAAAAAAACATAGCCGAAACGGGTTGTACGCTATCAAGACTTGCAGAATTCGGCGGTCCATCTATCGGTAATCTTAGTGTGCATGCCTACGAAGCAAAGCTTTTCGACCTACTACTGTCAAACAACTGGATGCATTAACAAAGGTGCTTGGTTTACCAGAAGGATACTATTATGATAACTACCTTGCAGAGAGTTTTTACCACGACGTATTTCCAAAACCAGGATGGAATCTTATTTAATTCGCCGCCCGATCTTAGAAAGACAGAATGCATTACGAAGGCTATTAACTCCTTAGTGGAAGATCCAAAGTATACAGAACTTTTATTGGAATTCTTTCCTCCGAGCCCTACATCATAGGTTAATTGAATCATCTCCATATCGCCCTCGAGCATAAAGTCCCTTTCATCATATTGACCGACTGGTTGGTCATTTTTGTTATATCAATATTCTAAGGGGGTATTCCAATAATTACCTGTACCTTTATTAAGATATTGAATGCCCGTGAGATACCTTCTTCAAAAATGATACTAAATCCGCTCCGGATGAAACTGGTAGGTTTCTAAATCTATACGGTTATCTTCTTTTACTTCTATCCCTTCCCCTTCAAGAAAAGCTTTCTGCAAAGCGCTCAATTCATCATCTTTGATGGATATCTCACCTAATGAATTGATAACTCTGTGCCAGGGAAGCTGGTACTTACTGCTCATCGAATGCAGAATTCTTACTACTTGCCTGGCTCCTCGGGGGCTTCCGGCCAAAGCTGCAATTTGCCCATACGTCATGACTTTTCCCTCTGGTATTAACTTAATGATATCAATGACTTTTGCTGTAAATAGCTGCAACATAACCTCTATTCCTTCCTTTTGCATCCAAAAAAATTGGTTGTGAATCGCCAACTCTTATAGATATCATACCATCATCTGACAAGGAGAACCGACTTTTACTATCCCGTTGGGATGAAAGAACCCGTGAAAATACCGTTAATTCAATTCCTTTCACGGGTTCCAACAGCGGAGAGATCTACTCTTTACCGGCCTATGCAGACAATTTCTGCGTGAAGTGGGTTTCTCGACAAGCTCAAAAGAGGCCGAAATCTCGGCCTCTTTTATTCCTTCCTTTCGATGACTTCAAACCGGGGGAGCGAAGCCTCGCTGCTCGGCTCATCCGATTCTACCAGATGTTTGAGGACGGACAGTTTATTATCCCAATATTGTTCATAATATGAGAGCCACCTCTTCAATTCAAGCAGTGGTTCCGGCTCAAGGCGGTACCGTGTTTCCCTGCCGACTTTCCGGTCCTTGACAAGTCCGGCATCTGCCAGAACGCGCAAATGTTTGGACACGGCGGTGCGGCTCATCGGAAAGTGTCTGCTGATGACGGTGACAGACATTTCCTGTTCACCAAGCAGCTTCAGCAGCTGACGTCGCGTAGGGTCGGCAATAGCCTGGAATACATCGTGCTTTGGCGTAGCTGCCATGTTAAGCCTCGACATAGGCAGCGAGCTTGTGCTTGAGTCCTTCCCATCCTTCTGCCATATTCCCGCAGATAATGGTATGGGACTGCCCGAATTCCGTAACTTTATCGGCATCCCAACCGCCATGGATGAGTGTAAACTCCGTCTTGCCGTCCTGATCAACCAATTCGAACGTAAGGGTCCAATCCTTGCCCCAGTTAAAAGATAGTTTGTTAGGCGGGTCAATAACCGTCACTTTGCACGGCGACATGCCGTACGGGCCTGCGTTCAAATGAAATTCATGGCCTTCAACAGGCTGAAAATCATTCGGCATAAACCATGCGGCAATTCCTTCCGCAGTTGCGACGGCATCCCATACTTTCTGTATCGATGCATTCAATACCAACGTCTTCCGAATATCCGGTAATGTGTTATTTGAGTTGTTTTCCATCTTGTTGCCTCCATTTTTTTGGAATCGTCCTGTTTCTATGTTGTGCTTTTTCCTTTATTCTGATAACGAAAATACACTGATCAACCTTTGCGAAACCTTTTGGTTTCACATCGAATTATATGACACCTTATGGTTTCATGTCAATAAAGGATTACCAAAATTACACATCCTGCATCGATACAGAACCAGTCAGGTTTCATGTCAATAGAGTATGGACTACTTCGGAGAATTTAGGCCGGCTGATGAACCTTCCATACCCCAACATTTAAGAACAACCGGCCTTAAGGCAACCCTTCCATGCATTTGGCCTCCATACATCCGGTTTCCACTCACACCGTTTTCAGCAAAAATCAATCCTAGTCCGTTTGTCCCCACCCCCCTTTTTCCTTCAATTTGAAGATTGCCTGCTTTATAACCCCGGGAATGGGAACTCCCAGTATCACTCCATTTTCAATAATACTTAGCAGTTCGTTAGCCATATAAAAGAAAGTTACGGTATGTTGAAAATAATGGACATAACCCAAGACCTTATCGGTTTGATGAGAAACGGCAATAAGCAAAAACATGAATATCTTCTTGCTAATCCCCTTAAAACCGATACTGCTTCTTAGCTTTCCTTGAATGCCGGAGGCCAGTATACCCGTTATATAATCAACAATGACAAAGATCAATAAAACCTGAAAGAGAATGTTCCAATTTCCATAAAGTCCCGACAGACTTCCGCATATTACGGCAAAGAGATTTTTCAGATAGTATTCCATTTTGCTCATCCACCCTATCACCATTTTTATATAAAGTGGGATTGGATTCATAAATCACAACTGTTAATAAAAGTCTTTTTTGAAGATATGTATTGCAAGTTGTTCCCCTCTAGCCTTTACATCATTCTCTTGATCAAGCGATACAGTTGTGTGCAGAAGATGTTGTTAATAGTAATAAGGAGGTGAATATCCGAAAACCATTGAGAAGTTGATGCCCAATGAAAGAAAGAGTACGTGCAGAACGGATACTTATAGAGAAAAGTAAAAGGGGCAGAAGAGGTTCCTTCCAGGCCCATTTGAATCTGGTCAGCCGTTTGGAGGGACGGGAAAATTGGAAAAATGCCGTCCGGTATTTAAATGGTTTTGTAAATTTGCTAGAGAATCATAAAAAAACAAACTGTATCGGATAAGGCCTATCAGCTTGTTAAGATTAAAGCGGAGTACTTGATTAGACAGTGGAGATAGGAATGAAGGTTTGCGCTTGTTATCCTCAAAAGGCAGTAATCCTTCCTTCTGCATTTAAAAAAATTCACCTAAGGCAACTGCTCAGGTGAATTTTTTATATGGATATGTTACATGTAAAGCTCCTACTCGTCAAATCCGATTTCATTGTACACCTCATTTTTCCTTGTTAACTTTGCTCTGAACACTCTCATAAAATTCCCAAAATCCAGGTGTGGAGTTTAAATCATAGCGGTATATGGCTTCAATAATTCGTAAACTTACCTCTTGCTTCAAATCTTCCCGTTCCTGTGATGATGTTTGAGTCAGTGAACTGTCCAGCTTAGGCTTAAATCGGTTGATAATTAACTGCATAGCATGCCGGTTATTTTGTTTTGCTTCCTTAACAAGGGTAATGAATGTCTCCATTTTCGTACCCCCTCAAATGAAATTAGATAGCAAAAACACCTGACCAGTCCTTTGGCAAGAGTTTGTTACATGGCTTGAAGCTGCCGCTTCAACTTTTTTAATGCATTCCTTTTCGTTTTGGTAACGGCTTGTTGTGATACGCCGGTTTTCCTGGCAATTTCCGTATCCGTCAGCCCGTGTATAAAATGCCATGTTAATACGGATCTTTCCTTTTCCGTTAGAGATCGGATTGAGTTATATAAGGCTGATGTTGTAGCCAAATCTTCGAGAGTATTGCAATCCTCCTCTAGCAATGACGAAGGTTCGGAGTTCGCAGCGGGTATCAGGTCTTTGATTGCCGTATTCTCTTTATCCTCTGATAGAGGCTGGTCGAGAATCAGCTGAGCCTTACTGCGAATTTTCCGCTGTTTCCTATCAAAGTCAATGGAACTGTAATGGATTAAGGAAGAAATATACTTTACCAGACGCATCTCCGAATAAAACTCTTTAAAAGCCTGATCGACAAGTTCTTTGGTTTGCAAAGACGGTTTCTTCAATGCGTCAGTTAACAATTGATAGTTACCGCTATTTTCTAAAAAAGTCCGAAGAATAGGATGAACATAATATTCCTTGAGCTCAGGTTCTTTCTTATAACTTCTATCCCCTTCTTTCTTATACATAAAAATACTCACCTCCCTTTTATTGTATCTTTTATCTTCTATAGTGGAAGAAACAACCAAATTTACAACCACCTTAATTATTTTTTTACAGAACATTCAAAAAACTTCACTTTCTTATTTAAGTTGATTATTTTTTTCTCTTAAGGTTGTATTTCTATCAAAAAAGACCACTTTAAAGAATAGAAACAGAAAATGATTCTCGTTAACGATCCTGGCAGTTCCAGTAACAATTACGCTTGCAGATGTGATCAAGCAGCGCGGAGCAGTAGAATATTACGTTTATTATACGAAGTAAAATAAGCAGGGCTCACCAGTTTATCTGGTAGAGCCTGCTTTACATATATACCTTATAACGATTATTCACCGTGTCCGCATATTTGTACAATCCCATGGCCACCGTCTAAGATGACCCTGTCTCCCGTTTTCCCCTTACATCCCCATAGCTGAAGCAAGGGGTTTTACGGCGCTAAATTATAAGGGTCATCAAACATTGTTACCTGTTTTTTTATTGCCATATCCCCCACATACAGTGCTAATATAGTAAAATGAAAGGATGGGTTATTTTACTTCAGAGATACATAAAGTGAGAATAGCTTCATACAAACAAGATTGCATTTGATAGATTGAAGGGGTAAGAAAAGATGAAACACACGTTTGGCAGTATGTTCAACAATGATTGGAGCCCTTATACCGCGATGGGTATCGCAGGCATCCTAAGTGCCTTATACTTCGGAATAACAGGAACCGTATGGGCAGTAACCGGGGAGTTCACCCGTCTCGGGGGTCATATTTTACAGATGTTTGGAGTAGACATTTCCGGTTGGGGTTATTTTAATCTGATCCATATGAATGGAACTACATTCGGCAGAACGAACGGCTGGATTGTATGGGGAATGTTTATCGGTGCCTTGATCATGGTGTTGTTCAGCAATAACTTTAAAATCAGAATTCCCAAGCAAAAACGCCGCTTATTGCAAGGCCTTATCGGCGGGATCATCGCAGGCATCGGCGCCCGTTTGGCTTTAGGTTGCAACCTGGCCGCCTTCTTCACAGGAGTTCCCCAGTTTTCCCTGCATTCCTGGATATTTATTATCGCTACCGCAATCGGGACTTATCTGGGCACTAAAATGGTAAATACAAAATGGTGGAAGGGTAAGCCCGCCTTGCAAAAAGGAAATACAGCAACCCCGGATGCCAAGACGAGAAAGATCCAACCCTACGTAGGGGGGATCATCGCTTTATTATATACAGGTCTGATCGTTTACTTCTTCATCTCCGGACAAAAGATGTTGGGGGTAGCTGCCGTATTTGGAACCGCCTTTGGTATTTTGATTGAGCGGGGGCAAATTTGTTTTACATCTGCTTTCCGCGATCTATGGATCAGCGGCCGGGCTACCATGACGAAAGCAATCACCGCCGGTATGGCCATCAGTTCAGTGGCAACACTGGTTATCATCTTGATGTACGGCCTGGAACCGATCACTAAAGTTGCCGCTCCAAGCACTTTCATTGGCGGTGTGCTTTTTGGAATCGGGATCGTACTGGCCGGCGGCTGTGAGACCGGTATGATGTACCGGTTGATGGAGGGGCAGATTGTCTTTTTGCCTGTATTTATCGGCAACATCATCGGTGCCACTGGCCTGGCTTATGCCTGGGATCATCTGGGTGTCTATAACCTGCTTGTGAAAAGCGGCGGGGCTAAATTAAATCTGATCACACTCATGGGACCTGCCGGCGCCCTCCTGGCCACGCTTGTTCTTCTGGGTATCGGATTCGCTATCGCCGTCTACTGGCAAAAAAATTACCGCTTCGGGGTTGGGTTCAAGAAAGGAGACTATAACCATGTCAATTGATTACACATTAGATCTAAGAGGGGAATCTTGTCCGTATCCGGTAATCTATACATTGGAAACATTACGCGATATGAAAAAGGGCGAACTGCTTCAAATCATCGCCGACTGCCCGGCAGCCTTCCGAAACGTGCCGGAAGAAGTAGTCAAACACGGATATACCCTCGCTCAAGAACCCGTCAAAAAGGGACAGGAACTTTTCTTTTATATCATCGCTTGATGAACAAAAGGATTAGGCGCGAAAAACTCGCTGCCCTAATCCTTTTTTTGTGTAACTTGAGGGTTTGATTTACGTGTGAAAATTGAAAACGCCAGGACACATACCGGTGGTCAAGACCAAAGTAGTAGTAAAATTGCCTATTATTCTATTCAATCTCTAAATAATAGATCATTCCATTAGGTTGTTTTTTATTACTTTCGGTTAAACAATCATGGAAAAATTGTTTATATAGTTTGAAACCGTATTTTTCATAAAAGTTATAAGAACATCCGATATCTGTCCATAAAAATGTACTATGAAGTTCATTTTCTTTACAGAATTCTATATATCGGTCCATCAATTTTTTTCCATACCCCATACCACGAAGTTCTGGACTTATAATAAATAAATTGACTTCACTATCAAATGGCCTATCAGTCGTTTCTCCTAATTTATCTACCTCAATATGTTCATTTCTAATTCTCAAGGCTGTTTTACGGTCTCCAAAATCCCCACGCAATAAATAAAATAGCATTCTCAGGTCAGTTTTAATTCCATGGAGTTTACACAAGACAATACATAATATTGATAAATAAGCTCAGGCTTTAGTTGAGTCCGTATAATTGTGTAAAAAGCTAGGTTCCAAAAAATGAAAGGAGCCATATTCATAGCCCTCAGTTAGAATAATGTTGGGACACAAAATTCTAAATATACGAGGTGTTATGAAATGGCTCAATACCAGATTAACGTAGATTCGCAGCTTTTGCATCAACTATTTTTGGGAAATTCTCAGGATGCGGGTGTAGCCAAGCTGCTCGAGTCTGTACTGAACCAAGTCTTACAAGCACAGGTGAGTGAACAAGTGGAAGCAGATCGTTATGAACGAACAGAGAATCGAAAAGCGTACCGGAATGGATCGTATCCACATGGGCTGCATACGCGGGTGGGAACCATTACACTAAGTGTTCCGCGCATCCGTGGCGGGAAGTTCACGACAGAGCTCTTTAGTCGTTACCAGAGAAGTGAACAAGCGTTAATCTTAGCGATGATGGAAATGGTCGTAAACGGCGTCTCTACGCGTAAAGTCTCGCAAGTAACCGAAGAACTCTGCGGAACCGAGTTTTCTAAATCCACTGTTTCAGACCTTTGTAAGCGGCTGGATCCCATCGTAACTGCTTGGAATAATCGAAGCCTGGCAGACAGCCTCTTTCCGTTTGTTCTCGTAGATGCGATGTATCTCAAGGTCCGTGAAGACGGTCGTGTACGCTCACGAGGCATCATGATTGCCATTGGTGTAAACACCGAGGGCTATCGTGAAGTCCTTGGCCTGATGCTGGGTGACACAGAATCTGAAGCAAGCTGGAGTGAGTTTTTCAGCTCTCTAAAAGGACGTGGATTACGAGGTGTGGATCTCATTACCTCCGACGATCATGGCGGCCTTGTACGCGCGGTACGGCAGCAGCTGCAAGGGGTAACATGGCAGCGATGCCAGACTCACTTCACGCGAAATGTATTAGAAGCCTCACCCAAAGCCTTGAAGGATGAGATCCATGGCCGTCTACGGTCGATTCTAGATGCTCCTGATACTGGAACGGCAAGGTTTTTATTAAAACAGACCTTAGCGGCTTATGAAGATAAGGCGGGTAAGGCGATGGGCGTGCTGGAAAGCGGATTTGACGATGCTACCGCCGTCTTAATGCTGCCAGAGCGTTACCGAAAACGGCTGCGCACGACAAATAGCGTTGAGCGTCTCAACGAAGAGGTTAGACGCCGGGAACGTGTCATTCGCATCTTCCCAAACCGTGAATCCGTGATTCGTCTTATTGGTGCTCTATTGATGGAACAGGATGAAAAATGGGCAGCCGGCAAGAAATATCTCGACATGACCGAGTACATGGAATGGCGGAAGGATCGGCCAAAGTCCGATGCCAAAGTGACTCGCATTATGTAGCACAGTCTAGCTGAGGGAATTTACACACAAATTTGGACTTGATCCAGGCTTTTTGGGCTGAATAAACTCCTTCTCAAATTCCCAAGTACTACGTATAAGAGCTGCACAACTTTCTAAATATTTTTTATCATATTTTTTAAATTTCAATTCCATCTATTATCACTCCATAACTTCTTTGGTTAGTATTTTCAACATCTTTTCAAATTGCTGTAATTCATCAGCAGTACATCTTTTCTTCAAGTTTGCTATTACATTATTAATATAATTATCATTAAGACAGTAATACTTCATAAATTTATCTGTTACTTGAAGGTAATATACACGTTTATCCTTTTTGTCATTGAATTTTTCAAGGTATCCTTTTTTAATCAACTTGTTAATTCTATAAGTTGCGTTCGGCTGTGATATATTAAGAAACTCTGCGAGTTCGCTATAGGTAGGATTTTTTAGAAAATAAACAACTTCGAGACATGACATTTCTACGGCACTTATATTTTCAATGTCTACAGTTTGGTTTTGAGATGCATTTTTATAAAAACTCATCGTAAGTTTCATATAGAAATCTTCAAAAAGATCATTCAACATATTTATTTCTCCTTTGCTTCATAAAATAACTTATAAAAATTTAATTAAAATATTTTAAGTTTATTTTAGATTAACTAATCTTTCTTGTCAAATGTTTGTTCTGGTAATTTATTACCTTTATCAAACATGGATCTTAAGACTAAATATCTTCACTACTTCATAACAATTCTAAACCTAAAAGACTGCTTTCCTTAAATACTAAAGGATTGCAGTCTTTTTAAGTCAAATAATCCGGTGACTCCGAAGGTTCTGGGCTTTTTGAAGGTTAATTATGATGGATTTCTCTCCAGCGATTTAAGAATACGTGCCGGATTTGCTCCTACCACCACATTATCGGGTACGTCTTTGGTTACAACAGCTCCGGAAGCCACAACTACATTATCGCCTATGGTAACTCCCGGATTAATGACGGCTCGGCCGCCAATCCATACACTATTCCCGATTGTTACGGGCTTTCCGGACTCGGCCCCGGTGTTTCGTACCTCTGCCTCCAGAGGATGTGTAGCCGTATAGATATGTACACCCGGCGCCATAAAACAATGATTTCCAATGCTTACTTTGCAGACATCCAGGATGACACAATCAAAATTCTCATAAAAGTCGTCTCCTACATGAATGTTATATCCGTAATCACAGCGGAACGACGGTTCTATGTTTATTCTTTTGCCTACCGAGCCGAATAATTCCCGGAGTAGAGCAGTACGGATCTCCTCATCCGTTTCCACGGATTGATTAAACAGCCTTATTAACTTCCTTGCACGCTTTCTTTCTTCGGCAAGTTCAGGATCCGAGGCAAAGTAAAGTTCGCCATTTAACATTTTATCCTTCTCTGTTCTCATGATTGTCCTCTCCCTTCTGGTATCATCAAATCAATTCTATCTATAAATCTTGAGTCCCTATATGCCTCTTACGAATCCTTTGCGTCACTCTCCCCTTGACTCAGAAACAGGAAACCGGTCTCTTCAAACATTAACATTTCCCGCAATTAAAACCAATCCTGACTCAAAGGGATATTGGAGCTAAGACCCGAACACGGAACATAGATTTCAACCTTACAACTGACAAACGACCTCCCTTATTTATTGGAAACTGGTCTATCCTCTCCCCTTTTAGGGACAACCCTTTTTTCGTCTCAATAGCAGTATGCCTACACATAGTTGAATAGTATGCCGAATGCTCCAGGTTTTTCTTCGTCGGTGTCGATATCCACATGTACTGGCAGAAAGTTTTCCAAGAGGCCCGCTTTGGGGCAACAACAAAAAACAAGAGAGTATTCCTCTCTTGCCCAAAGTAAAATAAAATGTTTCTCCATTCAAGCTGTTCAATCACCAAAAGCTTTTAAAACAATGACGGCATTATGTCCGCCAAAACCGAACGAATTGGATATGCCGATTTTTAGCTTGGCCTTGCGTGCTTCATTCGCGACATAGTCCAGGTCACAAGCCGGGTCCGCCTGTTCCTGGTTTATTGTCGGGGGAATGATTCCTTCCTTCAGGCTTCTGGCCAAAGCGATAGCTTCCACTCCTCCCGCAGCTCCCAACATATGGCCGGTCATGGATTTATTCGCGGTAACGGGAATGCGGCTGGCCTGTTCTCCGAACAGTTTTTTGATTGCGGCCGTTTCCGAACGGTCCCCAATTTCCGTGCTTGTAGCATGGGCACTTATGACATCCACATCTTCAGGGGAAATGTCCGCTTCCCGAAGGGCCGATTTCATGGCTTGATATGCTCCTGTACCTTCCGTCAGGGTGGCTACCATGTGATAAGCGTCGGAACTGGCACCATAGCCGATCACCTCCGTATAGATTCTGGCATTCCGCCTCAGAGCATGGGAAAGGGATTCGAGCACCAGTATACCGGCCCCTTCAGCCATGACAAAACCGTCTCGTCCCGCATCGAACGGCCGGCTGGCTCCGGCAGGATCTTCATTGCGGGTGGATAGAGCGATGGCATTGCCGAAGCTGGCCAGGGAAATCCCGGTAATGGCCGCTTCAGCGCCGCCTACTAACATGACATCCGCTCCGCCGGACCGGATCAGTCGGAAAGCCTCCCCGATGGCCGTATTGCCGATAGAGCAAGCGGTAACGGGTGATAAGGCAGGGCCTAATGCTCCATACCGGATACTGATCATGGCTGCGGCCATGTTGGAGATCATCATCGGGACCAGTGTCGGACTTACACGTCCCGGTCCCCGCTCTTGCAGCATATTATACTGCTGAAGCAAAGTTTGGATGCCTCCAATCCCTGAACCTACATAGACGCCCATCCGTTCCGGGTCCGCCTGGCCGGGCATAAGACCCGAATCCTCCATAGCCTCTTCGGCAGCTGCCAGAGCAAACTGGCAGAACCGGTCCATTCGTCTTGCCTCCTTGCGTCCAAACCGGGCATCCGGATCAAAATCCCGGACAAGGCCGGCTATTTTCGTTTTGTATTCCGAAGGATCAAATGTATCAATTAGAGTGATCCCGGATTTTCTTTGAATCAGTCCGTTCCAGAACGTATCCGCATCATTTCCCAGGGGAGAAACAACCCCCATTCCCGTTATCACAACTCTTTCCATCCGTATTCCCTCCTTATGGAATATCTGTCATGAAACTATCATGTCACAGTGGTTATCCTAGTACAAGTTATCGTTTATACTAGTATAAGATGTACCTGTTTACTATGTCGCAAAGGGTGGGATACTGATGAATCAACAAACAAGACTTCAGGCTTTATCGGCTTTTCTGAAAGCTCAACGGGCCAAACTTACTCCCCAATCCGTCGGATTGCCAGCCGGAACCCGGCGCCGGACTCCCGGGCTTCGGAGGGAGGAAGTTGCCCAGCTGGCTGGAGTAAGTGCAACATGGTATACCTGGCTGGAGCAGGGCCGGGATATCCGGGTATCCGCATCCGTCCTGGATAATGTGGCATCCGCCTTACAATTAACGCTGGATGAACGTAAATATTTGTATGCCCTTGCCCTTGAAACGGGGGCAGGGATTACCCATCCCAGAGAAGAACAGCCCGAAATTAGCCCGTCTTTGCAAAGAATCCTGCAAGAGTTGAGGTTCTGTCCCACTATCATCTCCGATAGGAAGTGCCAGATTGTCGGATGGAATCAGGCCGCCTCTCAGGTCTTTTTGGACTTTCAACAAATTCCACCTGAGCAACGGAACATGATTCGGCTTTTGTTTACACGGAAAGAATTCAGGAGATTAGCGGTAAATTGGGAGGATTTTGTCGAAGGGTTCCTGGCCATTTTTCGCGCTTACTACGGCCAATATGTTGAAGACGAATGGTATGAACAATTCCTTAAGGAAATGAAAGAGCAGCATCGGGATTTCACACAGCTTTGGGAACAAAGCCGGGTCAGTTCAGCCCCGGAAGTGGTCATCGAATTCCGCCACGCCAGGGCCGGCAAGATGCAGTTCCATCTTACTTCCTTACAGGTACAGGGAAATGCCGATTTACGATGCAGCATTTATACGCCGGACCCGGATTCACCGACGGAAACGAAACTGCGCCAGCTTCTGGGGTAGGCAATAGCGAAATTGCGAAATGAACGACTTGCTCTTCTTCTGCCAGAATTATACTTCCGCTTTGCCCAAGTCGGAAATAATAGCGGCGACTTTGTTCCGAACCCCGTTCTTTCCCATGATACTTCATCAGTGGCATGATTAGAGGTGATATACGGCCCTTTATGCATATTGACGATGATCCACTCCGATCCCGCTTTTCTTGCTGCAGCCACATCTTTTTTCATCCAATCAATCTGGGCAGGAGTAAAATCCCTGTATTCCTCTGAATCTTCATTAGTATTCAACACTATGAAGTGGGCATTGGCATAGTCAAACGAATAATAAGCACCCGTAGTTGTGTCCGAGATTGTTAATCCGTTGTTAATTTATGGCGGATATCTTTTACAATGTTGCGCATAATGAAACTGACTTAAACAGCCAATAAACAAAACTTTGGAGGCAAACATAATGAAAAAAATCCTTTTGTTCGCCGTAATGATGGCTTTCTGCTGTACAATCGTATACGGTGCACCCTTGGAAACCGGTACAACCCAGCCTGCAGCACCAATGCCCGCTCTTGAAGGGGGGCATGCCAAAGAGCGTACACCGCCGAGTCCGTTGACGCTTGAAGAGCTGCATAAAAAATACCCGACGTATTTCCGTGTAAGCGGGTCTCCCGATAAACGGGAAGTGGCCTTAACATTTGATGACGTACCGGATCCCCGGTACACTTCCAAAATCTTGGATATACTGAAACAATATGACGTGAAGGCAACCTTTTTTGTAGTGGGTAACCGTGCCAAGCAGTACCCGAATCTTGTGAAAAGAATGGTAAATGAAGGGCATCTCGTCGGAAATCACTCGTATGATCATCCCAATTTCGTGAAACTGTCCGATGCGGCTTTCCATGATCAGGTCAAAAAAACACAGGCGGTCCTGAAATCACTTATCGGTTATGAACCTGCCTTGATTCGCCCTCCTTATGGCAATGTGACAGAGGAGCAGGTAAAATGGCTGGCCAGCCAAAAGATGTATATCATCTTCTGGAATGTGGATTCCCTGGACTGGAAAGGGCTCACAGCCGACCAAATTGTAACCAATGTCCTGGGCCATGCAAGGCCGGGTTCTATTATTCTTCAACATGGCGGGGGAGGCGTCGGGGAGGACCTCTCGGGGTCAGTCGAGGCTCTGCCCAGAATCATTGAAGGTTTCCGCAAGGAAGGAATTAAAATGACGACCGTGCCTGATCTGCTGGACATACCTGCGAAGAAATAAAAATACACCGGTGCCTCTTTTTAAAGAGGGCCGGTTATTTTTTGACGTCAATTGATCATTCGTTATTTCCTTTTCCTTTGTTCTGTGTTTGACACCACTTTCACCCTCTCCCTAAAGTTTGGTATAGTTAATAATAGATTTAGAACATTTAGAACATTAACCAAAAAGATCGGAGTGTAACGATGCAATACGATTTTGATCAGCTTATCCATCGAAAGCAAACAGCTTCAAAAAAGTGGGACGGACTCAAAGAGGTGTTTGGTGAAAGCGATCTGCTGCCAATGTGGGTTGCCGATATGGATTTTAAATCCCCTTTGCCTGTTATTGAAAAAATGATTCAGCGGGCCAACCATGGAATCTTCGGCTATAACCTCAGACCCGATTCCTATTACGATACTATCGTCCAATGGATGTCAGACAAGCATCAATGGTCCATCCGGAGAGACTGGATCTGCTACAGCCCCGGAGTTATGACGGCAATCAGTCTAATTATCTCCCATTTCTCTGAACCCTGGGATTCCATTCTTATTCAGCCTCCTGTGTATGCTCCTTTTTCACAAGTTATTAAGAGAAACAACCGCAAGCTGGTGACCAGTCCATTGCGATATGACAACGGCCGCTACCTGATAGATTTTGATGATCTGCAAAAGAAACTGGATAAGGGAGTTAAAATCTTCCTTCTTTGCAGTCCGCATAATCCTGTTGGGCGGGTTTGGACCAAAGATGAGCTTAAACAAGTTGGCGAAATGTGTCTGAAAAGAAATGTCCTGGTCATTTCTGATGAAATCCACGCCGATCTTGTTTATCCCGGCAACAGCCATACTCCTTTTGGTTCAATTTCAAAGGAATTTTCCGGCCGTTCTTTTGTATGCACATCACCGAGCAAAACGTTCAATTTGCCCGGGATTCAAACTGCGAATATTATCATCCCGGATCGGGATTTGCGGGAGAAATTTGAAACTGCTGCCGGCAACTATTATCTCGAAGCCAGCAATACGTTTGGAGTGGTTGCAACAGAAGCTGCCTATAGGGAAGGGGCTGAGTGGCTGGAACAATGTCTTGCCTATGTGAAACAAAACCTGGAATTCCTTAAGGATTATATAAATCAACACATTCCGGAGATCCGGGTAACCGAATCAGAAGGAACCTACCTGGCTTGGCTGGATTGCCGCGGATTACATATAGACGGTAAAAACCTCGAAAATTTGATGATCCGGCAGGCTAAAGTAGCAGTAGTATCCGGATATACATTCGGGTCTGAGAGAGAAGGGTTTATCCGGATTAACCTGGCTGCCCCACGGGCTCTTTTGAAAGAGGGATTGGATAGAATAAACAGGGCAATCAAGGAAAAATGCTGCTGACATTTCGGCCAGCAGCGTTCCAGTATATTCTTCCCCTTCTTCGGAAAATTATTGATTTGAAAAACGTCCATCCTCCAGAAGATACGTTTCGGGAAGAGTATCCGCAATGAACGGGCTCATTACTCCGGTAAAATAAAGGTGAAGTTCATGCATCGCCCTGGTGCAGGCCGTATAGAAAAGTTTACGTTCACTTTCCCTACCGTACATTTCTTTCGAACCGTTAAAAATAAGAACCGCATCAAACTCTACCCCTTTAGCCAGATATGAAGGGATAACCAATGTAGAGGCATCGTAAGAAGTCGTATTTTTTCCGATTAACCTCAGCGGAACAAGGTTGCGGAGTGCCTCGTAAGCTTCTGTACTCTCCTTTGCCGTTTTACAGATCACGGCAATCGTCCGGTGTCCGGATACCTGCAGCAGTTTGATCCGGCCTGCAATTTTGGAAGCAAGATCTGCTTGATCTGCCGCCTGTGTTACAGTTGGTTTGGGTCCCTGCCGGTTGAAAGGGACAATATTCTCTCCTCCCGCAATCATACCTCTGGTAAAATCAACGATCTGTTTGGTGGACCGGTAAGTCCTGGTCAGAATGACCGACTCGGTTTCCTCTTTTTTAAAAACAGAATAAAGGGGTGAGAAGCCGGAATTCGACCCGGAATGAAAATAAATAGCCTGGTTCATGTCTCCTAATACCGTCATTTTACTGCGGGGGAACATTTTTTTGAGAAAAGCAAATTCGAACGGCGAATAATCCTGTGCTTCATCAATAAACACGTGCCGGATCATATTGTTGGTCTGAAACCCCTCTATTTGTTCTTTCAGAAATAAATAGGGGGCCGCATCTTCATAGAAGAGTTCTCTGCGGTCCAGGCCCTTGATCGTCTGACTGCAAATCTCCCTCCAATACTGTGTGCTCTCCAAATTAGGAAGAAGCCGTAAAGCCAATTGCCCATCCTCAAACAGACGGCGATAAACAGCCGTTATGTCGGCAAACTGAAGCTTCTTAACAAAGGAACGGACCGGAACAAAATATTTTTTGACTACTTTCTCCGAAAGCAATTCCTGTTCCCTTCCAAAATCATCAAAGGTATCTTCTGCCTTTCGTTTTTCCTTCAGCATCTTTCTGTAAGCCGACTCATACTCGTCTTTATCAAGCAGTTCGACCTCCTCTTCCACCCATCCCTTCTTTAGCTCCAACTGTGCTTTTTCTTTCAGCTCCTGAAGCAGCCATTCGACGACCAGTCTCATCCGGTTAGGGAACCGTATGGAATCATCCAAACCGTAAAAATGCTCTTTTATCCGCTCTGCCGGTATAAGTACGCGGTCACGGAACATGACATCTTTAAAGAGAAGGCCTTCACCACGTAAAAGATCTGTATAACGTTCAATGACTTCCATAAAATCTGCGGATGATTTAAACCGAATGCCCTCTATCCGTGCATCATACCCCTCTTGATTCCAGCCCGTTAGAGCGAATTCCATCTGGTCCAGCGGACCTTCCAATTTGAATATGTCTCCGAGACGATAATCCAGATATTCCTGAAAGGTAGTTTGTTCCATATTCTCTTCTCCCAGTTCGGGAAGAACGGAAGAAACATAGCTGTTAAACATCGTATTGGGTGAAAACAATACAATTTGATCGGCCCGCAGTGTACCGCGATAACGGTAAAGCAGATAAGCGGCGCGTTGAAGGGCTGCTGAAGTTTTACCACTGCCTGCTGCCCCCTGAACAATGAGCAATCGGCTGCGCTCATCCCGTATAATCCGGTTTTGTTCTTTCTGGATGGTAGCTACAATACTCTTCATTTGAGCGTCCGCCTGTTTTCCAAGTACTTCTTGCAGAAACTCATCTCCGATGGTCACTCCCGTATCAAACATGCTCTCAATATGACCATCCCGGATCATATACTGCCTTTTTAATTCCATTTCCCCGTATATTTCCCCGCCAGGAGTCTTATAACTGGCAGGACCGGGCGAATAATCATAATAAAGACTGGAGACAGGGGCACGCCAATCGTAGACCAGGAAATCAATTTCATCCTTATCAAGCAAGGAAGCAATACCCAGATAAATTTGTTCCCGCGGTCCACCGTCTTCCTTAAAATCAACACGGCCAAAATAAGGAGACTGCCTCATCCGCTTCAACATGTTCAACTGTTTCTGTCCCTGCTTGTAGCTCCGTTCTTTTTCCAGCAGAACATCGGCCTGCTGCTTTATACTGCGGTAGGTTTCGGCGGCTTCACCGGCATCATCAAAATTAATCCTCACATCTTCCCAGAAATTTTTTCGGTTATCCACGATATCCGCTTTCTTTGCACTGGCATATTTCTTAATATCACCAAAGCGCCGGTCGATTTCCGACAAGACGCGTACTAATCGCTGTTCCTCTTCAAACCGATCCTGTTCATTCATGAAACCACTCCCTTTTTCATAAAGTATTGACACGGACCTTTTTTTCTGATAACATAATATTGGAATGTTTTAAATTAAATTATCAAAAAAATGAGAGACCAATCGATATTTTATCATAAGATCTCGGTGCTTTCAATCCATATGTATACAAAAGGAGACACAGGTGTCTCCTTTTTTTTATATTTTCACTATTGTTTTTTATGTTTCCAATCCACCGGCCGTTAACTTCGATTTTCTTTTACCTATTTCAAAAGCTTCAATATAAAAGGTTTTAAATCAATAATTCGTAAATACTGCGGCTTTTGATCTGTTCCGCATATGATTAAGGGGATCAGCGACTCTTGTTGACGGATAGAACCGTGGCCTCCACCGCCTTTGTGTTTCGGTGAACTTCTGTCTGCCAGTTCATACCCCGGCTTTGCGGTTACAACCAAAAATTCCCCCTGGTGAGAATTTAAAGCACCCGATAAACGCTGTAATGCATCCGGGTATTGTCCGTAACCCAATGATCCCTTAGATGGATCAGTGTTTAAATCCAATACCCCTAAGTTCCCCTCTACTGCCCACTTCTGCCTATAAGGATCGGTTAAATCTCCATTTGTTTTAAACCTGAGCTCTTTTGCTGTTTGCCCTTGAACAGCATAAATCCAATCTTTTTCTTTCCATGAAATAAAATCAACCCTGGGATCGGCTGCCAGATAGCTGCCGACCCGATCATTTCGTTCCAAATGTTCCGGAAACGGCTGTTTGCCGCCAGCAATATCGTCGGTTTCCTTACCGGTGGAGCCTTTATTGTCGCGACCATTTACATCCCCATCTTCATACAGGGCGTGATGGGCGGTTCCGCTACAAATTCAGGACTGCTTCTGCTTCCAATGATGCTTGGTACGACGGTAGCCGCACAAATGGGCGGATTTCTTTCGAGTAAAATGAGCTACCGCAATATTATGCTGATTTTCGGTGTGATCTTCATCGGCGGAATATTCCTTTTGACCACCTTAACACCGGAATCAACCCGTACTACCGTTACTCTGTACATGATTGTTACCGGCCTAGGAATCGGGGCATCCTTCTCCGTACTCGGAATGTCCGCTATTCATAGTTTCGATGCAACCCAGCGGGGATCTGCGAGCTCTACCATGGCCTTCCTGCGGTCTCTAGGCATGGCGATCGGGATAACGGTCTATGGTATTATTCAACGAAACGGCATGACAAGTAAAATCAACGATACCTTTGCCAGTATGGGATGTGCGCCGCAGGGCATGACGTCTGACGACCCGCGCGCAATCTTATCCGAACAGGCACGGGCCAGCATTCCCGGACCGGTCCTGGACAAAATAACGTCTGCCCTCTCCTCTTCCATTGTCCAGACTTTCGTATGGGCACTTATTCCTGCCGTACTGGCCCTGCTGTTTACGTTTATGATGGGTAAGGAACGTATGGCTTTGCCTGGAAAAAGCGGGAAACCGGATCATGCAGCTGCTATCAAGACTGGTAAACCTGAGATTACCCTGAACGAAAAATAAGAAAACGAAGTATAGGAGTCACCCCTCAAATAATCAGTTATGGGAAAAGTTGATGAAACTTGTAAAAACTGAAGTAAGCATATGAAAAAATATCTGTTTAAAAGGGCTTGTATTAAGCAGGTCTTTTTTTGTTTTGAACAGATTTGTCAGACAGAAGAGCTTTAATAATACCAGCCACCACTAGAAGCATCTCTTAAAAGATTTGGACATATATGATGAATCTCTCAGCGGATTGGTTTTTCCAAAGGTGCATCACTGATTGGAGTTTCCCTCTCTACCACTTTCATTTCAAATTCATAGATACAGGATGCTAATGCCCGTACAATTTCCTCTACTTTTTCCTCTGAAAATAGGGACATCGGATATAGCAAGAAAGCCGTTTTCAATCTATCCCCCGGGCATACTTTATACTCCGGTACAATGCTAATTAGTGGGATCTCCCGCCCTTTGTTAGTTTCATTCCAGCAATATTGAATGAACGCTTTGGCAATCTCGTCAGACTCATCATAAAAAGTGTCTAATTGAATCCGGTTGAATGAAATGGTGAACACTATTTCCCATCCAAGTGAAACGGTATTGATAACAGACACTCCGCTTATAGTTTGAAGTTCTTTTTTAAACAGTAAGCTTAGTGTATGCAGCCGGATTAAATACTCTTGAAATCCTCTTTTCCCCAATCGGTTCATTGCCACCCATGCAGCAGCAATGCCTGTGGCCGGCCGGGAGTTTTCAATCGTATATCGGTATGCGCGAAAATTCCCAAACTCAAAATCTTTTTCTCTATAAGTATATGTACCTTCATTCAGGCGGTTAAAACATTCTTCTGTTTTTGAAATAAAGAAGCTTGTTGCATAGGGGCATAAGCCATTTTTATGCATATCTACGCCAAATGAATCAAAGCGGGAAACCCCTTTCATTTTTTCTGCCGCGCGTTTGATTTTAAAACGAATTTCAGGGTTTACAATCCGTTGTTCCCACTCTATTTCACTTAATCCCATAAAATGAAACCATAACCAGCCGATAACACTATCCAGATGAAAATATGGAAAGTACGTTTGTTCCGTTTCTTCAAAGATCTGTTCTACACATTCATAAACTTCATTGGCATCATCACAAGCAAAGTTAATGGTCGTTCCGCCACAGCAGACGATGGCTGCAATGCGTTTACCTTGGGCTAATTGCTTCAGCATAACCTGCTTTAACTCAGTTACATCCATACTCCAATCTTCTTTGCTTCCAATCCGGATACATTGATTCGCCCCTAACCCAAGTATGGAACAAACGTGTTCAACACAATAATGCGCCCCCTCATTGGTTATAACAACGAGATCTTTGGGAACCCCCTCGCGTCCGGAGTCAGGGGCAATCTTAGCAATTGCTGATTTTATAGCATAAAAAAGGGTTAGCTTTCCGCCATTACAAGAAACCCCGTATGATTGCTCCCAGCCTACTAGACGGCCAACAGCCCTTGCTATGCGCTGTTCAAACAATATAGCTTTTCCGCCAAAAGCATCCATTAGACTATTTATATTATATAGTTGCGTCATTGCCGCTGCAGCTACTGTATCTAACAACGGGGACGGTACCATATTAAAAAGGGCATACGGAGACTGCGGGCGAATGCTTCCTTCGAACATTTCAGAAAGTGTCTTAAAGACTTCTTCCGTACTTTTCCCCTTTTCGGGTACATGGCTCTTTGCCAAATCCTCTTTGTAAAGAAATGGCTCTGAAGCAAATTTGGGATTAAGATAATTACGGCCTTTAATTTGTTTTTGGAGAAAAGCTATATTATTCAGTAACGTCTCTAAATTATCCTCTAGCGGATGTAAAAACTCTTCTTCTTTTTCCAAAATTGTTTTCATACGTCTGTTCCCCCAATAGTGACACCAGTATTTTCAACGTAATGTGCTAGTTTGAATCTATATCATAAAGTTATGAAACTCATCCGTTTAAACATTAAATTGTTGAATTAGGATTCATCGTGCATCATTTTTTGCTAAATAAGGTGCTTTATTCCATAATTTTAACATTTATTTTCTTAAACAAATGTGACCGTTTCAAAAATTTTTCATGGATAAGTTTTATGGAATGTCATTTGTTTCATGAACGATATTAAAAACCCCAATAACATCCAAATATTTGATGTATTGGGGCTTAAACGGGATTTGCATGAAAAGTCTTATTTGTAAACGTTACTCATGCATTAAACGACTTCATCGCTTTGCGTAATTCTTTAAAGGACGGGCGCTTGCCGTACATCAGGACTCCGGCACGATAAATTTTTGCGGATAACCAGGCAAGAATCCCGATGGACGCGAACATGATGCCAATTGATATGAGGATTTCCCACAAGGCGGGATCACTGAGCCCAATTCTCAGGAACATGATCAGCGGTGAGAAGAAAGGAATAAAGGACATTACCGTTACCAAAGTTGAATTCGGATTCTGCATACCAAATGAAGCTATGAAGAACGAGATAATCACCAGGAACATCACAGGCATAACCGCCTGGCCCAATTCCTCCGTACGGCTAACCATGGAGCCGACAGCCGCATACATGGTTGCGTAGATAAAAAAGCCAGCCAGATAGAAAATAACGAAATAGATAATCAGATCGATTGGCAGATCTCTGAAACTAAGGTTCAAACCGGATAGCAACTCCCTGTTCCAAGGCAGCATCAGGTTAGCAAATACCGTTATCACGCATAATAAGATCTGAACCAGTCCCAGTATACATATTCCAAAGATCTTACCGAACATTTGTTTAAGCGGGGACACACTGGTAATGAGAATTTCCATGACACGGGAACTTTTCTCGGCTGTAATCTCAGTAGCGACCATTTGTCCGTAACCAAGTATACTCATATAAAGCAGGAAGTTAATGGCATATACAAAAATATAGGCAATGGCCTGCTCGCCCTGAGTCTTCCCTGCTTCTTGATCGGATGCATTGACCTGCTCTGTCTCGATATGAACCGGAGATTGAATAGCGTTCAGCTGGCTCTCTGTCAGTCCCGCTTCGCTAAGAATATAGTTGCTTTTGACCGTCTGTAAAATGGTATGAAGCTTAAGCTTCATACTCGTATCCGGCGTGGTTCTCTGGTCTTTATAGATTACATCGGGAAAATCTGCACTGTTTCCGTCTTTTAGAACAAGATACCCTTCAAGCTCTTTATGCTTCAATAGAGACTTGGCTTTCTCTTCTCCTCCCTGTACAGGAACGAACTTGACTTCACCGGGATATTTAGTCAGGATTGGGGTTAACTTTTCTCCTAATTTCGCTTCATCCGCTACAATCCCCACCTCTGTAGCCTTATCACTTCCAGATGAAAATTGTTTAATCAGATAAGGAACATTAGCTCCGATGGTAATTAAAATGACAAACAACAATGTCATGACTTTGAAGGACTTCATGCGGAAACGGCTTGAAATAGTGAATTTGATAATCGTCATAATCTCATTCATGGCTGACACCTACCTTTTGGATGAAGATTTCGTTGAGCGTCGGCTCCATTACCTGAAAACGGTGGATAATCGCCTGCTTCATAGCATGTTCAAGAATCCCCGGGGCTGCTCCCTCGTCTTTAATGCGGATCATATAACGCCCATTGTCACAGCCAACTTGCTCTACACCTGAAAGCTGCTCCAAACCTGTTACTTGACCGGTTGTTTCCAGAACAACTTTCTCTTTCGGGAATGTCTGCTTAATTTGTTTGAGGTTTCCCTTTAGGACGGTATTAGATTTATGCAAAATACAAATGTTTTCACACAGTTCCTCCACGTGATCCATGCGGTGACTGGAGAACAGAATGGACTTGCCCTCGTTTCTCAGCTCTTTCACCGTATCCTTGAGCAGTTCCACATTAACAGGATCTAATCCGCTGAACGGTTCATCCATCAGCAGGATTTGGGGATCATGAATAATAGACGCGATAAACTGGATTTTTTGCTGGTTCCCTTTTGACAGCTCTTCTACACGCTTGTCGTAATATTCCGGTACACCGAAACGTTCCAGCCATTTTTTCAAGTTGCGGTCTGCCTCTTTCGCTTTCAGACCTCTAAGCTGGGTCAGGTAGATTAACTGCTCACTTACCCTTACTTTGGGATAAAGTCCCCGTTCCTCGGGCAGGTAACCCATCAGCTTGCTAAGCCGGGGATGGCGTTCCTTCCCGTCCCATACAATTCGGCCTCCATCGGGATAGATTAATCCTAGCACCATCCGCATCGTCGTCGTTTTACCCGCACCGTTACCTCCGAGCAGGCCAAAGATTTCACCCCGTTTCACCTGGAGTTCCAAATGATTCACGGCTGTGGTACTTCCGTATTGTTTGCTGATTCCATCTGCCAATAATGCTGTTGTCATTTTCTTCTCTCCTTTGTACCGTATTTTTTAAGTTTTTACGTCAATACATTTTCAATGATTCTAGAGAATAAATGAAACTAAATTATCCAGCATGTTGAAACATACTGGATAAATGATCGTTTTAAACTTCAACTTGAATAATTTTCTATACAGATTCTTTCCATCCTGTTACATAACCTGGATTTGGTTGAATAACAATAGCTACCGAGGCCGAGATAAAACCAAGAATAGCTGTCCCATATACGTAAATGGCTATTGTGCTGCCTTCTACTTCGTTTTTTATCATTACTTCTTCATTTGACAAGGAAACAGATTTTCCAGCATCCTATGTTTGCATAGTGTCAAAAGGTGATATTGGGGTCATATAAAATTTCAATTAATCGTTGTTTTTGTTTTTCTGTTAGCTTACTGTATTTTTCAATCTGTTTCACTTACAAATGGATCAGATTTATCCAAGCTATATAATGCTGTTCAAACTTTGGTTAATCTATCACTTGTTGCTGCCCATACTAGATAAGAGCAAATAGTGAGAGGAACATCAAAAATTTCTTCTCTTGCTTTTCTCGCCCCTCTATTTCCTATATTTTACTTTTATTGTAGATGATAACATATCTCTGTTCAATTAGCTATAAAAAACACGGTTGAAATCGAGAGAATTCCCAGAACAGATAAAATAGATATCGACCAGAAAAGTACACTTTTTGATTTTTTGTTTTTGCAAAATTTCTTTATACATAGAAACAATAAAAAATAAATTATCACCAAACAAACAACTGAATTAATTAATTCTGCTCTGTTCAATTTCTTCAACTTTTTGTCTCTATTTGGTTTTGATGTTGTAGAATTTTACATAGGTAAATTATTGCAATACAAAACAAGGAAAGGAAGTGGCTGAAAACCTATTTGACAGCGTATGCCACGCACGTCTGGGAATCCAGAAAGTGACCACTCACCAATATCTGAACGCGATCGTATTGCTGGTTTCTGCACTTTTCATTTGGCATTTGAATCATATGTTGTTACTTTGACTCTTGGTATGATTTCACCGCAATGAAAAGAAAGAACATGTTTATAAAAATCAGGCATAGCCTTGATTGTTATTTTCTATTCATGTAACTTATGATAGACTGAGATGGATTTAAAGAAAGACCACATGGGGTGAGGCTGTTGGAACTTTTTGTCATCCTTGAATTGCTCATAGGTTTCCTTTCGTTCAGCCAGTATTTCGTTGTAGACAAAACGAACATAACCAAATGTTTTTGCAGGCAATTGCTCTTGTAGTGGAGTTGGGTACAAACGGAACTTATATGCCTTGTTTGCCATATCAAACCACCTCTTTTCTATTCCATTATATAATAAAGCGTATGTTTTGATAAAAGAAAACACCCTTCATCTCCCACCTATAGAGGAAGGAGACTTCTGGTGTATTACGTTAAAATGAAGCGTTCTTTTTTGGCAAAATAGTGTGCTTTAGTTTAAACAGAAACCTAAAAAAAGGACCGCAAACGGGTCCTTTTCTTTTTTGTTGAATTCTCAGTATTATCGTTTAACAGATCCTATTTTAAAAAAGCTGAGGGTTGAAGGGAATTGTTTTCCTGAGGCTCCATCGGAGCATCCATCTGCAGATCCGGATTCTTGGAACGCTCTGTACGGAACCATTTAAAGAAAATAATGCCAATGGCAATACCATACGTAATCTCCTGCATAATCTTCATAATCACACCGCCCAGCTGCTGATCATCGAGTAAAGACAGATACGGGAAAGGTACAATTACATTCAGGTACATCTCATACAGAGGCGTCTGGGCGAAAATAATCAGCGCACAGGCAGGCGTCAGCAGAACCCCATTGACCGCCACAAATGCGATCTTCTGCAACGACGTGATTCGGTCCCATTCCGGAACCGGGCAAAATACCGGAAACCACATCGTAAAGGAAGTGACCACAAGCAATGTATGATACAAGAACAGAAGCAGGTCATTCGCCATCAAGGTATTCATGATGAACGGGATATGATAAAACGAGAAGAAAAGATTAAACAGCAGTACCGCGACAATCGGGTGAGTAAACAGTTTCATGCACCCTCTGATTCCCTTCATTTCAATGATAGGCCGGATCACCCAAGCCGGCAGACCTGTCAAAATAAGCGGAGGAATGATCAAATAGTTCAGGGACATTTGCGTCATATGCGCACTGAACATGTAATTGTGCCCCAAATAACCTAGAGGCGTCCCCTCCGAAACAAAAAACAAGATCAGCCCCAAATAAAAATTTCGCTTCATATTGACCGGAACGGGTTCAGCATCGCGAAACTTTTCACTCCATGATCCCGTTATCTTTGTATACAACCAGCCAGCAGCAATGGCGGTAACCAGGACAGCCGGACTCCATAGCTGAAATATACTGACGGTGTTGCCACCCATATATCATCTAACTCCTTTTAAGCCGCTTCCGGGTCTGCTTTGCGGCTTGATGTTCTTCCCCAGAGTCATGTAAGTTTATACGTGCAAGAGGGCGGCCTTAAACAAAGGCCGCCCCATCCTTCATCCTTATATCCAAGTCCATAATACAGCAGCGGCCACTGCAGTCAGCATTACAACAACACCGAAGATAAGGCTGATAATAGGAAGCACATGACCTTTCTCTTTCATATGCATCCAGTAAACAAGCTGGAAAATCACTTGAACAACACCCAGAAGCAACAGAAACAGGTAGAGAAAGGTTTTATCTAACCCGCCGTAAAGGACAGCCGCAAAAGCCAGCATAGTAAGCAACAACGAAATGATGTAGGAGATGATATGGTTTCTTGGGCCTTCATGCTTATGGCGTCTGCTCTGAGAAGAGACTTCATTTGAACCGCTCATATGCTTATGCCACCTTCCCCATCAAATAAACTACTGTGAAAATGAATACCCAGACTACGTCAATAAAATGCCAGTAGAGAGCAGCTATATAAAACTTCGGCGCAGTAACTGTGGTAAGTCCTTTCTTTGATCCCTGAATGATCAACAAGCTGATCCATAGAATCCCGAATAGAACGTGTGCTCCATGAAAACCGACGAGCGAGTAAAATGAGGTTGAAAAAGCGCTTGTTGTAAATCCGTGACCTTCATGCACATACTCCACGAACTCATAAATTTCAAGCCCCAGAAAAGCCAAGCCCAGGACTACGCTAATAGCAAGCCATCTCAGCATGCTTTGCAGTCTATGGCGATGAAGGGCCATAACGGCAAATACACTGGTCAAACTGCTGGTAAGCAGAAGGAATGTCGCTAATGCTATCATTGGAAGCTGGAACAATTCATCTGATGTCTTTCCGTCCCCGACAGAGTTGCGGAGGGCCAGATAAGTGGCAAACAAACATCCGAACAATACAGTCTCCCCGCCAAGGAAGAGCCAAAAGCCGAGTACTTTATTTTTTCCCTCCAGTGTAGCCTTTTCGGGCTCCATTGGAAGTTCATTTACACCGTGTGCATTCGCGCTCATGCTTTCCCCCCCTTGTCTTCAAGCTCCGAAGGTTCAATATGGTACCCATGGTCATCAAATACTGAACGCAGAAACATCGCTATAAAAGTAATGGCAATACCGACAATGGTAATCGGATACGGTGCAGTTCCGAAAATGAGGCTGTAAGCGGCAACCGTCAATCCAATGGTCATCACCAGCGGAAGAATTGTCGGAGACGGCATATGAATGGAACCAACCGGTTCCGCAGGCGTCATTTCTTTGTTTCCGGCCATCTTCTCAACCCAGAATGCGTCCAGACCACGAACAAGCGGAGTCTGCTTAAAGTTGTATTCCGGAGGCGGTGAAGAGATCGTCCATTCCAGTGTACGGCCGTTCCAAGGGTCATTAGGAGCCCCTTTAGGCTTCATACCCGTCACAATCATATTGATCATAAAAATGATGACACCTATACTCATTAAGATTGCACCGACCGAACTAATCAGGTTACCTTCATCCAGACCTTCCCCGCCGGCATAAGTAAAGATCCTGCGCTGCATTCCCATAAGACCAAGGAAATGCTGAGGGAAGAAAGTCAGATGGAATCCGATAAAGAAAAACCAGAAATGAATTTTGCCGAGTGTTTCGTTCAGCATGCGGCCAAACATCTTGGGCCACCAGTAAAAAGAACCGGCAAACAATCCGAACACTAAACCACCGACAAGCACATAGTGAAAGTGGGCGATGACGAAATACGTGTCGTGGTACTGGAAATCGGCAGCCGGAACAGCCAGCATGACCCCAGTTGTTCCCCCCATAACGAAGGTAGGGATAAATGCCGTTGCCCACAGGGCAGCTGTCGAGAACGTAATCTGGCCACCCCATAGTGTGAAAAGCCAGTTAAAGATTTTGATTCCGGTAGGTACTGCAATCGCCATTGTGGCTACGGCAAAGATCGAATTCGCTACCGGCCCAAGGCTGGCAGTAAACATATGGTGAACCCAGACCATGAAGCCAAGGAAACCGATTAAGACACTTGCAAATACCATGGAACTGTAGCCGAACAAACGTTTTTTGGCAAAGGTGGATACAACTTCCGAGATAATGCCGAAGGCCGGCAAAATCAAGATATATACTTCAGGATGGCCGAAAATCCAGAAAAGATGCTCCCAAAGGATATTGTTTCCACCCTTGGCAGGATCATAAAAACCGCCATGGAAAATACGGTCAAATGTCAGTTGCACCAGTCCCACTGTAATCGCTGGGAAAGCGAACAGGATCAGTACGGAAGTTACGAATGTAGTCCAGGTGAACATCGGCATGCGCATAAACGTCATACCTGGTGCACGCATGTTAATGATCGTTACGAGGAAGTTGATACCCCCGATTAATGTACCAAGCCCTGCAATCTGAAGACCGAGTGCGTAGAAATCCACGCCTTTGAAATCAAGATCCAGTGTGGAAAGCGGCGTATATGCCGTCCATCCCACGTTCGGTGCCCCTCCGAGGAACCAGCTTGTATTTAACAGAATGCCTCCAAGCAGAAATAGCCAGAAACCTAATGAATTAAGAAAAGGGAAAGCAACATCCCTTGCTCCGATCTGCAAGGGAACGACAGCATTCATAAAGCCGATGATGACGGGCATCACGGCAAGGAAAATCATGGTCGTTCCATGCATGGTCGTAAGCTGATTGAATGTATCGAAAACAAATAACTTCTGATCCGGGTACATGAGCTGAAGTCTCATCAGAACGGCTTCAATTCCGCCAATCAGGAAGAACAGCCCCCCGGCTATGTAATACATGATGCCGATCTTTTTATGGTCTACTGTGGTTAACCAGTCCATAAGCCCGCTATATTTCTTCACCTTGTGCGCATGTGCGTGCGCCTCTGCGTGTACTTGAGCCACCGTGTGATTCCCTCCTTTTTTCAATATAAGAACACTAAGTGACTTACTTATTTTTTGCCTTATATTTCACCGGAAACGATCGCCATCATAAACGGGCAGCGAGCTGTTTCCTCTTGAAAGTATATCTTACTTAAGTGTATTCAAGTATTTCACGAGCTCATCAATCTCTTGATCCTGAAGAGGAATAGTCGGCATTTTGGTGCCCATTTTCTCAGTAACGGGGTCTTTGATCCAATCTTTTAAGTTCTTTTCGTTATGTTCAAGCACTCCTGCTACCATTTGGCGGTCTGCAAACCCTTTCAGGTTAGGTCCCATACCGTCCTTATCCGCTTCCACCGCGTGGCATGACAAGCATTTGCTTTTGAAGATTTCTTCCCCTTTTTGGGCGTCCGCAGCAACGGTAGCCACCGGAGTTTTCATCTTCTGTACCCAAGCGTTGAAGTCTTCCTCCGACCTGGCATCTACTTTAAAGTCCATCAGCGCATGGGACGGTCCGCAAAGTTCCGCACACTTCCCTTTGTAAACGCCTGCTTCATCGGCTTGCAGCGTATATACTGTTTTCAAATCGCTGGGGTTGGCATCTATTTTACCGCCGAGAGACGGTATCCAGAAGGAATGCACCACGTCATTTGAAACGATTTCAAAAGCGATTTTCTTTCCGACCGGGATGACAAGATCCTGTGCCGTTTTGATCCCCAATTCAGGATATTCGAATTTCCACCAGAACTGGCTGGCTGTCACTTTAACTTGAATAGCATCTTTGTTGTCTAAGTTGTTAGCGGAATGTTTGAATGTGTAATTGATGGTAGGAACAGCAAGAATAATAAGGAGAACGATCGGTATTACTGTCCAGACAATTTCTAGGATGTGGTTACCTTCCACCTGTTTAGGAATGATATCCTCTTGTCCTTTGCGTTTGCGGAATCGTATAATGACGTACAAATAAAGCGCGAACACCACAACGATAACAAGAACCATGATCGAAATACTGATCAGCATCAAATAGTATTGTTCTTGAGCAACGGGTCCTTTCGGCTTCAAAGCGGACATGGTCGGGTCACCGCAACCCGATAAGAGGAACGTCATCACCGCAAATAGGGGGATCAGACGCTTTAACATTTTCCATCGACTCATTGCTTATCAACCCCACTTCGTAAACCAATATTTTTACCACGAACGACATACCCATGTCAATCAAGCATTTCACTTAATTAACTATAATTAGGTAAAACTTTTTTGTCAATTACTCTATAGAAGTTCACAAATTGTTCTAAAATCAAGGATTTGTCAAATGTTAGAAAAATATGGGTTTCCATAAATAGGTTATTTTTTGTATTTTCAGGTCCGTTTTTTCCAGTGAAAACTTGACATTTAAAGACAATATTAGTCTTTTTTCCTGTTATAAAATGGAGAAATCCCCATCTGATAATGCTGTATTATGTTAACAAAATTTAACCAAAATCCGTACACCTGTTCCGAATTGTTCAAAACTGGATTTACTGCCGCATCTATTCTTTCTCGGGGATGAATAAGGCATTCTTTACCAGATGGTCTTAAAGATGTAAAATAAAAGATACAACGATGCCGTAGTTCCTTTTCGGAAAGTCTTTGAACGAAGCCATATGAAACAGGACCCGTACCAATATTTTCATGAACGTGAGGAGGGTTTTCTATGGAATGGAAAGGAAAAGAAATGATTTTTGTATTCACCGGCCCTCATGGTGCAGGACGCAAGACGGTTGCCGAGATGGCGGGAGATACGCTCGGTATAAAGAAGGTGCTCTCTTATACCACCAGGCCTCCGAAGAAAACTGAAGTTGACGGTCAGGATTATCATTTCGTCTCCCGGGAAAAGTTCTTGGAAGATCAGCATCTCGGGAAGTTTGTGGAAGTACGTGGAATCAACGGTCATTTATACGGCATGCAAGGTGCAGATGTAGAGCTTATGCTGCAGTCAGCAGGAAGCATTTATCTTATCCTGGACCGTTATGGATCGGATACACTGAAGAAAATTTACGGTGACAAACTGGTACGTATTTTCATTTATGCAGACCGAAATCACGTAATTGAACGCTTAGCCAAAAGCGGTGACTCGGAAGAAATGATCACACGATACATGGCGCATTACGAGGATGAGATGGCCTATAAGCCCCAGTGTGAATACAGCTTTGAAAATATTGACCTTGCCCATACTATTTTTGATTTAACAAAAGCGCTTGATCGTTACTTGGAGCGAAACTTGCTCGAATTAGACTGATTTTGTGAGATAATAGAACCAGAGGGAATCACCTTTAAACCCCCCTGGTTTTTTTATGGCTGAATCCGCTCGGCGCGCGTTGCGGTGCGGCGCGTGGCGGGATTTTCAGCCTAAAAGTTCAGCCAGACAAGAAACTAAGCAGAAGGAGCCAGGTCATATGCATATCGTTTCATTATATCCAAGCAATACGGAGCTTGTGGCCTATCTGGGCCTTACTTCCCGATTGGCAGGGACGGACAGCTATGCAGCGTGCTTATAAAAAGGAGGGCGAAAATAGATGAAAATTGTTTCAATCGAACCCACCCCAAGCCCAAACTCAATGAAACTCAATCTGGATACTGCTCTTCCTAAGGGCAAAATGTATTCCTTCACAAGGGAAGAACGAAATTCTGCCCCGGGCTATATTCGCCGGCTTCTAGATATTCCTGATGTAAAAAGCGTCTTCCAGGTCACCGATTTTATCGCACTGGACCGGACACCAAAGGGGGATTGGAAGCAGATCCTGGCCGCGGCCCGGGAAGTTTTCGGCGAATCCGGGGTATCAGTTGAAGATGCAGCCGCTCAGGATAGCGGATATGGCGAAGTAACCGTAAAGCTGCAGGTATTCCGCGGTATTCCAATCCAGGTTCGCGTAAATAATGATGCGGAAGAGAAACGGGCTTCAATGCCGCAGCGATTCTCAGATGCCACTATGAAGGCGACTGCCTCCTCCCCGCTTCTTCTGAAAGAACGGAAGCTGGAAGACCTTGGCGTACGCTACGGAGAGCTTGACGAAGTGCTAAACGAGGTAATTCAAGAAGTAGACGCCTCATTAGATGATGACCTGCTGGCCAAACTTGTAGAACAAGCCTCCAGCGCCACTTATGAGGCATCCCAGTCTCAGGAAGTCATTAAGGCGGCCAAGCTGTCAAACGAGGAAATTGCCGGGCAGTTAAAGGACGCTGATTGGAAAAAGCGATACGCGGCCTTGCAGAGCGTTGAACCTTCTCTCGAAACGCTGCCTCTCCTCATAGAGGCCCTTAATGATGAGAATACATCCATCCGGCGCCTTGCCACCGTATTTCTGGGTGACATTAAAGAGCCTGAAGTACTGCCTCATCTGTACCGTACGCTTGAAGACCGTACTGCGGCCGTCCGCCGAACCGCCGGCGATACGCTATCGGATATCGGTAATCCCGCCGCGATTCCGGCCATGATTAAAGCGCTTAAGGATAAGAACAAACTGGTCCGCTGGCGTGCTGCCCGTTTCCTGTACGAAGTCGGGGATGAAAGTGCCGTGCCGGCTTTGAAGGAAGCTGCTGGCGACCCTGAATTTGAAGTCAGCCTGCAGGTTCAGATTGCTCTTGAACGTATTGAAGGCGGACATGAGGCGGAGGGAACGGTCTGGCAGCAAATGACCCGCCGTAACGATTAAATCCCGCAGCTTATATTTATCAGCTAAATAAAAGGGGGTTTCTGCCGCTTCCTGTCCTTGCTGTCCGGCGAAGCAGCAAATTACATATATGAAAAGGGAGTGCTTTTTGTCGTTCCGGAACTGGAATGCCTAAATCCGGAAAACTTGAAATAAACGGACAGTCTGAACGGACAGATCATTCAATCTGTCCGTTTTTTTCCCCTTCTGTACGGGTTCCGTTCTTACCCTTCTGTTCTACCGTATGCCTTAGAGTTTCACCCAGTTTCAGAATACGCAGCCCATATTTTTTCTTCATCTCCCTGCGCCCCCATTCAGCCGTTAACCGGTCCAGGGCTTCTTTCACCGTATCGTCCGCAAGCCGGAAGGCTCCATAATGCATGGGAATGAATACCCGCCCCCGCACATCCAAAAACGCCTGTATCGCTTCTTCAGGACTAACGTGCTGAGTGGACATAATCCATTCCGGTTCATATGCACCAATGGGCATCAACGCATACTGGATATCAAACTGACTGCCAATTTGCTGAAAGGCATGGAAATATCCGCTGTCACCGGCAAAATAAATGGTGTCTCCCTGCCCGTTCTCTCCCTTCTGGATTATCCATCCTCCCCAATGGGATGTATTCGTGTCCAGCAGCGTCCGTCTTGTCCAGTGCTGGGCCGGAACAAAATGAAACTGGACTTCCTGAATCTCCGTATGTTCCCACCACCCGTACTCTTCTACATTTTGGAGGCCTTTCCTTTTTAATTTTTTGGCCAATCCTTCAGGAACAAGCAATTTGGGATTTCCGGGAAGTTTTCGTAAGGACCCTATATGTAAATGATCATAATGGGAATGGGACAGCAATACTACATCAATGGGGGCAGCTCACGGATAGCAAGTCCGGGTTCAGTTAAACGGGAGGCAACTCCCATTGTCCTGGCCCAAACAGGGTCAGTCAAAATATGTAAACCGTTCATTTGCAGCAGAAAAGTGGAGTGGCCTATCCAGGTCAGCGTTGTTTCTGTTTGATTATGTCGCAAGTATGAGATTGCCTTAACCGGAGCCTGCTCCACCACATACGACATATCTTTTATTTTGGAACGCCGTTCTTTACGCCATCTTCTTATATCTTTCCATGAAGTGGGCGTTGCTTTGTCATCCATATTGGTGTAACGCTTCATCTGTCAATCCTCCCTGTCTCTTTCCCTGATTGATCTCCTGCTTATTTTGGGCGCATTCCTTTAATTTTCATATTTCCCCCAATTTCTAACTAATGTTTTATTTTGCATCTTATATTTTGTATTTTCTTTTCAGCTTCCGCTTTGGTTTGCATCTATTGTATTCTTTCCATCATTGTACCACCACTCTTTTCCTTTTACCAAAAAAACCCCTGTTACTAAAAAGTAGCTTTTGCCGCCTTCTGTCATAGAGTAGGCAGACCCTCTTTCTTCTATTACAATAGAAGCACAAATACTTACTTTGATTTTATCAGGAAGGAGAACAATATGAGCCGTCAAGAAATAGAACAACAAATCATCGAGAACTATCAGAAAGAAGAAAAAATGATGATTCTATTATTTGCCCAATGGTGCATCAACCATGATCTCGATCCCGTGCAGCTATATAAAGAAGCCTATCCCACACAAGGTGTTAATCAAGCTCTTCAGGAGGCTATAGAGTTAACCGTACCAAAAGAAGAAGCCGGAGAAATTGCTGACGAGACTCTGTTAGGGGTCTTATCCCTGTTTGGAAATGAGGACCTGGCCTTCATCGCGAACAGAGAAATAGCCAACCGGTCCAAAACAAAATAAGTATCTGTATAATCTGACGCAGAAGCCTCCCTTTTTTTTGATATGCTCCCCTCATAGTAGACAGTAGAAAAAACAAAAACATCTACTCTACAATGATGGGAGTTTTTACAATGTCCAAAAGGAGTCCAACTTCTTTAGAGGTAAAGCTACGTGTCGTAAAGCGATGTCTTCAGAATGAGACAAACCCAAGTTATGAGGCGAAACAGCTGGGAATAGACAAAAACACGGTAACAGATTGGGTAAGGAAGTATAAAGCAGATGGTCTTGACGGATTAAAGGAATCCAGAGGATGTAAAGCTTACTCAGAGGATCTGCAGCTGGCTGCAATCAGAGATGTATTATCCGGTAGTCATTCTATACGAGAGGCGACAAAGAAGTATCATATTTCTAGTAAAAGTGTTTTGACGAGATGATCTCCAAGTATACTAATGGGGTAGAAATAAAATCTACTCGTAAAGGAATTGGACTATCTCGTATGAACAAAGGACGTAAAACCACTTTCGAAGAACGCATTGAAATTGCACAGTATACGATCGCAAACGATCTGGATTATCAGAAATCCATGGAGAAATATGATGTTTCTTATTCACAGGTGTACGCATGGGTTCGTAAATATAAATCTGGCGGTGAGGAAGCCCTCAAGGACAATCGCGGTCGTAACAAGCCTGCGGAAGAGTTGGATGATCATGAACGACTCAAGCTTCGGATCAAAGAATTAGAAGCACGGAACGAGTATTTAGAAATGGAGAACGCTCTGGCAAAAAAGTTGGCAGAGATCCGGCGACGACATACACGCTAACGTTAGTCCGACATGCAGACTGGTATCAAGCTATCCAAGAACTGCACGCTGAGAAAGGCTATGCCGTCACGAAGCTGTGCAAGCTAGCCGGAGTCGCTCGATCTGCCTATTATAAATGGCTAAAATGGAAACCATCCATCAGGGAACTTGAAATCCTTTCATTGGCCAAGGAAGCGAAACTTCGCTATGACAAGAGAAAGGGTGTACTTGGTTATCGTCAAATCCGCACACAATTGAACCGGAAACTCAAAAAGAGTTACAACAAAAAACGTTATTATCGAATCATGCGCGCTCTTGAATTAAAAGCGGTGATTCGCAGGAAACGACCGAATTACGTGAAATCCTCTGCAATACATGTGGCTGAAAATGGGATGAACCGCGGGTTTCACGCGGACTCTCCCAATTTAAAGTGGTGCACAGATGTCACAGAATTGAAGTATGGGAATGGTCGTAAAGCCTATCTGAGTGCTATCGTTGATGTATACGATAACTCCATCGTTTCATGGGTGTTAAGCCCCTCCAACAACAAAAAACTCGTCATGGATACGGTGAATAAGGCCTACTGGAGGACTCCACTTCTGCATAGCGACAAAGGCTTCCAGTATACTTCACATGAATACAGTCTACTTCAGCTTAAGTACGGTTTTACTAAAAGTATGTCTCGGGTGAGCCGATGTCTAGATAATCAACCATTGAACGATTTTGGGGTACATTTAAGGCAGAAAGCTTTTATCTAAGGAAACACGACACCTATGAAGACGTTCTCAAAGACGTGAGAAATTATATCCACTACTACAACAATTACCGCTATACAGAGCGTTTAAGTGGCCTGTCTCCCAGCGAATATCAAAAACAAGCTGCATAAAAATGAGAGAAGAAAATAAAACCCTCAGTTCAATTTAACAGAACTGAGGGAAACAAACTAACTGTTTTTGTTTTTTTACACTGTCTACTTGACAGGGGGCACTTCAAAGAGTGTGGTCTTTCCACATCCGCTCGGACCAACGAGGGCTGTCATGATCCCGGGCGTGCAACGAACGGTCTCACCGTCAAGCACGGGCCGCCACCAATTGCTACTGAAACGCCCTGGGCTTCAATCAACATCTGTACCACCGATCAAATTCGACGTCTACTGACACTATCGAAACACCAACGCGCAGCAAATAGATGGCTCAGCGACACAACAAGCAACCCATACGCTGCGGCCACAAGTACGGCCCCTATCGCATCAGGCCTTTGGAACACGACAACGGCGCCCACGAGACCGAGCCCAGCAAGCAATTCCTTGGCCACGCGGCTCTGAAGGATCCGCACCCATGACCGGCCTGCTACCCGCAGCGGGAAGTCACGCTTCGCCTGCAGCAGTGCAGTGATCAACGCACTGATCGCAGCAGCGACAGTGAAAGCAACAACCAATGCAACCAGCGCAAGATTCTGCAACCACACAACGTATGCTGCGAACTGCGCGTGGAGAATCCCCTCTTCGGCAATGTAGACAACTTTCAGTTCACCTTTGAGACCACGATCACGCAGCGCCTGTACGTCTAGGCCGTGTCGCTCTAGCAATTGCTGCGTTGCAGTCACACCGGTGAACACGACGTTGCTACCCGAGATCATGGATGTCAAGGAAGAATCGTTATAGGTGTCGTAGAGCGAGGGAACGACGACGAGCAGAACATCGTCCATAAAGTGAAGCCTTTCCCCCCTCCTCCTTGTGCTACTGGCATCCGGAACCCGTCGACCGGCCGCAAGAACTGGAACTGTGCGAGCAGCTCCTCGGAAAGCTTTTTCCTCGACAAGAGCTCAGCCTCTTCTCGAACCATTCGGACAAGCCCTTCTGGAATGCTGTGGTAAGGTACCGATGTGACAGCCGGCTGTGGCGCACCCTTGGTCACCAGATCGAGCCAACGCTGGTTCACGAAGGAGATGGCCGAGTACTCTCCAAAATCGACCGGCATTGACATTTCTTGAGTGTAAGTGTAGGAAAGAGCGACCGTATCAAGCGATTCCGCATCTTTCACCAGCTCGCCAATCAACGGCTCCATGTGGTCCATCTCGTCAACGTCTGTCGCGAACACAATGGCGGCCTGGTCTGCGAGTTGCTTCCACTGCGCCATTTCAGCAGCCATAGCGGATGAGTGTTTGTATGCGGACCAAGCAGGCCCAGCCGCAGCCACCACCAGGAGGAACGTTAGCGCCTGGATCACGATCGCCGCCGAACGCAGGCTCTTTACCGCCGGTTGTCTGGTGGCAAGCATGGTAGCGCTCGGCCAAGCAGAGGCTGACATGACAAGCGCAGCGAGCAGAGATACGGCGATGACGGCGACCTGCAGACTGACCAACGCCTTGAGGAAGGTACCGACGTACATCCAGCCATGAAACACACCCACATAGCCCGCCGCAGCCAGCGCTACGGCGCCCGCCGAAACCAGCAGCAAACCCCCGAACCCGGCCAGGTCCTGCACCTGGATCCGCACGGTCGGGCACCCGCCCAGAACCCGAAGGGCACGCCCCCGCGCCCTCAGCGACAACCAGAACAGCGCCAGCGCCGCGATCAGCGCAAACGACGCAAGAACGGCGGCAGCAAATCCTCTTTCCCGCACCACGAATTCAAGGTTGTCAAAAATTGACACATCCCTGCGGCCAACCTTCACGCCTTTACTTTTCAGCGCGTCCTCGAACTCGCCCAAGTGAGCGTTTTCACCGGTCACGAGATAGAACCCATTGGGATAGGAGGCGGCAAGTCGGTCCTTGCCGACGATCTTGCCTACACCATCGCCGCCGAACCAAGTAAATTCGGCGGGCAGATCTCCATCGTTAAGTGCTACGAAGATCTGGCCATCGCCGTCGCGGTCAAGGTCCGGCGCTACCTTGACCAGACCAAGATCCCAGCGCGCATCGAGCTCCTCCAGCGTCGCAAACGCTTCAGTGACGGAAAAGCCCGATTCGCTGAAGTTGAGGCTAAGCCTGCTCTCGACACCAATGGCCTGCGGAAAGTCTCGATCATATAGGTCGGTGATGATCGCCGCCAGCAGCGCAAGCAGAGTAAACAACGCACCCGCGACAGCCACTATGATACGCTTATACATAAGCGCGCCCTCCAAGAACTATCTGGAACTCGCCATGCTAAGCCCCGGCGACCGCAACCGGTGTCGCCGGGGCCAGGCGTAGTCGCTTGGATTAGCAAGTAATGTTTTTTCATTTATTTCATCATCCTCATTTATTCGACTATTTTTATCAATATTTTTACTATTCAACTAATTTGTCACCGCCCACCTGCCATTCGCCAAAGGCGCCATGATGTACAGCCGAGCCAGCGCCTCGTACTTGGCGTAGGTGGTCGGCGCCAGGTTCGGCTTGACGACATCGGCGAGCCAGCCTTGCACAGAAGCGGCAGACAACGATTGCGCCGAACCGGCTGTGCGGAAGTCCGCGTTAATGCTTCACCAGATGCACCGGAACCCCAAACCCGTCGCGGCGGCTAAGCAGGTCGGCGATGGCGTCACGCTCGGATCTCGAAGCATAGCTCACCATGACCAGCCCTCGGTCCTGGTCATCGGGACACGGCTTTCCCACTTCGACCGCAATGCCATCACCCAGCGCTTTGATCTCCTTGGCGAGGCCTTGATGGCTGGCAAGCGCCGCAGTGGCCTCCGCTACAGTCGGCAGCTGGTCGCACGGCGGGTGCGTGTCTCTTGATACTGGGATCCAGCCGTTTAGGAGCGCAACTGCTCCCACTACCAGCAGTGAGCCAATAACGATACCGATAATGATCTTAGAGGCTGACTTCATAAGGACCATCCTAGGCTAGCGGGATCGCTGGTCGACGAGTGGTGTGACGAGCTGTTGGAACCGACCTCATGCCGGGCGCCACACGCGTTGATCATCTCGGAGTCGTGCGTCGACACAATGACCGTGCGGTCGTGTACGGCGAAGTCCGCAAACAGATCGATGACCTTTCGCCGGTTGGCTGCGTCGAGCGAGGCGGTGGGCTCATCGGCGAACAGGATCGCAGCGTCCTTGTAGATGGCACGAGCCAGCGCGAGTCGCTGCTTCTCGCCCCCACTCAGGTGGCTGGCCAACTCACCTTCCCGACCCTGGAGACCCGTCTGCTCGAGCACCTGCGCCAACCGTTCCTGGTTTCCCGTGACGCGTCGTCCCAGGACGCTCGCCTGCATGGTGACATTGAAGGCAACCGACTCCTCATCCATGATGCCGTAATCCTGAAGTACGAACGCCGCGTGATCACGCCAGAACCGACGCCGTGCCGCAGTGCCGTACCTTGTGACATCGTCTCCGTCGATCAAGATGCGTCCCTGATCCACTGGGAGCAACAGCCCGAGGCAGTGCAAGAGTGTGGTCTTTCCACATCCGCTCGGACCAACGAGGGCTGTCATGATCCCAGGCGTGCAACGAACAGTCTCACCGTCAAGCACGGGCCGACCACCAATTGCTACTGAAACGCCCTGGGCTTCAATCAACATCTGCACCACCGATCAAATTCGACGTCTACTGAGGACATCGCAAACGCGGCGAACGTCGCTTTGATCGTTCGAGTCAAGGATTTCCTCTTTTGCCTATACAAAAGTCTTTTCATTTAATTCATTCCTCCTCATTCATTCGACTATTTTTGTTAATAAAAAGGTTCATGGATTCTTAGTTTTTGCAGGCAAATTTTAACCTAGGATCCTCAAAAAGAAATGATCCTTAGGTCACATTTTGTGGCCTTTTTCATAGATATGCTCTATTTTTTGGTGTGGTGCTTTGGCAGGATATCAAAAGGTATCTCCTTTCCATATGGATATATACCATGAAGGAAATTTGATATATCGTCACAAAAAAGCCCTTTATCAATCAGATCACCAGTACATCCCTGAACATTATCTGAAAATTCTGGAACGAAAGCCCCGGGCGATTATAAATGCTGCGCCCCTTAAAGGAGGGGTATTACCCCATGAACTCTCAGAGTTTATGAGCTTTGCAAGCACCGGGATAAAAACCACCAGTTGGTAAATATCCTGCTTCTGGGGAAAAAACCGCTCCCGCACCGACATGGTAGGTGGGCGGTAAGGCAAGCTAATTTGATAGGTACTCCAACCTATGACCTGGTATGTTTTTATCTAGAAATTAAAGCAGAAAGCAGATTTAACTCTCTGGACACCAATGGCCTGCGGAAAGTCTCGATCATATAGGTTGGTGATGATCGCTGCCAGCAGCGCGGGGCAGAGTAAACAACGAGCCCGCGACAGCCACTATAATAAGCTTATACAAAAGCGGGACCCAAAGAACTATCTGGAACTCGCCATGCTAAGCCCCGGCGACCGCAACCAGTATCGCCTGGATTAGTTGGTACGGTAGTAGTAATGAGCCTTCAGACCCGGCGAGTTTATGGTTCCGACATAGGCGTGAGAGTATTTCCCCGCAGCCGTATCTATGCTCCTGTTAGTACTTACCACCTTGCCGTCGATGACCCTTTGCACCGTCGAGCCGTGGATCTTCGTCGGGTGGTTGTACTCGGAACGGAGTCCGGCGTCCACGAATCCGTATCTCCATGTTCCACCTTCCGATGGGTACTGGTAGTGCCAACCCGGATTCACCCAGGCATGGGCAGGCACCGCGGCGCCCCACACCAAAGCGATGGATGTCGCCAACGCGGCTAACGTTGCTTTGATCGTTCGTGTCAAGGGTTTCCTCTTTTGCCTATACAAAAGTTTTTTCATTTAGTTCATTCCTCCTCATTCATTCGACTATTTTTGTCAATATTTTTACTCTTCAAGCTAATTTGTCACCGCTCACTACCATGCCGATGCGGGAGGGTTTCTTGCCCTTTTTGGCGATGAGTTACATTTAATGTAATAAATTCAATAAAGAAAATAGAAGTTCCTTTTTTTTTAAGTATATTAATGAGGAGTTGTATATAAAATCTAAACTCATTGCAAAGGGGGTGCATTTATATGGCTATCAAAGGACAGAAGTTCAAAACGTATTCAGAAGAACTAAAGGCTGAGGCCATGTCTGCATTTGGAGGAAAAGTGAACTTATCAGCAGATCCATGAATATTTCGGGATTCAGGATAAGCAGCGAATGAAGAAATGGATGAGGAAATATCGAGAGAAGGGTGAATTCGGGCTTCTGGATCAGCGGGGAAGGCGCCAGGAGTATATCGACCAAGATCGTTACGTCAATCAATTAAAACGGGAGAACGAGATGCTAAAAAAGTGTTTGGAGATCAAGATCACGGTGTTTGGGTAAAACCATAAGAAGGTCCTGCGCCTGATACAGGCTATGAATTTACGATCTATTATCCTTCGAAAGACGTCGTTGTAACTATTCCTCATCCACAGGTACCGATCGTTTCCACTGATTTGAACGGAACGGTTCATCTAAGAACAAAGATGTTTCTTTTGTACCTCTCAAGGTTAACGTGTAGGCTCGGTGATTTTTCCCCAAAAATGGCAGGAACACATGTTAAATCCACCCCTGCTTCCATAGGCGACTCATCGGGTTGTAGATCATACGAAGATCGTAATTGAAATAAGCTCCTAATTGCTCAGCGGTCATTAGTAGATATTGATACAGGGTCACCATGATTTCTTTTATGTTTGATTCATGTGATCCCCATCCATTTCACCCCCTTTTTTTCCTCAAAACAGAGAAATACGGAAACAAAAACCGCCCGGCAAAGGGCGGTCCAAAACGCGCGTTTTTTAGCTGCTCACCTTGACTCTATTCTATATTAACATTAAGCCTCAACTAAAAGTCTGCTCAAGAAACATTTCCAAGAAAAAACGATCCAGACGTGTTTTTACAACCGTATTTATTCCAACGATTAGATCCTTTAGCTGCTGATTCATCCTCCATCTCTGAGGTGATCCGTTCATTCAATCAGATATCCAGGCAACTCGTTCGCGGGGAAAATAAAGATTGGCGTTTTCTTGAACCGGTAATAAGTTGCAAAGTAAAATTTCAATGTTTCAAAAAAGACGGTAAGCTGCGCTCCCCCAAATTTGGGGAATTCTGTACACCTATTTCTGTGCAACCCCTATTGAATACATTCAAATAGAGTGATAAAATCGAAGTAAGAAGTATATACTAATGCTCTATATAAGGACCCTTGAGATATTCCAGTTGTTGAGACTATCTCCTTTATAGAATATTCTTTACTATCATACATCCGTAGCGCAACAGCAAACTTTTCTTTATCCAATTTGGGTCTACCTAATGTTTTTCCACGTCTTTTACTTGCTTCAAGTCCTTCCTTAACTCTCTCAGCAATAAGGTTTCTTTCTAATTCAGCAATGACACACATCATTTGGAACATGGCTTTGCCCGTGGAGGTTCTTGTATCCATATTTTCTTTTAAAGAAATGAATTGTACCCCCATCTCTTCTAACTGTTGAATAATGTTGAGGATATCTAATGTTTTACGTCCTAAACGGGAGATGCTTTCCACTATAACTGTATCGCCTTTCCGGATGACATCAAAAAGTTGATGAAGTCCTTTTCGCTTTCTCCTTAACTATTTTTTCACAACCATATTCACTAAGCATACCAATTTGCCGATCTAAATTTTGGTCAATAGTAGACACCCGAGCATAACCGATTATCATTTGTACCCTCCAATAAACTTGTATATTTTTATTTTACTAGAGAGGCACTTATTGTAAAGGTATTTGGTAATACTTTTGGTAAGGGGATTACAATATTTGGAGGTGTATTAGATGAATTCAACTATGCTTTTTATTTTAACGGTAGTGTCTATGGCCATTTGGGTCATGGTTTCCCGAGAATCTATGCGTGAGTTAAAAGATAAAGAAAAAAATACAGGTAAAATGATGACGCTGATTGCAGCAGGTAGTTTAACTACCATATTTTTATTAGTCTCACTCTACCAAAAATTGTAGTGGTGAAGGTCTATGATCAGCCCCTTTTAAACCGTGCCAAGCTAAACGAACAATAGAAATGCTGATACATATTTCAAGGGATAAGCTTTGCAAAATTGTTTCATAGTTTGGTGTATTTTTCATAGTAAGTAAATAACAATTAGGAGGTTTTATCATGATAAACGCAAAATCTGTAAAAAATGCAAGATCTTATGCGCTTTTATCCGCAGAACTTCTTGCCATCACAATGTTCGCTTTAACCATCGGTAACGGAGCCCTCATCGCGACTCAACTAGGTCTTAGTACGACGACATCAATAGCAATCGTCAAGTTTTTAGACGCATTCTCAACGGTCTCATATGTAATTACAATCATTGGTCTTTTCGGCGGTGTGGGAACTATTTCGTCAGCGCTTGCCGCGACTATTCTTACTATCCTTAAAAAACAAGGAAAAGCTAAAGCAGCAGCTTTCTAATCACACAATGACACAGAGATTATTTAAATTACATGACAAAAGCATATTGGGTCATCTCAATTATATTGGGATGATTCTTTTTTCATCATTAGTTATTATAGCCCTGACTTTCTATCATGATTTGGCCCCCACCCGTTACCTAGTCTTGTATTCTTTTATTTGCATATACGTGATAGGGACAGCAAATATCAATCGTTGCATGTTACCCTATGGAAAACAAAAACCGGGCTTGGTGTATATTTCTAAGCGGCTGCTATTGAGACATTTGTTTTTTACAATCACAACAGGATATTCCTTGCAATTCCTTCTGGCTGTTTTAGTATCCGTCACATGCATGGTAGTATTGCATGAATATCTTATCGTCTTTTTAGCTTTAGGTTCAGTTGTCGTTTCGTTTTTGTCTCAACTGACATCCATATTCGTCAAGGTTATTATCAGAGTGATCTTCTTGTTACAATTGTGGTCCATTCTGGCATCTCTAATTGGCGTATCCGCCATTCTACTGGCTGTACAGTTGCTTATCATCTATTTTTACATAAGTAATTACCATCGCATCCCGCACGGGCCGTCATTCTTGAAGGGCTCTGAGAATCGACATGCCTCCGGGAGCATGTCGCAGATTTTTTTATTTTATGTAATCAATAATAAGATCCTATTAATCTTGCTTGGCGCAGTCGTATCTGTAATCATGTACTTCTGCCAACAACTATTAAATGGCGTACACGGGATTCCTGCGACGATCCTTATTTATATAAATTTCATGACGATTGTGGAAATTTTGGTTGGCTCAAAAAGGGAAGAAATCATGATCGATAAATCAAGGGTAGAAACGCTACAATCTTCTTTAATCGTTAGCCCATTTAAACGATTTAAAGCAAGCTCTATCTATTTATACTCATTAATGCTGATGGTCACCGCGGCATTGGGATTAGTCGGGATCTTCCTTAATGCTGCCGACACGACCGCGATCATCAAAAGCGTCCTGTCGATTCCATTGACCCTTCTGATAGGGGTTATCTATTACAGAAAAACGGAATTGTTGACCAGCGGCAATGAATCCAAAATATTAAAGCTGACTCTACCCATTTTAATCCTAATATTTGTCACATTTTTCACTATTGGCGCATGAAAAGAGGCGTAAGAATGACGCAGCCTAAATCCAAAATTTTCCTTGTGTACTATATGATTTTTTGTATATCCGTTGTTGGTATAGGTGTTTATTTAGCATCTGTACTCGATACGGATTTATTTGGGGCGAACCCTCCAGCTTTGCAGAATGAGTTCATGTACCTTTTTTTATCGCACAACATAAAAAACTTCGTCATGTATTTATTGGCTTTTCCGATTTCGCTATTTCTCCAGTTATTCGATTTTGGAGGTTCCGCTTTTCAAATCGCAATGTCGTATCGGATTCAAGGACCTGATGCGACCATAAGCAGACTTATCCCACACGGCTTATTGGAGTTTCCGAACATGTTGTTTTATCAAGGGATGAGCCAGTATGTGCTATTTTTAGGTTTAATGAAAAAAATGATCCCTCTTTATGTGCTGTCAATAATCGTATTAATAATCGCAGCAATGCTTGAAGGTCATTTCTAAATAAAGAAAAGGGGATTCCTGTGAACGTAGAATTTATAGATTGCACAAAACAATTCAAAGACACGCATATACTAGACAACGTGAATTTTTCCATACAACCAGGTCTTTTTCATCTGACAGGGCGAAATGGTGCAGGGAAAAGCACGCTCCTCAGAATGATTTCCGGCCTTGATAAGCAATATTCAGGACGTATTACCACCAGTGAAAAATCTACATTATATTTAACGGTTGATCCGATCGGCATCCATCCTTTTACGATTAGAGAAAACCTTGAGATCCTGTGGAATACGTTCGGCATTACGCCATCTGCAGAGCAATTCGCCAAGGTCAATGACTTTTTTGATAGCAAATTAGATGTTCCATACGGTAAAGCATCCACGGGGATGAAGGCGAAGCTTGGCTTATCTTTACTTTTTGTGAAGGATTGGGAGATTGTATTGATTGATGAAGCGATGTCAACATTGGATTCGGAAAGTGTTGAAATGCTATCTGAACGTTTAGTAGCTCTATCAGAAAGGAAAGCATCGATTATCATATATGTGTCCCACAGCATGATAAACAAAAGGTTATATGATAAATCGAGTGCTATTCATATAGAGGAAGGAGCACTTTCATGGAAAAACATCCAAAACTAATATCGTTTTTCTCATTCATCCTGTATGTAGTGCTCAATTATTTCTTTGTACTTTTGCCACCGAACACCAAATAGCCGGATTCTCTGATGAATTCGCCGAAGTGAAAAAACTTCTAGCAGATGGCGATAGCTTGCGTCAAATCATAACGACCATCGCAGCAATCGTAACGACAGTGAGTGTACTCGTCCAATATATCATCGGGAAGTTTCTATTGGTTGTTTTTGTTCCAGGTACGAAAACGCATTTATATTATGCGCTGATGCCTAAGCTGCTTGTTCTGATGGTCAACATCATTTTCATAGGGGTTTTCAACATACAAAATACGTGGTTATATCTATCGACAGCCCTCATAGGAGCGCTTTTGATCATGTTCTTTATTCAATATAAAAGGAATAACTGGAAAGCTACTATCCTTTTTTCCTTGGTTTTTTTGCTAGACTCCGTATTTTCATTAGGAAAATCCATTTATTCATTATTTTAGGACGTTTCCGGCACATACACCTACCTCTATTCTCATGGTGATGGATGGGTAATAAAAAAAGCGATGCGTAATTTACTAACCGCATGAATAATTTCATGCGCCTCTCACAGATCCGTACGTGCGGGTCATCGCATACGGCTCCTCCATGTTTATCCCCGTTGGGGATGTAGGTCTTGATAAATATCCAACAGAAAAACTAATCGGAGTTGTCGAAATTTTTCATTTGGTAGTGCAACACTTGCAGGAAGACTACCAGAGCTTCGCCATTTTGTCATTCTGAGATGAGGAAGTTCTCCTTTCCGATCATTTCTTCTTAGCACTTTGTGAAGCTTCTTTATTTTCCGCCAACTCCGTAACCGAATCATTCGCAGTCTTCGCCTTATCCATGAGTCCAAATCTTCAAATAAACCTTTACAGAATCCAATCCCAAAAATAGCTCCCCCAACCCCTTCACCGAAACGACCTTTCCTGCAAAATCTTGTCTGCCGCTATGCATCCGATCAGCCAAATCCCTCCTGCAGCGAAGCCTGCCAGAACATCACTTGGGTAATGGACCCCGACATAGATACGGCTGAAGCCGATCAAAAAAATAACGAATGCCCCGAGCCAAGGTATCAACCAAGCGGCACGCCACTTTCTCCTCTGGTGTTTCCATAGTAAATAGACCATAAAGCCGTAAAAGGATGAGGAAACCATGGCATGACCACTTGGAAAACTGTAACCCGTAGCATCAACCAGAAAAAAAATGCGGTCCGGCCTGACCCGGATAAAAAGCACCTTTAGCGTCTCGTTCAACAGCCAGGAGCCGGCCAAGTTGCAAAACAGCAAAGCCGCCTCTTTTCTTCGGCGGTGCATTACCCATAAATAGCCCGCAACTATGATGAAAACGATTGTTTCGGTAATTCCGTTCCCCAGCTTCGTAATCCCAATCAAAATACGGTTAAACACATCGCCCCGGTAGGATTGAACCCAGGCGGAAATCACTGAATCAAACCGGTCAATCCAAGGAGAGGCCAGGCTTTTCGAGATTAACAGAAAAACAAATAGCAGAAAAACAGCAGCTGCAAAACCAAGCACAAGATCTTTCAGTAAAACAGAATGCAATGTCGGTCGGGTAGAATGTCGGGACAATGGGCTTATCTCCTTTGTTCAAATATAAGCATATATTGTGCATTGTATAAAGAGATAAGATGGAAATCAAACATCCCGCTTCAGAACCTATGAATAAATAGCGCTACCTTGCCCCCTGAACTCCTCTGCCTTTTGCTTCATCCCCGCTTTCAAAGCCTCATCCTCCTGAAGCCCCTTTTCCGCGGCATATTCCCTGATATCCTGTGTAATTCTCATACTGCAGAATTTCGGTCCGCACATGGAGCAAAAATGGGCTGTTTTGGCTCCTTCGGCAGGAAGGGTCTCATCGTGATACTCCATCGCTCTTTCCGGATCCAGGGAAAGCTGGAATTGATCCCGCCAACGGAATTCAAAACGCGCTTTGGAGAGAGCATCGTCGCGCCTTCCCGCATGCGGATGCCCTTTGGCCAAGTCCGCAGCATGAGCGGCTATTTTATAAGCTATGACTCCTTCCCGCACATCATCTTTATTAGGCAGGCCCAGATGTTCCTTCGGGGTAACGTAACAGAGCATAGCAGTTCCAAACCAGCCAATCATGGCTGCCCCAATTGCCGACGTAATATGATCATAACCCGGTGCAATGTCAGTAGTGAGCGGCCCTAATGTATAAAATGGGGCTTCCCTGCAGACCTTCTGCTGGCGGTCTACATTTTCCTTAATCAGATGCATAGGAACATGCCCTGGTCCTTCTATCATGACTTGAACATCGTGTTTCCAGGCGATCTCTGCCAATTCCCCCAATGTATCCAGTTCGGCAAACTGGGCTTCGTCATTGGCATCAGCAATGGAACCCGGACGAAGGCCGTCGCCTAAAGAGAAGGCTACATCATATGTTTTCATAATTTCGCAAATCTCTTCAAAGTGTGTATACAGGAAATTCTCCTCATGGCAGGCCAAGCACCAGGCGGCCAGAATGGAACCTCCACGGGAGACGATCCCCGTTGTTCTTTTTACCGTCAGAGGAATGTAAGCGAGCCGGACACCCGCGTGAATGGTAAAGTAATCCACACCCTGTTCCGCTTGCTCGATCAGAGTATCCCGGTAGATTTCCCAGGTCAAGGCTTCCGCTTCTCCATTTACCTTCTCTAAAGCCTGATATATAGGTACAGTTCCAATAGGAACAGGAGAGTTGCGGATAATCCATTCCCGTGTAGTATGAATATGTTTCCCTGTAGACAAATCCATGACATTATCGGCTCCCCAACGGATAGCCCAGGTCATTTTCTCTACTTCCTGCTCAATGGAAGAGGCCACAGCGGAATTGCCGATATTGGCATTCACTTTCACGTGGAAGTTTTTACCTATAATCATAGGCTCGCTTTCGGGATGATTGATATTGCACGGAATAATTGCACGTCCAGCCGCTACTTCCTGACGCACAAACTCAGGCTCAACCTGCTCACGGACAGCTATATACTCCATCTCCGGAGTTATGATCCCCTTTCTTGCATAGTGAAGCTGGGTTACATTTTTACCTTTTTTGGCCCGAAGCGGTTTGCATTTTAATCCCGGAAATTGGGGAACTTCCCGCAGATCCTCCTCTTTCCTTACTCCATTGTCTGCTAGTTGGACCGACCGGCCTTCATAGCTTTCCACGTCTCCCCGTTCCAAAATCCAATTTAGCCGATGAGGCTTAAGCCCTTGGCGAATATCCACTGATTGTTGAGGATCTGTATAAGGACCGATCGTATCGTAGACCCGGACCGGCGGGTTTGCTTCCTCCCCGTACCTGCCTGTTGTTGGACTTTGTACAATTTCCCTCATGGCCACCCGGATATCCGGACGATTTCCTTCCACGTATACTTTCCGGCTACCCGGAAAAGGGTCAACCTTCAATTTAGGCAAATGATCATTCTTATCTCTCTGTTGCTTGTTTCCGTTTATAAATTCCCTGTTCACAGTACCCCTCCTCAAATTAGTTACCGCCTTACAGCATCCCGGCGTGCCCGCGGGCTTGATGAACCATTTCGAGAATCTGCCCGGCTTCCTTTTCCGGATCTGCGGAACCTGTAATGGATGAAATAACAGCCACCCCATCCGCTCCTGCCCGAATGACGTCCCCGGAACGGGAAGCCGTAATCCCGCCAATCCCCACTATAGGCATGAAAATGCCTTCCCCCCTCAACCTGCGGATTAAGGAAGGTCCTTGCACTTCACATGCATCCGTCTTGCTCGATGTCGTATACATCGGTCCTACTCCCAAATAATCAGCTCCATCCCGTACGGCTGCCTCCGCTTCCTCCACATTGTGAGCCGAAACCCCCAGGATACGGGACGGGCCCAGTCGGCATCTTAATTCCGCGACTCCGGCCTTCTCAGCATCCTCCTGACCCACATGAAGTCCTTCTGCATCCAGTTCCAGGGCAAGCTCCAGATCATCATTAACGATAAAGGGAATGCCATTCTCGCGGCAGATAAAACGTAAACGCCGGCCTAATTCCACGAGCTTATTCCCCGTAAGAGCCCCGTTTCCTTTTTCACGGTATTGAAACAAGGTAATGCCTCCGCGGATGGCTGCCTGAAGAACTTCTTCCGGTGAATGCCTGCAAAAAGGGCTGCCCAATACCAGGTAAAGCTTCAACCTGGCACTTACTGCCTCAGGTAACCAGCCTGCCGGAGCTTGCATGATTCTTCCCGCCTCCCTGTTCAAAGTTTTGCCGGGCAGTTGCCTTTACTTCAGGTAAACCGTGCTCCCTCTTTAACCGGGCATATGCCCAATGATTGGTCGGCCCGTGTCCATGTCCCAGCCCCAGTTCGATACTGAGGGCGGCTTGAACAAATTGCTTGGCAGCATGAATGGCTTCTTCGGGCGAAATTCCTTTAGCAATCCCTGCCGCAAGCGCTGAAGCAAACGTACACCCCGTGCCATGATTATGCCGGGTAACTATCCGGGTACAGGCATAATCCGTAAAACCTGAACCGTCGTAAAGCAAGTCTATGGAGTCCTGTTCTTCCCCGTGTCCCCCTTTGATCAGTACATAGCGGGCTCCCATGCCGTGAATGCGGCGTGCCGCTTCCTTTCGCTGCTCCATTGTCCTTACATCCGATCCAATGATTTCCGCAGTTTCGGATAAATTGGGCGTAATCACGAAGCAAAGCGGGATTAATTCGGTACAGAGAGTCTTTACCGCCTCTTTCTCCATTAAGGCTGCGCCCCCTTTGGCGACCATGACAGGATCCAATACTATACGGGACCACCCGAAGTCTCTCAGTGCTCCCGATACCGTTTCCATAATAGAACTGTTGGGCAGCATGCCGAGCTTGACAGTTTCCGGAGGAAGGTCTTCCTCAATAGCCTGCATCTGGGCCCGGACTAGCTCCGGCGGAAGTGAAAAGACCTCTTTCACTCCGATGGTGTTCTGAACGGTAATGGCGGCCAAGACGCTCATCCCGTATACCTGCAGTTCCTGAAAGGTCTTCAGGTCAACTTGAATGCCCGCCCCTCCTCCACTGTCAGAAGTCGCAATAGTAAGAACCTTTGGGACGGGTGAAGGCCCCCCATGCTTCCCCTTGTTTTCTTTCAAAGCTCTTCCCCTCCTCTTTTGGCCAAGGCTTCGGGGCGGCTTATATCCTCCTGCGGGCTGCTTGCGGATGCTGTCCGCTTCTTCGGTATTCGCCCGGCTTCAAAACCGAGCCGTCCTGCCCGGATGGCTAGCTTCATGGCTTCGGCCATTTTCACCGGATCTTTGGCACCGGAAACAGCAGTATTCAGAAGTACGCCATCTGCCCCCAGTTCCATCGCTAAAGCCGCATCCGAAGGGGCCCCAATTCCCGCATCCACAATCACCGGAACGCTGGCTTGTTCAATGATATAGCTGAGCTGGAGGGGGTTGAGAATTCCCTGTCCCGTACCGATAGGGGAGGCACCGGGCATAATAGCGTGAACACCAAGCTGCTGCATCCTTTTTGCCAGAACAACATCATCCGATGTATAGGCAAGTACCGTAAATCCCTCTTCAAGAAGCATCTCTGAAGCCCGAAGTGTTTCAACCGGATCCGGAAGAAGCGTTACATCGTCCCCGATAACTTCGACTTTTACCATATGGCAAATTCCCGACGCTTTGGCGAGCCTTGCAATCCGGACCGCTTCCTCCGCTGTCTTGGCGCCTGCCGTATTGGGAAGCAGCGTATACCGGGACAAATCCAGCATGGACAGGAAATTAGGCTGAGACGGATTAAACACTTTCATGCGCCGGACCGCAAAGGTAAGGATTTCTGTTTCCGATACTTCAACCGCCTTTTTCTGAATATGAAAGTCAGGGAATTTCCCCGTTCCCAGCATCAGTCTGGAAGTAAATAAATGAGAACCGATTTTCAGAATGTTAACCGCCTCCTATAAAATGTACGATTTCAATGGAATCCCCGTCCGAAACCCCGGTTTCATCGTGATTCCCGCTTTCCAAAATAAGACCGTTTCTTTCCACGACAAGCATCTTTTCGCCAAGTTCAAAGTGGGCAAGCAGATCCGAGATTGTCCGCAGCGTATCCGGCAGTTCCGTCCCGACACCGTTCACCATAATCTGCAAGTGTTCTCCCTCCTTCCCCTTATAATTTGCCGGGGGCTTAATTTCCGCACCCTAATTCAGAGTGCCTTCTCTACGTACCCTGACCTGCGGTCCGGGCGGAAATCGGACCAGAACTCAACGTCCTCCCCCGTATGCTCTTCGACAATAAGACCTGCTATATACCGGCCAGTGACGGGGCTAAGCAAAATTCCGTTGCGGAAATGGCCAGCCGCTACATACAGGCCGGGATACTCGGCAGCGGGGCCAATATAAGGCAGGCCATCCGGCGTCTGCGGGCGTAAACCGCTCCATGCGCGCTCCCATTCGGCCTCTTCCAAGGCCGGAACAAGCTCCCGCGCCCTGGCCAGCAGCGAAGCCACAGTAGAGCGGAGCAGCGGCTTGCGGCTCCGCAGGCAGAGGCCCTCCCCTGCCTGCTGCTGGAGGTCCAGCAGTCGCTTCAGTTCGGCGGCATCCTGTTCTGTCACCGCCACTTTGAGCATACCCCGCTGAACCAAAGCTATGTCGATGCCGCTCAGCTCACGCAGTTCCTCCGCAAGCCTCGGGAATAAATCCCGGCTGCAGCGGGCCAACTTCCATAACGGGCCATCCTCGGTAAGCTCGGACTGGGCTCCGAGCATGCCCGCCGCCGCACCAGACGCTTCCTGCCCGATTCTGCCTTTCTCCAGCAGCATGACCTTGAGTCCCTTCAAAGACAAGTAATAAGCCGCTGAACAACCGATGACCCCTCCTCCAACAATAATTGCATCAACTTGTGCAGACATTCCGCATTCCCCTTTCTACCGCCTTCCTATACTCATGGACTGCATCCAACGGTTCAGCTGCCTCCCATACCCCACTCATCACAGCAAACCCGGCGGCTCCTGCTTCCAGCACTTCCGAAACATTTCCCGGTATAATCCCTCCAATGGCCAATACCGGTATGCTCAATCTGCTGCATAACTGCCTTAGAGAGGGTATTCCGGCCGGAGGAATTCCAGGTTTGCACGCAGTCGGATACAAATGTCCGAACAGGATATAATCCGCACCATCCCCTTCTCTGGCTTTCGCTTCCTCCAGAGCATGAACCGAACAACCAAGACGCAGTCCCGGACATACGTTTCTTGCCAAGGCCGCGGTCACGCTATGGGAAGCAAGCTGGCAGCCTCCGAGATTCAGGGAACAGGCTACATCCAGACGGTCATTGATGTAAATTTTAGAAGCCGGAACCCCTCTTTCCAACAAGGAGGAAGCTATCTCTATCAGTTCGGCAGCACTTTTTTTCTTCTCTCTTACATGAATTGCCGTTACATAAGAATGCACTTGTTCCGCTATCCCAATCAGGCGTGATACACTTTGTTTACCGGTAGTTATCAGATGAAATTCGACAATGTTCCTCATGAAACAACACCTTTCTTACTGCCTCGCCCATCAGGCTGAAACACCATATGTTCTTTGAAAGAAAGCGGGGCTAAGACACTTATTCCGGGACTTTTAAGAGCCGCGGAAACCCGCATGAATTTGCCGGATAAGGTCCTGAACAACAAAAAACCACTTTTCCATAGAAAAGTGGTTGCATCCCTGGCTAGGTTATACAAAAAATCCTGTAGAGCAGCATAATTCGCTCCATCCAGGCTTTCTTATTCATGCATTCCCACTTTCCTACGCTGGTATAATCCAGATCAGGTTCAAAGGGTCCAGAAACCATTCTGTCTCAGCCCGTACGGGCGCCCCTAGTGAAAAAACTAATATTCAGTTATTGCTATGATAGCATACCCGCTTTGCAAAAAGAACCCTTTAATGGGAAAAAGTTCATTCCTCGGGTAAAATGATTTTGCCGCAGTGCTCGCAGAACTTGGCGTCAGGATCAATGGCAGTCCTGCAGGAAGGACAAACTCTCTTCAGTTCGACCAGTTCCTCTTCGGGTTCCGAATCAGGCAGAGCTTCCTTGTCTTCGTCCACTTTCACAGGCTCTTCAAATTTATGGCCGCAGTTGGGACAATATCGTGTTTCAAGAGGCACTACATTGCCGCAAGGACAATTCTTTTCTGAATTCAACTCCAGAATCTTGTGGTTCATCTCTCTGATTTCCTCTTCCAATTGGCGGATTTGGCGGCCAAGCAGATCAACATCTCCCCTGGCTCTACCTTCATCTTGGGCTTTGATGGCTTGATAAACCTCCCGGCCAATCTGTGTATATCGTTTTTCAATTTCCTTTTGTTTCTCTTTAATTTGTATTTTCAAACGGTTCGCTTCAAAGGTTTGCTGTGCTTTCTTTCCAACCCCTTCTGCACCCAGCTTTATTTTCTTCAAAAATCCCGACATGGTATGTACCTCCCGCATGGTTCTTTCTCTTTTTAGTCTATTCTTAAAAGGACAAGAAATGCCTTGGTCAAACAATTAATAACATAAAAAAGTTCAAGGAACAATTTCCGCTGTCCCCTCATCGTACTTCATTTCTAGTTTACGGAAGAACTTATGTTTTTTCAACTTTCCGAACTCGTGGAAGTATCCCGCGGGCATTGGGTCGCTATTCCTTCTTAGTTTGCTAGTAGGCTATCCTAAAGGCAGATTTTCTGCCTGGAGGATAGTCTTTTTTAGCGGATACGTTTCCCCGTGGTTCTTTAGCGCCATTCTCCCCTTCATTCAAAAAAGGAAATCGCCTTCTCCCAAGAGGTGAAAAAGAAATATTAAATGAAAAATCGGTAAGGCTGTCCAAATCGTGTTCTTTTTCATGGGAAGATGTTGATTTCAAAGATAAGTCCAAACGGGATTCCTCCCCGCTATCTGGAAAATACCAGGCAATCAGGCAGCAATGAAACTGCGAAGCTTTAGAAAAGGGCTGGATACAAAAATCATGTAAACAAGGATATTCCATACGGGGATCAGAACACAATAACGGAAGGAAATAAATACAATAATACCCTTTATGCGAGCGGTCCGTATATTCTGGCGTATAAAAACGACTATAAAGCTATCTTCCACAAAAACCCCGGCTATATAAAGGGAACGAAACATGAACCGAAAATATCGGACGTTAAGCTTCGTTTTATCAAGCAAAAAGTGAGGATTTAAGAAAGGCCGTGCTCTATTCAATTAATCAAGACGAAATATTGCAGTTTTTAAGCCCGATGGTCAAAACAGGAAACGAGCTAAAAGCAGATCCTGCAAAGGCAAAAGAACTTCTGAGCAAATACAAGGGTGCCAAATAAAACTTTATATACTTCCATTTAGTCCTGCATCGCCCCGGCTCTCTGAATCCGGGGCGATTTCCATAATACAACTATCCGGATTCTAAAAAGTTATAAGTTTTTCCATAGTTGTTGGCTCTATCCGGTAATCTCTGTTGTAACGCGTTCCCCTCCGGTATTTTGGTAAGACATGCGTATGCTTGCCGCCACGCCATCTCGAAAGTGCACTTCTATGTCTATTTCTGCGGCATTTTGAGCTTCTTCTTTAAGGGACCCTCTTATTTCATTCTTCAATTCACTATTATCGTCAGTTTGAATCCGGTAAGTCGTTACCCCGCCGCTTTCCGTCTCACTTACCAGGGTAAATCCTGCTTGCTCTATCGCCTCTTTCAGTTGCGGCTCGGTCAAACCCAGATGCAATTTCTCCTTTAATTGATTCTGAGGTGTGCTGCCGGCCTCCGACATTTCCTTGACATACATGCCCGGTTCTTTTGCAGCTTGGCCGGCAGCCATATCCTGAACCGGTTTAGGAGAAGTTTTCCAAAATATAAAGAGCAGCAAACCAAGCACCAATACCATAGCAGCCCCCAGCAGCATAGCACCGAATTGTTTGTTTGTCTCACCTGAAGCTTGCTTTTTGTCTGTTATCCGGGCAATCCGCTCTTCAATATTCCGGATATGGGTATCCGTGAATCCGTCCATTTCAAAAGCTTCTTGCCGCAACTGTTCATACCAAACCGGTTTAGATCGTTTCAACACCCTGTCCCTCCTTTACCTTTTTGTTCATCAGACCGCGCGCCCGGTGCAGACGGGATTTAACGGTTCCTTCGGAGATGCCCAGAAGCTTGGCCATTTCTGCCGTGGACAGCTCATATTTGGCATCCAGCACCAGCACTTCCCGATATTTATCAGGAAGCATCAGTACAAGCTTCCAAATCTCCCGGATATTCATATCCTGCAAACATCTCTCCTCAGCAGATTTCTGCTCATGTTCGTGCTGAAAGAAATCAACCAGTGTCACCTTTCGAATAAAAGCCGAATGCTTATGGTTCATCACCAGGTTTCTTGTTATGGTAAAGAGCCATGTTTTCACAGAGCTTTCCCCCCGGAACGTATGCAGCTTTGTATAAGCCCGCACAAAGACGTCTTGGGAAATATCATCCGCGACATGAGAGCTTTTAGTCAGAAAGAAAGCGTAATTCCACACGTCCCTGCCATACTGTCTCATCAAATCCCGGAAAGCATCCGGATCCGCTGCCCACCTTTCCTGGCTGACCTTGTCCTTCTCCAAAATAGACCACCTCATCAATAAGACCCTTTCAGCGGGAAGAAAGTTCCAAACTATTCTTCTTTCTCTACAATTTTTAGGCAATAAACGGCTTGTACACATAAGAAACACAAATTTTCAGTATATATTTGACAAAAGGGCGAAACAAATGTATACTCACTGTGACGTGAAGAAGCGTGTAAGCAAAAAAGCATTATAGAGGAGAAGTACGAGATTAGGAAGAACGGAAGGACAACTGGTGAACAAAATGAAAAAAGAACCAACTTTTATACAAAGCATCATGATATTTCTTATGATCATAGGAGCTTTGTTTTTTTTCATATTCTTGTTAAAGGCAGAACCCCATATTCCCCTGCTTGTAACCCTGGTGCTGGCAGCCTTGCTGCTTGCCGTTTTCGGTTTCCGCTGGAATCAAATGGAAGAGGCTATTCTGAAAGGAATCCGCTCGGCTATTATGCCTGTTATCATTTTATCTTTAATCGGGATTCTGATAGCGGTATGGATGATGAGCGGCACAGTGCCCACTATTTTGTATTACGGGATTAAATATATATCCCCTGAATTTTTTGGGATCAGCGCGCTTTTCATTACGGTAATTATTTCAATGTTTACGGGAAGTTCATTTACAACCGTAAGTACAGTAGGTGTAGCTTTGATGGGAGTGGCCGTTACTACGGGAGTAAATCCCATGCTGGCAGCAGGTGCAATAGTATGCGGAGCTTGTTTTGGAGACAAGATGTCCCCTTTGTCGGATACAACCAACTTTGCCCCCGCCGTAACAGGAGTTTCCATTTTTACTCATATTCAAAATATGATGTATACCACAGTGCCTGCCCTGATCATTACCGCTGTCTTTTTCGCATTTGCAGGACAAAGCGAAAGTTTTGATCTTACGGCAATCCAGGGCATGCAGAAAGCCCTGACGGACAGTTTCCATATTCATTGGGGGGCCCTTCTGCCTCCGCTTGCAGTCTTATATGGCTCCTTCCGCCGTAAACCTATAATTCCTACACTGGTATTCGGAATTATGGCAGGACTGCTGGCTGCATGGCTGTTTCAGGGGCATTCGTCAGTGGCTGAGTGGTTCCGTGTAATGCAGCAGGGATATAAGGAAAATATCCCGAATGAAACAGTAGCGGCAATCGTTAACCGCGGCGGCCTGCAATCTATGATGTCGTCGACGATTTCCCTTATTCTGATTGCGCTTAGTCTAGGGGGATTGCTGCAGTATTGCGGAGTCATTCAGGCCCTGTTCCGCAAGCTGGTACAGCCTATCCGGCATCGCGGTTCCATGGTAGTGGCAGCAGGATCTTCTTCCATCGCGGTCAATCTTCTGACAGGAGAACAGTATTTGTCCATTCTGCTGCCCGGACAAATGTTTAAACAGGAGTTTAACAGTAGGGGCATCCCGGCCAAAACCCTTTCCAGGACCTTGGAAGACTGCGGTACCCTAATTAACGCAGTTATTCCCTGGGGGGTAAGCGGGACCTTCTTTGCCACCACCTTGCACGTACCGGTGATTGACTTTTTGCCCTATGCCATCTTTATATGGGTGTCCCCTCTGCTCACATTTGCTTATGCTTTATTGCCCAAGCTGAGGGATTTCACACTCTATGAACGGCAGGACAAGATCATGAGCCAGGACTCTGCGATTGGATAATATGATTAATAAAAAAAACAAGCCGGTTACCTAAACGAAGTAATCGGCTTGTATGTATTTATCTTAAAATCATTTCATATCCAATATGGAATATTCACATGCAAATTATTTATAAAGTGTGAATTTAGCTGCAAAGCTCATTGTCTTAACGAATGAGGAATTGACGCCGGCCTGGAATTGAACCGAGATGTTACCATCTTTTTCAGCCTTAAAAATCCGGCCAAAGTTGGCGGCATTATACGTACCGATCACACGATTGTCCGCATCATACACGGTATAGGTGATAGGATACCCTGTAGATAGAAGCACACCAAGCTCCTCTCCTTTTTTCAAATAGAAAGATTCCTTTGGAGTAACTTCATAGGAACGCAGAGAATAGTGCTTCCATGTCTCTTTTATTTCATTATCCACTGTCGCTGCACTTGCCTTCTCTGCCTCAAACCCCGGCACGTTAGTTCCTGCAAGCAAAGAAACTCCCAACACTCCGGCTAAAATAAGTTTTTTCATCTGATATTTCCTCCTCTTTTTGGTTTAATTGTAACTAGCATACATATTCCACTAGTTGTAATTATTATAGTTACATTGAGAATGATAATCAATAAAATTTATCATTTTTTAACAAAAATTTTATAATCATTTAGATCAACCTGTTTTATGAAGCAGATTTACACCGAAAATTGCTTTTTTCTTACAAAAACAGAAAAAAGACCTTCGATAATATACCATACAAATGGTATGAAGGTCTTCTATAATTACATGTCTTTATTTAGCTAATTCATACATGGCTTGGGCGTAAATAGCCATAGACAGGATCATCTCATCAATTCCCACACTCTCGTCTACCTGGTGCGCCGTATCTTTGGCTCCGGGAAACAACGGTCCGAAAGCTATCCCGCTCTTCATCTCCCTTGCATAAGTACCTCCTCCAATAGCCAGAAGCCTTGGTGTGTGACCAGTCTGCTCCTGGTAGACCCGCTGAAGCGTTTGGATCATCGGATGATCAACAGGCACATGATGCGGAGGATCAATTTCCACCTCCTGCAGGTCAAAACCGTAGGAAGCAGCTGCATCGGCCAGTCTCTTTTGGAGCTCTTGACCTACACCGGTAACGGGGTAACGAACGGTAATCCGGATATCCCCCCGCCCGGGCACGTCAGCTTCGCTGTTATAATAAGCCATGCCAAGGTTAACGGTAAGCTTTCCGCTGATTTCGTCCTTACTGGCGAGTCCAAGTGCCGATCCGTAGTAGTCTTCTTCAAAGCGTTCAGCCAGGAAGCACAGAAATGCCTTGGCTGTTCCCGCAAAAGAAAACCGGGACAGGAAGGAAGCCAACAGCGTAGCCGCATTCCGCCCTTTGTACGGTTCCGACCCGTGAGCAGCCCTACCTTTAACGGAGAGCGTCCATTCGTTTGTTCCACTGGATGCGAAAGAACCCTCGGCTTCTTTTTCTTTTAAAAACTGCTTAAACTGCCTGTCCACCCGGGACGCTTGTTTCTCATCCCGAATCAGCAGCACGGCTTCTGCCAGATCCGGAACGATGTTGCGGGCATGCCCCGATCCGAACGAACGAAGCGTGAACGATTGATCCTCTTCCTGCTCCTGTCCGGCCGTCTTCTTGTTAAATACCAAATCTACGTTCAGCTGCCCTTTCTCCGCATGTACAATCGGGAAATCCGCATCCGGGGAAAATCCGATTTCCGGCATCGTGTCCAGCTCTTTAAACCGCTTCATGCATAAACTTTTGTTTTCCTCGTCCGTTCCGATGATAAACCGGATCTTCTTGGACAAAGGAAGACCGCTTTCTTTTACCAGTTTAAGCCCGTAATAGGCAGCCATAGCAGGACCTTTGTCGTCAATGGCTCCCCGTGCATATAACCTGCCGCCTCTTATATCCGGAGCAAAAGGGGGGGTTGTCCAACCTTCTCCTGGAGGAACTACATCCATATGTACAAGAACTCCAATGCTCTCTTCCCCTTCTCCATATTCGATACAGCCGGCATAACCTTCGACATTATAGGCTTTAAACCCGTCGCCGCGGGCCTGTTGCAACATGTGCTCAAGCGCATCCGCAATGCCCTTGCCAAAAGGCTTTCCGGGCCCCGCCGTAGCCGGGTCGGGTGTGCTCGGTATCGACAGAAGTTTCTTGGCATCTTCTATGTAGCTGTCTCTTTTGGATTCGGCCAGTTCTTTCCATGATTGTGTCATTCGCAACCACTCGCTTTCTCTTATAGCTATTCTTCATTATACACTCCGGGAAGCTTTCAGGGAAAAGCCCGGTTTATAGCTTAAGGTTTTTTCTCTCTCCGGCAACTTCCCGTTTAGAACTGCTTCATCTTGGGCGGGCCACAATACCGTTGTGTACCTTGATAAAACCGTGTCTAAGGATATCAAAGCCGTTCTCATACACATACAGCCCCATTTGCCTAATATCCATCAGTTCCCGGTAAGTATGGTTCATCACATCTTCCATGACCCGGTAAAAAATCCGGGACCGCGGCTGATTGCGCGGCGTTGTAAGAATAGCGTATCCTCCGGGTTTCAGAAATTTCCGGTGCCAATCCATAACTTCCGGCTTGTATTCGTCGGGAAAATGCTCCAGCAACCCCACACTGATAATCAGATCAAACTCTTTACCAAAGGAAAGATCACGAATATCCTCCACCAGATAATACAGATTCATCCCATTTTTATACCAGACTTTTGGCTGCCCCGTGGAAGAATCTGTTCCAAGGAACGGGTAAGTTTCCGGGAAGTCGCCAAAACGGGTCGTCTTGCAAAACTCGTCGTAATCGACCAGCACGCATTCCCCGCCCGGATACATCGCTTGAAGCTGCATGGCTTCATATCCCTCTGCCGCTCCCAGAAATAAGATCCGCGGCTTATCCAAATCCAGTCCCTGGAAGAGTGCCCTTTTCCCCCTTGGATCCCATATGCCATCCTGTATACGGTGGGCATAATTCCAAAGATGAATCATCATCAGGTCTTTGAAGGCATATCTGACCTCCTTCAAGTTAAATCCCGACACATGCTTCCAAAACGATTTGGCCGCCTCCGATTTTTCAGCCGGTACATTTTTCTCGAACCATTCATGAAAAGATTTGTTGAAATACTCCCAGGAAGTATGGGCAGGCATGGACTTCCCCTGTTTTTTTTCCAGGAAGTACGGGTCTTTGACATATTCTCAACCTGATATGGCTTTCCAACCTCTTTCCAGCTAAGCAAAGACCAGTCTCTTACTATATTTGCGTTTAAAAAACGGTCGGGATGCAGATTGCGAGCATTGCGCAGATCAATCCTATAATTGGGTGTGAGTCTGGTAGTCTCCAAAGGCAGCTCGTAAAACGGTTCACCCGGATGCTGAATCTGGACAGACACGGCTTTCCCTCCTTCAAAAGATATTCTTGATATGAAACATTTTCAACATGGAATGTTCTTTACTTATATGTATGTTCTTGGAAAAGAAAGCGATTTCTTTTTTATTCAGCAAAAAGACCACTTATGGAAAGCGGCCTTCCCCTATAAGGAGAAAGCCGCCTCACATTTATCTGTTATCCACTTGTTCCGGATACATATCATGGTTCATCATCCGGTGCTCGGCCATCTGTTCATACTTGGTGCCGGGCTTTCCATAATTGCAATAAGGATCAATGGAGATACCGCCGCGCGGAGTGAATTTGCCCCACACTTCAATGTATTTCGGCTGCATCAGTTCTATCAGATCATCCATAATGACATTCACACAATGCTCGTGGAAATCTCCATGATTGCGGAAGCTGAACAGGTACAGCTTGAGTGATTTGCTCTCTACCATTTTCTGATCAGGGATATAGCTGATATAGATGGTAGCGAAATCAGGCTGGCCCGTCATCGGGCACAAGCTTGTAAATTCAGGGCAGTTGAACTTGACGAAGTAATCCCTGTCCGGTTTTTTATTGTCAAAGGATTCCAGAACACCCGGGTCATACTGGGTAGGATACTGGGTCTTCTGGTTTCCGAGTAAAGTCAGCCCCTCTATTCCTTTTTCATGAGACACTTCTGTTCGCTCCTTTTCGAATAACATTCTTTTACATCTGCGTAACGTATTTTCTACACACCGCGTTTATTGCCCCAAAGAAAAGCATGAAGCTGCGGAAGTACCATTACATCATTCAAATCCCCGGATGCAACGGTTTTCCGGATAAGCCATTCATACCGGTCAAGGAGCTGCTCAAGCAGTTTTGCGTTATCAGCCGTATAAATATCCGGGTTGCCAACCTGAAGATACATCGGTACGAGAGGATACCTTTGATGAACCCGTTTAGCATATTGAAAATCAATGTCGTCAAATACGACTACTTTCAGGCTTACCCGCTGCATGGGGTGGCTTTGCATGCGTCCCCGTAACTTTTCTGCAATCTTGTCAAGCATGCCCCAATCGGTTGTCATACCGGAACTTGGAGGCTTAGGGGATAAAGTAACGTCATCCACAGCCAAAAGCCAGTCCTGCCACTTGGAGCCCTGGGTCTCAATGGCTGTACGGATTCCTTGAGACTGCAAAAGGCTCACGAGTTTCCCCATTTGTGAAAGCAGCACCGGATTACCGCCTGATATCGTAACATGGGAAAATCTCTTTCCGCCAAGGCGTTTCAGTTCTTCCACAATATCTTCCGGAGACAGCATCCGGATTTGATCTTTGCCGCTTCCGTCCCACGTAAAGGAGGAATCACACCAGCTGCATCTGTAATCACAGCCGGCTGTCCGTACAAACATCGTTTTTTGGCCAATGACCATACCTTCTCCCTGAATTGTTGGCCCGAATATTTCCAGCACAGGAATATTAGTCACCGGTGATCCACTCCCGTCTGGCCTCTGCAAAGCTGGTCGGTGTTTCGTAAAGGCGGACGAATTCTACCCGGGCACCTTGTTCTTCCATGATCCGGTCCGGAAGAGACTCCTCCATTTTTTCAAACAGCCAGACCACCATATTCTCCGCAGTTGTATTCATAGCCGGGAGTGTTTCGTTCAGATAACGGTGATCCAAATAAGGCTCGATATCCTGTTTCCAAATTTCCTTGATATCAGCAAAGTCCACCATCAGGCCGATATCATTCACGCGGCCGCTAATCCCGAAGACCGCTTTATAGGTATGCCCGTGCAGATTTTTACATTTTCCTTCATAGGCATGCAGATGATGGGACGCGTCGAAAGTGAATTCTTTACTGACTAACACCCGTTTATGATGATAACGAAGCTGGCTGCACGCAATATCCTGACCTGCCCGCTGCAGCTTATCTACAATACGGAAATCACCTGGACGCGTCATTGTATTACAGCCCCTTTCACCGCCAGTTGTTGTTCATATTGCTTGAGTCCCGCATTTCTAAGTTTGCATGCCGGACACTCTCCGCACCCGCTGCCCATAACTCCGTTATAGCAGGTTAACGTTTTTTCTTTAACAAATTCATAGGCGCCGAGCTGATCGGCCAGTTCCCATGTCTGGGCTTTGTTTAGCCACATTAAAGGTGTATGAATGACAAACGGATAATCCATAGCCAGATTAAGTGTCACATTCAATGACTTGATGAAAGCGTCCCGGCAATCCGGATACCCGCTAAAATCCGTTTCGCATACTCCCGTAACCAGATGCCTTGCCCCCGCCTGCTTAGCCATAACAGCCGCAAATGTAAGAAACAGCATGTTTCTTCCGTCTACAAAAGTGGAAGGCGGTTCCCCTTCCTTTTCTTCTATGGCCATGTCTTTTCGGGTCAAAGCGCTGGGCGCCAGCTGATTCAACAGGCTCATGTCCAGAACCGTATGCTTTAAGCCCAGTTCTTCTGCAATGCTTTTAGCCACTTTCATTTCCAAACTGTGTCTTTGCCCGTAATCAAAAGTTACGGTTTCTACCTCACCAAATTGCCGGAGAGCCCAGAACAAACACGTAGTGCTATCCTGCCCCCCGCTAAATACAACAATAGCTTTCTCTTGTTTCACAGTAATTCAGCTCCTTAGTTTTTTATAGAGGGAAGATCTCGAACCTCTCCCATGCTGTAGCAGCACGGATTTTCTTTTATAAAATAAGCATACAGCTGGGACAAAGGCTATTATACCGGATTCCCCTGCTCCTGGCTATGTCCTTTCTTATCCAGCCTCTTGTATTCTCTTCACGGCTGCTGTACAATGGAATACAATTTAGGGAAAACGATCAGCATCTAAAATTCTATAACCTGTCAACATCGAGGATTGGGAGAGTAATCCTGATAGAGCGGTAACAGCGAACCGGGTTGGTGGAAGCCGGTACTAAGCATCAGGATGAAGCGCCCCCAGGAGATGGTCTTCTGAACAGCTTTTCAGCTTGTGTAGGAAGATCCGGCATTCACCCCGTTAGCGTGCAAAGCGGCCGTAACAACCGGCTGGTATGAATAATACTTGTCCGTTATTGTTATCCGGCACCAAGAGTGGTACCGCGGGAACTGCAGGCTCTCGTCTCTTTTTAAGGAGACGGGAGCCTTCTTTTTTTGAAAGGAGGAAGTATCTTGTCTATGTTAACGAAATATGCGGCCCATCTGCTAAAAGACGTCCTTCCCTTGGACGCAGAGGATATTCATCAGGTACTGGAACCCCCCCTTCCGGGGACATGGGGGATGTAGCCTTCCCCTGCTTTCATGCTTCCAAACTGCTTAGGAAGCCGCCGGCACAGATAGCTGCCGAGCTTGCGGCCGCCATTCATGCAGAAGGAGTCAGGGCAGAAGCGGCAGGCCCTTACATCAATTTATTCTTTACTCCCTCTGTATACGGGGACCTGCTTCTTCAAGGAATGATGAATCCGGAATTCGGCAAACCTGATCTGGGCCAAGGAAAGCGGGTCATTATCGACATGTCTTCCCCGAATATCGCCAAGCCGTTCGGCATTGGGCACTTACGTTCTACTGTGATCGGAAACGCCTTGTATAACTTGTACAAAGAGACCGGGTTTGAACCTGTAAGTGTGAATCATTTGGGAGATTGGGGCACGCAATTCGGCAAGCAGATTTGCGCTTATAAGCATTGGGGCAGCGAGGAGAAGCTGAAAGCAGACCCGATCCGCGAATCACTGGAGCTGTATGTCCGTTTTCATGAAGAAGCTGAGCAGTATCCGGAATTGGAGGATGAGGCAAGGGGCTGGTTCCGCAAGCTGGAGACGGGAGATGAGGACGCCAAACGCTTATGGGAATATTTTGTAAAAGTCAGTTTGAATGAATTTGAGCGCATGTATGATAAACTCGGAGTCAAATTTGACCATACCCTTGGGGAAAGCTTCTATAATGACAAAATCGTTCCTGTAATTAAGGCCTTAAAAGAGCAAAATCTGCTTGAGGAAAGTGACGGGGCTTATGTGGTCAGGCTGGATGAAGAAGGAATGCCGCCCTGTCTCATCACCAAATCTGACGGCACTACGATTTACCCGACCCGTGATCTGGCAACGGCTATATACAGACATGATGTAATGAAGGGAGACAAGCTGCTGTATGTAGTAGGCGGAGAGCAGAAACTGCACTTTAAGCAAGTCTTTGCCGTACTCGGCAAGCTTGGAAAAACCTGGGTTGAAAGTTGTGAACATGTCCCCTTCGGCCTGATGAAATTTGCAGGCAAAAAAATGTCTACCCGCAGAGGGCGTGTTGTTTCCCTGGAGGAAGTACTGCAGGAAGCCGTAAACCGGGCAAGAGAGATTATTGAAGAAAAAAACCCGCTTTTGCCGGATAAAGAGCATGTGGCTGAAGCTGTCGGTATCGGAGCCATAGTCTTCGGGGACCTGAAAAATAACAGAGTTAACGAGATTGATTTTTCACTGGATGAAGCATTGAATTTTGATGGAGAAACGGGCCCGTATGTGCAGTATACATTCGCAAGAACACAGAGTGTACTTGCGAAAGCAGAGTGGAATTTTTCCCTGGCTGATTGCAAAAACATCCTCTCCCATTCAGATCTGAACAGCATAAACCATTCATCCGTCTGGCAGCTAATCAAACAGCTTTCCCTTTATCCGCAAGCTATTGAACGGGCAGTGAAACGGAACGAGCCTTCCGTGGTGGCGCGTTACGCATTAGAGACTGCCAAAGCTTTTAACCGCTTTTATAATCTGAACCGGATATTGGCCGAGGACGAGAAAGAACAAAAAGCCAAGCTGATTGTTACAACCGCGGCTGCGGAAATAATCCGAAGGTCATTGCATTTGCTGGGCCTTAAAACGCCGAAGCAGATGTAAAGGGGCATCAGGAAAGCCAGCCATACAAACTGTAACCCGCAGTATAATCACTTTTATAAAGTGCTATGCGGGTTATAGTTTAATATGGAGTTAGTGGATTTTACCCAGCGGGCCTTTTAACGGCAAAGCTTTGTTTTTAATCTGAAGTCTTATTCTGCTATTGAACCTCTCATGACTAAAGTTACGAGATTCTTGGGAACAGAGCGTACTTATTATGTAGTGGCATACACTACCAACAGCGGTTTCTCTTATATACCAAGCTATTCCCGCAGTTCCTACGGTTATTGTTATTCAGAAAATCTGTACGTTGATACATGACTTTTTCATGTAATCTAGCAACTTTTCGTTTTTGTCTCTGATAATTCCTTGCTTCAAAAAGATGAACTCCCTTCTTCTTAGCAAGCAAAGCGCGCCGAGGCAACTTGTGATGTTCGCGTTTCAACTTCTTTTCCATTCTGAACGTAAATTTATTGTTATCGACTTTTCGACCATCCGAAAAATAGCGAAGTCTGAAATACCTAAGTCTATTCCTATAGCAGAATTAGTTTTTGGCCGTTCGTATATTTCTTCTTCACAAAGAATAGAAAAAAAATATTTTCCACTAGCAGCCGTTTTAAGTGGTCATTTTCTTGGGACAACTTCTTTGTTTCCAGAGGGGAAATCCCCCCTACCGAAATCACTCCCCATTTTCCTGACTCATACTCTTTTATCCATCGATGTAAGCATATTGGAGGCAAGCTCGTAACGTCTTGCCACGGCTGCTTTGTTTCTGGTTTCCAGAGCTTCCTTTACAACCTGTACCTTAAACTCGTTGGAATATTTCGTTCGTCTCATTTATTCATCCTCCCCTATCACTTGTAGTATAAACAATACACACTCTTATTGTCCAAGTTCATTAGGGGGCTTTAGAGGTATGATTCCTATGATCAAAGAGCTTAAAGTTGAAGGAATTCCCGTTAAGTTATTTATATTTTCTTTTGTATCCCTATTTATTATGAAGAGGTATATCAAAATAGGTTCTCCATATAGATGAAGCTCAATCATTGATCGAGCTTCTTTGTAGCTCCACAATAATTAAAAAGAACGTTCATAAAATTTTCACTTACAGAGAATTTTTCATTGTCGCTATAATAAGAGATAGAAAGAAGGGATAATGGAAAAATGCTAACAAATAAGAAGGAAAATATACTATTTAGTTTAATGATGTGTTTTGGTATGAATTTAGTTATGACTATCTATAATTTATTATTAAATGGAGTAAACGGTTCTATTACATTTCAGATAGTTGTGGGTGATTTTATTATAGGGTTTATTATTTCACTAATGTTAAATATATTTATAGTTGGTCCAGGGGTTAAAAAATTGGTGTTACCAATAAATAAATCTAAAAAATTGAATATGATTAAAATATCAACATTTATGGCAATAGGCATGGTTTTTTTTATGTCTTTTTTTTGGATTGGCAGTAACATATCTTCATGGTGGTATTAATGTTAACTCCTTAGTGTTAGGTTACTTTTCTACATTTAGTAAGAGCTTTATCGCTGCTTACCCATTGCAATTAATTGTTATAGAACCACTTGTTCGTCATTTGTTTAATAAGTTTGTTTTGAAAAATAAAAATGTTGGTGTAGTATAGATTATTAAATGGACTCAGCTCTACTAAGTCGGGTCGCTGAAACCATTAATCAGTGGCCATAAATAAAAAAATGTATGGTTGCAAAAATCATAAATAGGTGTTTGTAGGTAGCAGTAAAAAAGATCTGTGAGCATATGGTCAAGACTCCATTTTGTAGACATTGAAAACAAGCTGGCGTCGGTACTCTGATCTTACCCCCGTCAAGTAAACAGCATTAAAACTGATAGGTCCTAAGCAACCTTATTACGGTATTCCACCGGACTAAGGTTGCTTAATTTTGCCTGGAACCTGTCGTAATTATAAAACCGTATGTATTTATCTATAGCGGTTTTGAGTGCCTCTTCAGATTCAAAAGATTGTATGTATAGACACTCTGATTTGAAATGCCCAAAAAAACTCTCCATACAGGCGTTATCCAAACAGTTGCCCTTTCGAGACATACTTGCTTTCATCTTGTATTGTTTCAGAAGTTTGCTAAAATGCCTGGAAGTATACTGATACCCCTGGTCACTATGGAGGAGGACACCTTTTGTTTTACGTACTTTTCGAGCTTTCTCCAATGTATCAATCACTAGTTGTAAGTCATTTCTGGTACTTAGGTGGAAAGCAATGATTTCGTTGTTGAATAGATCGCATATAGCGGACAGGTATAGGTTTTTCTGTTTATATGGAATGTAAGTAATATCGGTGACCCATTTTTCATTTGGCCGGGTTGCATGGAAATCTCGGTTTAATACATTATCGGAAACCACACATACTTCCTTTTTGTCATAATACCTTTTCTTTTTGCGAATCTGAGCTTGTATCCCCATTTGTTTCATTAAACGATAAACCCTTTTGTGGTTTACGTGTATACCATACGTCTTCTTCAACCAAATTCGCATCCGTGGATATCCTAAGATGCCACGTAAGCGTTGATGTCCTTCTACTATCTTTTCCTTTAAGAATTGATCCTCCAGTTGTTTACAAGAAGACGTACCACGTCTTCGCTGCCATTTGTAAAACCCACTTCTGGATACATGAGCGATTTCACAAAGCATTGAGATACTATAACCCTTGAATGAGAGTTGATCCACCACGGCATATTGAGCGATTTTGCTTACGTTTTTCTTCCCCTCCTTTGTAGCGCCCAAAGCTTTTTTAAATATTCATTCTCCGCACGCAATCTAATTAATTCCTCCTCAGGGCTCAGAGGGTTCTTTCTCGGCCTGCCTTTGTTCAAACCTTTTGATTTCCCACGTTTCTCTTCTAGCCCAGCCATACCTTCATTTTCATAATATTTAACCCAGCGTCTTATTGAAGCCTCTGGAATATTTAACTCTTTAGCAACGCGTTTATACCCTAAACCACATTCAAGATACATCTGAACTGCTTATATTTCGATTCAGCTGAGTGAGTGCGTTGTATTCTTTTCATTAAAAAAATCCCCTCCAAGTTAACAGTAAGAGTCATTCTCTTAACTGTCTACCTAAAGGGGATAATATCACTCAACCGGCGTCAGCTTCTTTAATTTTCGTTGTGGTCGGCTTTGGTTGTAAAAATGAATATATTCCTCAATTCGTCTTTGTGCTTCATCCAAACTTCGTATATCATAAAGGTAGAGCCCTTCCGTAAGGGGTGCACTTCAATATTTCACGGGTCTTTTTTGTTTGGAGGGAAGCAGGGTATCTGAGGGAAAAACTCTTTGCAACCATTGGTCATAACCCTTCAAGTAGACAATAAAAAGAGCATGTTTATGAAGCGACCGCAAACCTGTATTCTTCAGGTGATCGGTGCCGACTTCTTTGGTGGACAATCATTGTCTGCCTTCCGATCCCCCTGTTTCTTTTTCCACTTATAGAATCCTGATCTTGAAACATCAATAGAAAAATAGTGCCAGATCACATCATACATGTGCTCTTCTAACACTGTTACCTAAAAGGGAATAATATCTTAGCTTATTATAGCAATGCTCAAAGAAATAGCTCCCCCAAACTTTCAGGGAGCCTATATTATGGATTCCAAAGTTTAATTCTCTCCGATAAAAGTTTCCTATTTATAACGTGAAGCTACGACAGCATAATAAAAGTGGAAACTTCTTTCGGAGTAAGTGAAAGTTTAAATTTCGGGCTCTTGTTTTTTTACCTCTTGTATCGCCACTTTTAATTGTTCTATCAATGGAGTAGGCACTTTCTCTGGTGAACCCGAATCAAACGGAGGCATAGGATCATATTCTAAAATAAGTTGAACATATTTGCCGATATCTTCCCCCGATTCCCATGCTACTAGCTGGAGGGCCATATCTATACCAGAAGAGACACCAGCTGAAGTAATGATTTTCCCTTGACGAACCACTCTTTCGTTAGTTGAGATAGCACCATAGGAATGGAGTAGGTCCAAACAACTCCAATGACTGGTTGCTTTTAATCCATTCAGCAAGCCCGCGGCACCTAAAATTAAAGAACCTGTACATACTGATGTGGTCCACTTCGTTGTCTCATGTATTTGACGTATCCAATTCAGTATGTCTTTGTCATTTATCGGAGACTTATAGTTAGGAGGACGACAACCGGGAACAACAAGAATATCAGCTGATGTAACTTCAGAAATACTAAAATCAGCATGCAAATAACCCATTTTAGAATCTAGTTTGATTAAACCCTTATTTTTGGCTACAAGCTTCACTTCAGCTCCCTCTACGGAAACAAATACTTCGTACGGACCAATTGCATCTAGAGCTGTCATCCCATCGTAAAGAAGTATTACAACTTTCATTTGATCTCTCCTTTGTTTAACATTTGGGGTTCACTTAAACCTATAAGCCAATGCCAAATAGTCTGGCTATTGCTACTGTAGACGTTAACGCGTCTGCAGTCTTTTTTAGTATATGCTTTTAATTGCATTATAACAAGTTCACGTAAAGGAAATGGTCAGATGATGTTCTTAAGGAGATGGGGACAAATTGGGGACGAAATGTACTCGGAATCACCATAATTCACTCGGATACGAACAGACACGAACAAGAAAAACCCTTATAATTCAAGGGTTTTAAAGATGTAAATAGTTATATTAGGGCTCGGATTCACCATGAAAAGAAAGTAGTTAATCTTTTTTAACACATAATAATGGAGGATGGAAATGGAAGTTACTCCTTGTTCTGATTATTGGAACGACTTTTAACTACCCATTAATCAGCGGCCATTCGACCAGTTATTTGGCTGGTTTTTTTGTTTTCCTTAACACAAACGGTCTGGTTGCAAAAATTAGCTCTTAATTGGAGAATGGTTGCAAAATCATAAAGGGGTGCTTATAGCGGCAGAAAAGGTGTCTTATTTCAAAAAGGATATTAGATTGACGAGAGAGTGGGCCTGTGATGCTAGACTTTAAATTGGACACAGAGAACTGAGAGTGCGACAATAAAAACATTCATAATCGAGGTGTCCGACATGACGAAAAAGTATGACAAGGAATTCAAACTTCAATCCGTAAGACTTATCCAGGAAGAGGGAAAATCGGTGGCGCAGGTAGCCCGGGAAATGGGCTTGCATGAGAACACGCTTTACCGCTGGATCGCGGAATTTAAGAACGCTGGCAATCAGGCATTCCCTGGTAGTGGACAACTAAAGCCGGAGGACAAAGCTTTACGCGACCTCCAGAAGCGAATTCGCAATCTGGAAGAGGAGAACGACATCCTAAAAAAGGCGATGCACTACTTCGCAAAAGACCGGCGCTGATTTATCCATTCATCCATGATCACCGCTTCCAGTTCCGTGTCACGAAGATGTGCGCTCTGCTCAGCGTTTCCAAAAGCGGTTATTACGAATGGACGAAACGCAAGGAAAGCGAACGCCTCAAACGTCGCAAAAAACTCGAACGATGGATTCGCAGAACTTTCTTTGATTCCAGGCAGTTGTACGGCAGTCCAAAAGTGTGGTATGCATTGAAAAAACAAGGTATTCACGTCTCTCAGAAGACCGTTGCTCGTATCATGAAGGAACTTGGTTTGAGATCCCGTACCGTTAAGAAGTACAAGGCGACGACGAATTCGAAACACAACCTTGCCCGTAGCGGAAAATGTCTTGAATCAATCGTTTGCTGCGGAAAAGCCCAATCAGGTCTGGATGGCGGACATCACGTATATTCCGACTGACGAAGGATGGCTCTATCTCGCCAGTCTGGAAGACCTGTGCACACGTAAGATCGTCGGGTTTCACATGGGCGAGCGAATGACCAGGGAGCTCTGCCTGAGGGCGTTGGATCAGGCGTATCGCCATCAACGGCCGAAAGGAACCGTGTTGCATCATTCGGATCGCGGTAGCCAGTATGCGTCCTCGGACTATCTCGGGTATCTTACGCCCAATCAATGCGAACATATGATCTGTTTAGCTGCATAATTCTCTCGGTTTTAGGTGTCCAATCTATTGACAGAAGTCCACTGTTATTTAGGTTCACTCTTTTTTTGTTTTCAATACTTTTTTTCATCAATGGGTGAAAAACTCTATGCTTTTTTAGACATTTTTAAAGTTATATTTTAAGTGTAATCGAAAGGAGGATGATTCACATGTAGTAGCAAAAGGAATTTTGAAAGCATTTACATAGAAATATCTCAAACGAAACGAAGGAGAAAAAGACATGAATAGAACATTAACAACACAAGATGAATGTACCAACATTATTGTAAAATTTAAGGATCAGGCACTACAATCTACACCTCTAGTTTTAAAAGAAGAGAATACCTTGACCCAAGGTCATGTTGGTTTTTTTAGTGACTTTTCTGGCTTGGAATTTAATCGTCTCATTTTTACAGTATCGCCAGAAGATATGATTCAAGATATGAAAACCTATAACCTACCCGAAGATTTGGGTTTATTCCGTTATTATTCAGTACAAATTTCTAAAGATCAAGGTGATCCACAATCTATTGTGGACAGGCTCAAACAATCTCCTCTTGTTGAAACGGCTTATATTGAACCGGACGCTATTGAAGATTCAGTTACCGAAATGGAAGACCCAACGCTATTCGCGCAACCTAATCGGAATCCTCTATTTAAAAAACAAGGGTACTTGCATCCTGCACCTGCTGGAATTGATGCTCAATATGCATGGGGGATACCTGGTGGTGATGGAGAAGGCATTATGCTTGTCGATATGCAACTACATGGTTGGCTGTTAGACCACGAAGATCTAGTTGATCAACAAATTGGACTCGTTGCAGGTAGCGGAAATCCTATTGATACCAAAACTTCTCACGGTACCGCTACTCTTGGGGAAGTAGTCGGATGCGACAATGAGGTGGGCATTATTGGAATATCCCCAAAAGCAAAAGCAAAAGTAACATCTAAATACCGAGCCAATGGCAAACAAAGCCATGCTGATGCTATTGCAAGTGCAGCGAAAGAGATGAACCCAGGAGATGTTCTTGTATTAACATGGGGGTATAGGGATGGTGGCCGGCCAGAAAACACCCCAGATATTTTTGAAGCCATTAAGTTTGCGACAGATAAAGGGATAACTGTTATTCAGTCAGCAGGAAATAGTAGTGTTAACTTGGATGAATATACGGTAAATGGAAAATATGTTATGAATCGAAATAGCCCAGATTTCAAAGATTCCGGGGCCATTATAGTAGGTGGAGCTTCGTCAGATGTGCCTCACAAACGACGAAAATCTTCCGGTTACGGCAGCCGAGTCGATGTGTATGCATGGGGCGAAAATGTAACTACTACTTATTCCAATAATGATGATCCAAGCATAAAAAATCTATATAGGCATAATTTTAATGGAACTTCAAGTGCTGCTCCCATCATAGCAGGAGCGGTTGTGAACTTACAAGGGATTGCAAAAGCAAAGTTAGGAAGACCATTCACACCCGAGGAGGTAAGGGACCTATTAAGTGATCCAGATACAGGGACGTCATCGAAGAACCCATCCTCTGACCGAATAGGGGTTATGCCCGATTTGAAGCTCATTCTAAATAAATTAGGATTTACCCAGCAACCTCAATAGTTTTACAAGCCGACAGACATCCAAACCGACCGCGTGACTTTAAAGTGGACTCCTTATGATTTTGATGAGAAACAAGTTGAACCCAACTATAATGTCTATCGCGATGGTGTTATAGCAAAGGGAGTTCATAAGCCGTTTACTACAATAGAAAGCTTACAACCCAATACCGAGTACGCATTTAAAGTTTCAGCTGCCGACGATAATTGGGGAGATTTACAATTTAGTGACGAAATCAAGGTGAAAACAAAATAGGATTCATCTGGTTAAACAGTGGGATTCATATGCTGTTTGAAAAAGGAGTAGGGCCCTGAGGAAGTACCTCAAGGCCCTTTTACATACACAGAAATGTTAGTAGGCTGAGCATTTGGCTGTAGGAAGGATTGTCAAGGGGTATTACTTAAAAACTGGGGAAAAATTTTTGAAAAGTTCTTGACAAAAGCTCTTTGCAACCATCTCACCCAAAAAACCGTGATTTTGCAACCAAACTTAATCAGCAATTTCTAGGCGCTCGCGGCTTAATGTGCAAAGAAATAGCTCCCAAACTTGAAGGGAGCCATCGATAAAATGTACAAGTAAAATATAGCACATCCAACACTTCTTACGTGCATACTTAATAACATTTATGATGTTTCTTTTGTTTCTTACATAAGTAATATTTACGTGACGAAATTGTAAGATTGGATCACTTTAATCAATGGTTGCCTATTTAGATTTCATAGATAATTGGAGTTGTTGAGAAACTGTATTGAAAGAAGGCAAAAAAACAATGGCAAAACCTGTACTAATTACAAAAGGTGTTAGCAAAGTCTTTGGTATTAAAAACAATTTGTATACGGCTTTGGACCGTATCGATTTGGAAGTGAATGAAGGGGAATTCGTTGGAATTATGGGACCATCCGGTGCCGGGAAAACAACTCTTATGAACATGATTTCCACTATCGACACACCTACTTCCGGGGATATTATCATTGACGGACAAAGTATCGTGAAAATGAAGGAGGAACAGTTAGCTCTGTTCCGCCGAAACAAGCTGGGTTTTGTTTTCCAGGATTACAACCTGCTTGACTCGCTGACAGTCAGGGAAAACATAGCCCTGCCACTTGCTCTTTCCCATGTGAAAGCTGCTGGAATTGATGAGCGGGTAGTCCGCATTGCCAAAAAATTCGGCATTGATCCGATTTTGGATAAATACCCTTACCAAATTTCCGGGGGTCAGAAACAGCGCTGTGCGGCTTCCCGTGCGTTGGTATCCAATCCGAGCCTGATCCTGGGGGACGAGCCGACAGGCGCTTTGGATTCAAAATCGGCAACCGACCTGCTGGAAAGTATGAAAGAGATGAACGAAAAAGATCGGGTGACCATTCTTATGGTGACTCATGATGCTTTTGCTGCCAGCTACTGCCAACGAGTCCTGTTCATTAAGGATGGCCGGCTGTTTACGGAACTGCACAGGGAAGACCTGACCCGTAAACAATTTTTTAACGCCATTCTGAACATGCTTTCATCTATCGGGGGTGGAGTAAGTGACGTTATTTAATCTTGCTTTACGTAACATGAAGAGAAATTTTAAAAACTATTCCATCTATTTCTTTTCCATGATCTTTAGTATTGTGATCTACTATGCCTTTGTAGCGATTAAATTTAATTCTCAAATTCAGCAAGCAGCTGATGGTTCCAAGAAAATATCCGGAGCTCTTACTTTTGCTAGTATATTGTTAATCTTGTTCTCTGCTTTGTTCATTATTTATTCCAATGGTTTTTTCACACGGAAACGCAAAAAAGAAGTAGGGCTATACTCGCTTCTGGGTGTGAGAAAAAGACAAATCGCCAAAATGCTGGCTTATGAGAATCTGTTTATGGGCCTCATAGCCTTGGTGGTTGGTATTGGCATTGGCGCTTTGCTATCCAGTGGTTTTACTAAGCTATTGCTGGTGCTTATGGATTCAGAAATGGGTGTCCATTTCGAGATTCCAGCGGCAGCCGTTCTCAACACGGCCCTTGTTTTCTTTGTCATCATCTTATATACATCTTTTCAAGGATACAGGCTGATTTACCGTTTCAAACTGATTGATCTCTTTAAGGCGGACAGTCAGGGAGAGAAGGTTCCCAAAGGCTCTTTGGTGATTGCCCTATTATCCGTTATAATGATTGGTTCCGGGTATTATCTGGCTTCTGATTTTGCTCAAGCTGCTAAGAAATTAAATGTGCGGTTGGATTCTCTTGCTTTGATTATTTTGTTTCTTACCGTTGCCGGAACTTGGCTGCTGTTCCATTTCTTTACCGTTATTTTGCTCAGGATCAGACGCAAAAATAAAAACAGTTTTTACAACGGAATGAATTTGGTGAGTACATCCCAACTCCTCTACCGGATTAAAGGAAATGCTACCACACTGGCCACCATCGCTATTCTCAGCGCAGTTACGCTTGTAGCTATTGGGACATCGGTCTCTCTTTACTTTAATGTTGGGAAGCAGACGGAAATGATGTATCCATACAGTTATACTTACGAAGTGACCTCCCCTGAAGTGAACAAGAAAGTGGATCAGGCTCTGAACGAATTCAAAGGAGATCATCCTGTTGAAAAGGATCTTACGATAAAAACTCTTCAGGTGAAAGGGGGATTGCATGACGAGGACAAAAAGTTTGATGTGTCAAAAAAACTGGATGACGAAAATAAGCCAACGATTATAGCGTTTAGTGAATTTAAGAAATGGGCGGATACTTTTGGAAGGAATGTAGAACCAAAACTGGGGATCGGAGAAGCTATTCAGCATAATCTATTTGCTTCTTTAAGCAAGAAATTGGGTTTTGAAGAGAAACCGCAAGTTTTTTCCTTAGTTGCAGGGAAAGAAACTATTAAATTAAAAATCGTAAAAGAAGGGGAATACCCATTAAAAAATGCTTTATCTAGCGCCGTTATTGTGCCTGATCAGATTTACCAAAAAGCTTTACAGGCAAATCCAGCCCAAAAGGAAACAAAAACCCGTTTAATCAATGTAAAGGGTCAGAAAAGCAGTAAGGAATTAACCGCAGCTATTGATAAAGCTACGAACGGGGAAGACGAAAATTACTATAATCCTTACCGGTCCGGTATGGAGAGCATGGGGATTATGATCTTCGTGGGGACGTTTGTCGGACTTGTTTTCTTGATTGCTACAGGATCTATTATCTACTTCAAACAATTGTCCGAAGCCAATGCGGATAAAGCCAAGTATGACATATTACGCAAAGTAGGAGTAACCCCGAAGGAAATGAAGAAGGGGATTGGCAAGCAAATTGCCTTTATCTTCGTGGCACCTCTGATTGTAGGAATCTTGCACAGTATCTTTGCCCTCAAAACGGCGACTCTTATTTTTAATGTTTCTGACAAACTTCCGCTTGTGATGAGCATGGCGGCTTATGTGCTTATTTATGTTGGCTACTACTTCCTAACAGTCCGTTCTTACTGCAATATTGTAAGAAAAAATTAATGATTGAAAGAAATGATTGAGATAACCTGTCTTAGCGGCAGGTTATTTTTGCGCAAAATAAAAAGCCCCGAAGGGCTTTACACTTCTATTTACCAAGATCTATAGTTGCTGATTCACCAGCTTTTAGACCAAGTCTACTTACGACTTGTAACTTCAACCCAGTTATACCTTCAGGATTTCAAACGCCACATTAGACTTTTTGGCGATATTAGGATTGATTTTTGATAAGATTCAATCTATAAGAATCCTTTTATATCAACGTTGCGCTAGTTTTCGTTATACATTAAAGCTGATAAAAAAAGGACTCTTATAGACAGCATTTGAACCAATTTGAACCATGATAGGTGATAGTTGAATACATTCCCTTTCTGTCTTTAAAATATATTAAATCTTGAATGGTCGATCACCCTCAGATAATGTAACAGCAATATCACTCTTCGTAATAAATTCATTGCCATCAATTTTTTCTTTTAATACAGCAACAATATACTATTTGAACAAATATAGTAGACTTGCTTCTAAATATATATCCTAGGGTGTGTTTTTAAACCTTAAGCCAGCCAGATAGCAGAAGCCAGCTTTAAAAAAGCAACAAACGTGCACGATAATTTATCGTAACGAGTAGCTAATCGACGATTGTGTTTCAGTTTATTGAAAAGACATTCGACCAGGTGCCGTTCTTTAAAGAGCCACCAGTCGGTTACACGTTGAACGGTTCGATGTTTACGGCTGGGAATGACGGAACAGGCCTGCTTTTCTTCCAGCAGCGCAATAATTTTATCGGAGTCGTACCCACGATCAGCCAAGACGTTTTTACCTCGATATCAAGGGTTTGCAGAATTTCGTATCCGACTACGCAATCGTTGATGTTTCCTGCCGTCACTTCGAATTTGAAAGGATTGCCGAGGGCGTCCACTACCGCGTGGATTTTGGAGGTTAAGCCTCCTCGCGACCGGCCGATGCCTTGGAATTGCTGCCCCCTTTTGCCCCCGCCCCGTGCTGGTGAACACGGATAATGGAGGCATCGAGCATGACGCTTTCATCATCGGGATCGGCAGAAAGGACATCCAGCATGCGATCGAATACGCCTGCTTTTTCCCATCGGCGGAATCGGGTGTATACCGATTGCCAAGGTCCGTAGTATTCGGGCAAATCGCGCCAAGGCGCTCCCGAACGGATCACCCAAAGCATCGCATTGAGCATTTGACGGTTATCCTTGGCAGGGCGGCCACCCTGCGTTTTTCGTTCAGGCGGCAACATATCTTTGATTTGGTTCCATTGATCATCTCGTAATTCGTATCGTCTCTTCATATGCAAAGTTTACCAGACTTTTGGACTTCATGATACTTTGAAAACGCACCCTAGAATTTTTACGAATTGTGGCATTCAATATTCTGCCTTTCGGTTCTTGATTTTTAGCCATTCGAACCAAGCCCAGTTTAGGAAGTTTTATTTTATTTCTTTCGATAGCAATACTATTATTCACACATTTTGTTGTTTAGGATTGAACAGGATGATAGGACAAACCTTTTCCAGTATCTGAATAGGCTTGATTCCAAAGTGCTAAGAATTGTAAACCGATTGTAACGATACTAGTTTCCTATATTCGTTATATTCATTATAGTAGACATGATCAGAACAATCTATGACCGACAACGGGGGAAGAACAAGCAATGATACATAATAAGATTTCAGAGCAAAAGAAAAGCTGTTCGAAAAGTTGCTCTCTCAGGAAAATGACAGGCTGGGTTCATGTTATAAAGGAAAATTCATGTTTGAGGAGCTTGTGCAATGCCTGAACCCAGTAAAGGAAATAGACGCTTCATGTCCGGTCTTGACGGGCTCCGGGCATTGGCCGTACTTGCCGTTATTATTTATCACTTGAATCCGGATTGGCTGCCGGGAGGATTTTTTGGCGTTGGCATGTTCTTCGTGCTTTCGGGATATTTGGTAACGGACCTTCTGATGGCCCGGCGGATACAGACTGGAAGTTTCTGTCTCAAAGATTTCTGGGTGAGCCGGATACGGAGACTGGTTCCGGCAGTGCTCGTCATGCTGACAACCGTAGTCGCATGGATCACTCTGACGGACCCTTCCCGGCTCGTATCCCTGCGCGGAGACGTAGTTTCAACGATGTTGTATGCCAAAAACTGGTGGCTGATCTTCCACCAGGTTTCGTACTTTGAAAGTTTTGGACCTCCTTCACCCTTTCTTCATTTATGGTCACTGGCTGTGGAGGGACAATTTTATCTTGTCTGGCCGCTCCTGCTTGCAGTTATGATCCGGCTTAAATTCAGAAGAATCTATTTATTAGGGGTACTAACTACCGGTATAGTTTTGTCCGCTCTGCTTATGGGACTATATTATGAACCGGGTACGGACCCAAGCCGTGTCTATTACGGAACGGATACACGCGTGTTCGCTTTGCTAATCGGGGCGCTGCTGGCGATCCTATGGCCAAGCCGCAGACTTTCGGATAAGATTTCAGCATCCGCGCGCCGCATATTGGATATTACAGGTACTGTCAGTCTGGGTTTGCTCCTTTATCTCTTATGGAGCGTCGGTGAGTATGATCCTTTTGTATACCGCGGCGGTTTGCTTATTCTATCAGCCGTAACCGCAGTGTTAATTGCAGTGTTGGCCCACCCGGCCCCCCGTCTTGGCAAATGGCTGAGCTGGAAACCTTTAACCTGGATCGGAGTACGCTCTTACGGCATCTATCTTTGGCATTATCCCGTTATTATTCTCACAAATCCTGTGGTGAATACAAACGGTTTCAACGCAGGAAGAGCTGTCCTTCAGGTAACCGCCAGCATTCTTCTTGCGGCCTTGTCCTGGCGTTACATAGAAGAACCTATCCGCAGAGGAGCCTTGAGACGGGCATGGGGAAAGATCCGTTCCAAAGAATGGAACTGGAACCGCGTCCCTGTCAGGCAATGGATTATGTCCTTCTGCGCCGCTCTAGTATTCCTGACTTTTTGTCTGGGGATGGTATATCCCCGGTCCGGAGCATCGGCGGTCTCTGCCCGTCCAGAAAAGCAAAGTGAACTTACCGAAACAGCTTCACTACAGGCAGCAGAATCAGGCAAACCAGATACCACTCCGAAACTGGAAATTGTACCGTCTCCCGAACCAACGGCCCGGACGGATTTGTCTCCTGGACTTGACGGACAGCCCGGTTCGGATCCGCACCGTCACCCTGACTCCATTCAGCCAAATTCTGCAGGGGGAGAGCAAAAAGAAAATGAAACCGGGGGACAGAAACCGGCTGAAACGAACCATAACACGTTAAAAACGGAGAAAGGCTGGAGTTTGACCGCAATTGGAGATTCCGTGATGGTGGATACCGCACCTTATCTGAAGGAACTTCTCCCCGGCAGCGTAGTGGATGCCAAAATAGGAAGGCAAATGTCCGAAGCCAAGAATATCCTTGCCGGCATGAAACAAAAGGGTACTCTAGGCAAGGGCGTCATCATTGAACTCGGAACCAACGGAGTATTTAACCAGAAACAGTTGGAAACTCTGCTTCAATCCCTGGAGGGCGATGTGGAACAGATCGTGCTTGTCAATATGCGGGCTCCGGTAAAATGGGAATCCAAAGTAAATGCTATGCTGGAGGAAATCAGCAAAACCACTCCAAACGTTACACTGGTTGACTGGTACGGTGCCAGCAAGGGAAAAGACTCTTATTTTGAACCTGACGGTACCCATCTGAAACCGGAGGGTGCCAAAGCGTATGCCTCCCTATTGGCCGAAACGATAGCTTCTTTATAGGAGGATGGTTACACTTATGCTAATCCTGTTTCTACTATTTTTTCTTGCTTGTATCCCTGTCCTGGTTTATCTTTATGTGAGAAAGAATGATGGCTATCTGCATTTCAATCGCTCAGAAAAAGCCATCAGTTTTCTTTCGCTTTGTCTCGTTATTTATTTTGCTATTGGGGTCGTTATCCTTGCAGAAATGGGACTCGTCTACCTTGCGAGTTTATTGGTCGGAGGGATTCATTTTACCGGTTCGTTTTCCTTGGTAGCAACCATGACACTGATTGTTTTATTTGTTGAAGTTGTTTATTTGCTTATGGGTATTCTTGTAACGATCCTCTTTAAGAAAGTTCCAAATTGGTTAGTAGGAATGGGCATGATTCCCCTTTCCGCCTGGATTATTTATTCGGTATCACACATCGCAAATCAGGAAGTATCTTTAAAAGCCGCATTTATGATTGCCGGACTCATGTTTGTGGCTAATTTTGCGGTAAAGGAGAAACCGTCAGAAAAAACAAATGAAAGCAAATAAACAACCCGGTACCGCTTCGGTGATATGCTCCCCTTGCGGTAGACAGTTGAAATAATAAAACTGTTTACTGTAAGGAGGAGCATTTTTTCATGTCCCCTAAAGCAAAAGTATCAGGATCAGAAAAGATTGCAGCTGTTGAAAAGTATTTACGTGGAGAAGATTCGCTTAATCATTTAGCAGCACTTCTTGATGTACACCATTCATCCGTTAGGCAATGACTTCAGACTTACCAGTCACTAGGCCCAAACGGATTGCTTCAAACATCACAGAATGCATCTTACTCCGCAGAGTTAAAAAGAATAGCTGTCGGGGACTATTTGGCTGGCGGCGGTTCTCATATGGATATATGTAAAAGATATGGCATTAAGTCAACCCGCCAATTGCGCGATTGGATTCTGAAGTATAATGGTCATGAGAAGTTGAACACTTCCGGAACGGGAGGAGCGCCGATCATGACAAAAGGACGAACAACGACTTACGATGAGAGAGTTGAAATCGTCAGATTCTGCATTGAACATCAACACAATTATGCCCAGACAGCTGATAAATTCCAGGTATCCTATCAGCAAGTGTATTCATGGACAAATAAATACTTAACATCTGGTGTGGATGCACTTCAGGACAGACGCGGGAAAAGAAAATCTGAGGATGAGATGTCCGAAGTGGAGAAACTAAGGGCTCAGAATAAGCTGTTACAGGCTGAGAACAGAAGGAAGCAGATGGAGATCGATTTGCTAAAAAAGTTGGACGAGATCGAAAGGAGGCGGTTCTAAGCCAGGTAAGGTATGAAACGATATACCTTGCAATACGCGGGCTCCATGAAACGAAGTCATATCCCATATGTCAATTATGTGATCTTATTGGGATCCAACATTCATCGTATTATAAATGGATCAACCGGAAAGAAAGCATGAATGAGATCTTTAATAAAGCGTTGCTTCCCATGATTAAAGATGCCTACGAGGAAAAGGATGGCATCCTTGGATATCGCCAGATGACCATTAAACTAAACCGGGAACGCCATTTAACAGTCAATCATAAGCGAATATACAGACTTATGGGCATCCTAGGCCTTAAATCGGTATGCCGCAGGAAGCGAAAAAACTACATCCATTCCACGCCTGAAATTACGGCGGAAAATATCTTGAACAGAGACTTTGAATCCTCTGAGTTCGGTACAAAATGGCTCACAGATGTGACTGAAATGAAGTATGGCAACCAAAACAAGGCTTATCTTAGTGCAATCCTTGATTTGTCGGATAAAAGCATTGTTTCTTTTGTGGTAGGGCATTCCAACAACAATGAACTTGTATTTAAAACTTTTGATATCGCCCATATGACTTATCCTGACGCTACACCCCTCTTTCACAGTGACCGGGGTTTCCAATATACATGTAAAATCTTCAAGAAAAAACTAGACGATGCAGGTATAACTCAAAGCATGTCCAGGGTATCCAGATGTATAGATAATGGCCCAATGGAATCATTCTGGGGAATGGTGAAATCCGAAATGTATTATCTTCGTAAGTTCTATACATATGAGGAACTGGAAGCAGCCGTGATAGAATACATCGATTACTACAATACTCGTCGATACCAGAAAAGACTTAATTGTATGACGCCGTTGGAATATAGGCAATACCTTCTAAGTTCAGCAGCATAGAAAATGGCACCAACCATGGGGATACGGTTAGTGCCACAACTTTTTTTGTTTTTTACACTGTCTACTTGACAGGGGTCAGTTCACCGCTTCGGTACTCGGGTTTGTTGAGTCCGTAAAGAAAAAAGGAATCCAGCCATTTTCTGGTTCCAATTCAGTCCGGTACATAGGCAGAAGGCGCCGGACCGCATATACTGCCCTATGATTCGTTCTCCATCTGCGGCAATGCGCAGGCCAAGAGGGTCAAAATTGGCATCGAGCAGAACCAGATTGCGAAACCGTTCCGGAGTAACGGGATCTGCCTGCATTGTTTGGTTCCAAAGCGGTACTAACTGGCGTTCAGCACCCGCCTGATAAGAGCGGAATATGATCATGCAGCTTCCTCCTTTATCGCCCGGGATTAAGGCCGGTACCCTCATCGGAACGCGGCGGCAACCGCGTTGTGAAAACAAGCCCGCAGCCGCGTGATCGAGTATCCGCGGCCTCCGTAAACCCGGTTCGTCAGCAAAATGGCGAACCGCTCCCCATCCGGGTCCAGCCACAGGCTGGTCCCGGTGAAGCCGGTGTGACCGAACGCGCGCACGGAGAACCAGTCTCCGGCACCATCCTGCGTGTCACCCCGCAGCACCCAGCCCAGCCCGCGGGCGGCTCCCTCCTGCGCCGTCCAACGGCGCAGAGCCGCCCATCGCCGCCGCATTCTCATCATGCACCTCGCCGTGCTTATGCCGGCCCAGGGCAGGATCGAATTCGGTGGCGGCAATGCGGGGCTTCAGCAGATCACCGGGGCAAAAGCCGCTGTCCGCCATGCCGAGAGGCTCGAGAACGAGCCTCCTCGCCGCTTGTTCCAGCGGCTGTCTGAGCAGGGCGGAAGCGATCTCGCCCAGCAGGATAAAACCCAGATCGCTGTATACCACGCGCTCTCCAGGCTTTGCTGTAAGGGAAGCTCTGCAGACATGCCCCACAATCTGCTCCCGGCTCCAGCCATGAGAGTACAGATCCAGAGAAGACGGCAGCCCCGACGTATGAGTCAGCAGATGCTGCAAAGTAACCTGTTCTTTGCCCTCTCCTGCAAAAGCAGGAAGATACCGGCTGACCGGGTCACTCAGTGAGAGCCGGCCATGATCAACCAGGATTAGCAGCAGCGGAAGTGTCACCACTACCTTAGTCAGAGAAGCACAATCAAATATTGTTGAGCCGGTAACAGGCTGATTATCCGCCCTGCTAACCGGATGGGTAAATCCGCCGGAACTGGAAGCCAGCGTCTGGTCACCTTGCCCGACCAATGCGCTGAATCCGGGGAAATTCCCCTTCCCCCTCTCCGCTTCCAACAAGGCAAAAGCCGCTTGAATGCGCTTCTCCTCCAATACCCGGCATCCAAATGAATGCAGTTCCATCTGAACCCCCGCTTTCTTAGCCCGAAATTTAGAAACCGCTTATAAAACTGCTATTGGAACTCTTATCTTTTTTTCTTATTATATCATGGAAAATTTTATTTAAACTAATATAAAATAAAATTTTCCAAACGTAGACCTGGGGCAAACCTTAACATTTTCCTTCCAAATTCGGCCCTGTATGAATCCATTTCCTAACTTGATTTGTAATAGATCTCCCATCTTCAAACTCATTCAGGGAATATGTAATTTTCATGACAAATAATTTCTAATTTTCTTCACATACCGGACATAAGTGTGACACTAGTCCTAATGATGCTTCCAGCCCCATGATAAAATGTGGATGACAAATCATACAATGGTTCTACGAAAATCAGGGAGGTTACTTGTCATGAACAAAAAGATGTCTATTCTTCTCTCGGGGGCACTGATCGCCGGATTGCTTGCAGGCTGTGGAGCCAAAGATTCCAAAACAACAGCCAGCCCAAGCCCTACTCCTGCAGCCGAACAAAGCTTCGGTACCAATCAAAATCAAAAATGGGCAGACGGTACATATTATGCCGCCGATGACAAATTTGATGAAAAATCCGGCTGGAAAGAGGCAGTGATTCTTAAAGTGAAAGACGGTAAAATCACCGATGCCAACTGGACTACCATTAATGTAAACGGAGGCGCAGACAAGAAAGAAGCTTCTAAAGACGGCACATACGGCATGAAGAAAAATGGGAAGGCACAATCCGAATGGCATGAACAAGCCGAAAAAGTAGAGAAATATTTGATTGAAAAACAAGATCCGAAAGCCATCAAATATAAAGATGACGAAGGTCATACCGATGCGATTTCCGGTGTGTCCATCCATGTGAAAAATTTCTTTACTCTGGCTGATAAAGCGCTTTTGGCAGGACCGGCTAAAGAAGGCCAATACAAAGACGGCGGATATCATGCGGAAGGCCAGGCTGATAAGGACGGTTGGGTTCCAACAGTTGACCTGACTGTACTGAACGGCAATATTGTGGCGGCAAATTGGGATTCTGTGAAAAAGGATACCAATGAAACCAAAAAACAGCTATCCAAAGACGGTAAATACGGTATGAAGGAAAAAGGAAAAGCTCAAGGCGAATGGCATGAAGAAATTGCTAAAGCAGAACAATTCCTGATCGATAACCAGGATCCGGCTAAATTCCAAGTCAAAGACGACGGTAAAACCGATGCTGTATCCGGTGTGACTGTCCATGTGAACGACTATGTGTCCCTCACCCAGAAAGCACTGGATGGTGCCAAGAAATAAATAAGATTTCAATAACCAAGATTACCTGCCACTTTTGAGTGGTAAAATGGATCCACCTATATGTGAAATATGTCACTTTCATTTGTTAGGTTCCTCTCTATCATAGAGGTATACGAAAGACAACCTAGTGAGGTGAACCATCGTTTTGAAAAAGATCATCGTCCTGGGTGGTGGTTACGGCGGGGTCTTGACGGCTAAAAAGCTGGCCAAGAAATTCAAAAAAGACTCCAACGTTGAGATTACACTCATCGATAAACTGCCCTACCATACCCTATTAACCGAGTTACACGAGGTCGCTGCTTACCGTACGGATGAAGATGCGGTGAAAGTAGATCTGAAGAAAATTTTTGCAGGCAAAAAAGTGGATGTTGTAATGGATGAAATCACCAATATCAACTTTGCCGAAAAGACCCTTCATTCCGAAACTGCTTCCTATACGTACGATTACCTGGTAATCGGTACGGGTTGTAAACCGACATTTTTCGGAATTCCCGGGGCGGAAGAAAATTCCTTCACCCTATGGTCTCATGAGGATGCTGTTCGTTTGAAACAGCAGTTCCGTACAATGTTCAGTGAAGCCGCCAAAACAGCGGACAAGCAAAAACGTGCGGATATGCTTAGCTTTGTCGTAGTAGGCGCCGGGTTTACCGGTGTTGAAATGGTCGGCGAGCTGGCTGAATACCGGGATGACCTGTGCAAAGAGTTTTATCTGGACCCGGCGGAAGTCAAAATCTACTCCGTAGATATGGCACCGAAAATTTTGCCGATTCTTCCTGATTCCCTGATTGCCAAGGCTGAAAAGCGCATGGAGAAGCTTGGCATCGAGATCATAACCGGAACCAAAATCGAAGCGGTAAAAGAGAACGCCGTTGTTCTTGGCGGACGCGGAGAGCTTGTAGCCAATACGATTATCTGGACCGCCGGTGTTGAAGGTTCCGAACTGCTTGAAAATCTGGATTTGGAACAAAAGGGCCGGAAACGCATCGTTACCAATGACAAGCTGCAAAGTGTTGACCACGAGAATGTATATGTCATTGGAGATAACATCTTCTTTATTCCTGAAGGAGAAGAGCGACCTGTCCCGCAAATGGTCGAGAACACAGAGCATTCCGCACCGCTTGTTGCTCATAATATTCATGCCACGATTACGGGCGGTCAGCTCAAGACTTATAAACCTTTGTTCCATGGAGCCATGGTTTGTATTGGTTCCCGCTATGGCGTAGCCAATGTGGGTACACCGAAAAAAATGTTCAAATTCAGCGGCTTTATCGCCATGTTCATGAAGCACATGATTAACATGGTCTACCTGGTTCAGGTAGCCGGGTTCAACAAAGTCTGGAATTATATGCTTCATGAGTTTTTTCATGTCAAGAACAGAAGAAGTTTTGTCGGCGGGCACTTTTCCAAGCGTTCCCCGAATTTCTGGCTAGTGCCTTTAAGAATATATGTAGGTATCATGTGGCTGCTTGAGGGTTGGGAAAAGCTGCAAAAGATCCAGGAAGATCCGGGCCGGATCTTCCTGATACCGCCGGCTCCTACTGCTGACGCCACAACGGCCGCCACTCAAGCTATTGATGCGGTAAACCAGACGGTAGACGCGCAGACTGCCGCATCGGCCGTGTCCAATGCATCCGATGCTATCAAAGCTCTGCCGGTTCCGGATTTTGTTACAAGCATGGTAAAAGGCTCCATGAACCTCATGTTCTACACGAATGACGGAGGCTATACTTGGCTCGCCCATGCTTTTCAAACCGGCATGATTTGTGCGGAGATCATTTTCGGCTTCCTGCTGATTGTCGGCCTTTTCACCGCCTTCTCGTCTATCGCAACGGTAGGAATGGGAGCCATGATCTGGGCCTCCGGAATGGCACCGCCAGAGATGCTTTGGTATATGACAGCAGGAATTGCCCTTATCGGCGGGTCCGGCAGTACCTTTGGCCTTGACTACTATGTTCTGCCAAAACTTAAAAAAGCATGGAAGAAGATACCGTTTGTTAAACGTTGGTACATCTACACTGATTAAAATAAGCTAAGGAGGCAGAGTAATGTGTTCAAGCCCGGGCACATTACTCTCCTTTCTTTATAAGAGGAAGTTGTCCAACAGGACGGAACTTAGTACCGAGTAGAATCTAGGGGTGCTTATGGCTTATGGATACACAACTGATCACCAAAACCATCAGACAACTGCATAAAGAGCTGTCCCCTGAAGCAGCTATTGTCCTGGACCAAACTGAATATCTTGCCCGGGATTTGGCCGAACAGCTAAGCCGTACCGGAATGCCGGAAGAACGTAAAATAGCGGTTTTGGGTTGTTATATTGTTCTCCAGCTTGCCTTGGAGAGACACAGCGGTTTGCAGGCGGACAATCCGGATCTGACCAAACGTATACTCGATGGGGATTACCTTCTCAGCTTTTATTACGATTTTGCCATTCTTCATAAAGAAACCGGACTCACAGAATTCCTTGCATCTGTAAATAAAAATATTCAAATTCAACAAGCGCTTGGCCTCCCTCTTCAGGACCGGCTTTTATACCATCATTTTTGTATGTATTTAGCCAAGCAGAGTGATCCTGAATGGATTGGCAAAGCAATGTAAGCAGGTGACCTAATGATGCTTAACGAAGCCTTACATATTGATCCTAAACGCATTGACCGGGAAATTCTCAGTCTTGTCAAGCATGACCCCGATATCCCGAGTGACTCGGTTATAGGCAAAAGTATTGCGGAGCTTGTTGAATCCGGCGGCAAACGCTTGAGACCTATGATGGTCATTGTCGGAAGCCGTTTCGGGCCTAGGCCGTCCCCGCGTAAAACGCTCCAGCTGGCGGCTATTGCCGAGTTCATTCATGCTGCTTCCCTGATTCATGATGATATTATTGACCGTTCGGACACGAGGCGGAACAGACCGGCCCTGCATACCAAAGTAGGTATTCAGACGGCTGTGCATACGGCCAATTATATGATGGCCCGGGTTGTGGAACTATTGTCCCAATATTCCAAGGAGCATGACCGTTATGTTCAGGACTTCTCCGCAATTACGACAACTCAGCTATGCATTGGTGAATACCAGCAGCTTAACCATAGATTTGATTTTGATGTGACTGAAGAAGTGTATCTGGAAAAAACGGGAAATAAAACAGCACAGCTTATGGCTACTTGCTTAAAGGTAGGAGCCAAATCTTCTGATGCCTCTGATGCAGTGGCGGATAAACTGTATCAGTTCGGTGAATGTCTCGTCATGTCTTTTCAGATCCGGGACGACTTGCTTGACTTTACCCAGCCTTCCGAACAGCTTGGCAAGCCGGCCGGTAGCGATTTGATTAACGGACAAGTTACTTTGCCCGTCCTGTACGCCTTGGATTTGCCGGAACTCGGGCCAAAAATCCGTTCCCTTACTTTCCGTTCTACCGGGGAGGAGATTGCAGAGATAGTGGAAGAGATCCGCTCCAGCAGAGTATTGGATAAAGTAGAAGCTCTAAGTGACCATTATTTAGACCGGGCGAAAACTCTGATTGGTGATCTCCATGCCTACCCGGCTTACCGGGATCTGGAACACATCCTTCATTTTTTTGCTGACCGAAAGAACTAAGGGTCTTTTTCAGGAAGACCCTTCCCTTTTGCATTGGCGATTCTCTTGTATCCCCTTGCATTGATTCTCTTATATCCCCTTACCCTTTTTTTGACTTTCATCGTTTGCATGCCCCTCTTCCTTATCGTGGTAATAGGACAATAGATCCTTCCCTGTCTGAGTCTGTAAAATAGTTTCGTATTATGAGGTTGACCAGCTTAATCTGGTTAACCTCGTTTTTCGTTTAAAATAGTTGTAGCCGGGGAGAACGAAAAAATATCTGGGTAATGAGCCTGTTACACAAACTGTTCACCTGCTATTGTACAAACCATGATTAAGCTGGTTGAGACTATGATCTCGTATAACACGCGAAGCTATGGAAGTGCAATGGTTAGTGGGATCCGTCAAAAATCACATTTAGGAGGATGTATGAGACCTGTTATCGGCATTGATGTATCCAAAGGAGAAAGTGAAGGGTTCATCTTTCTCGAAACCTGCTGTAGTTTTAGAATCAACGGGACATTATCATCGAGGGCTTGTTGCCGTACTGCAGAAAAAGGGGTATGAAGTCATTACTTTAAATCCGCTATTCCTCAACGGGCACGTAAATTCAAATTAAGGAAAGTAAAGACGGATGCAGAAGATGCTAAGCATCTGGCGGAGCTCTATTATAAGGAGCAGTTGAAAGCAAGTCCACCTAGGCCAATCTCCCAGGAGGAACTTCGTTTCTTAAGTAGACAGTATGAAATGATTAGCCATTCATATGTTCAGGCCCAGCTTAATTTCCGATCTATGCTGGATCAGGTATTTCCTCTGTTTTCAACCGTATTTGGTCAGTTATTTTCCATGACTGCTCTTGAGATACTAAGGAAGTACCCAACGCCTGAACATGTTCTCAATGCTGATCATGACGAAATGAAAGAGACCATACATGCACAGTGTAATCGTTCATTTCTTTGGGCTTCTCAAAGAGCTGATGATATTGTTAAAGCTGCAAAAAACAGCCTCATAGTTGATTCAAACTCATGTCAAATCACGGCATTACGCCTTATGATTAATTTGCTGATGGAGTATCAAAACCATCTAGCTGATCTTGAACGGGCGATCAAGCTGAAGGCTAGTACCATTGAAGGGTTCGACGTGTTGTGTTCCATTCCTGGAATTGGTCATAAGCTTGCAGCGACAATCCTTGCAGAGATCGGGGATATTTCGTCATTTGATCATGCCAAAAAACTCGTAGCATTTGCCGGAATAGATCCAAGCGTATTTTCATCTGGTAAATTTACAGCAACAAGAAATCGTATAACAAAACGAGGCTCCACCCGACTAAGGAGAGACTTGTATCTCGCTGTGCTTTGCGGTATTCGAGGGGTAGCCAAAAACCAGCGCATCCGGGCATATGATAAGAAGAGACTTGAAGGTAAACCTCACCGTGTTGCACTTATTGCTTGCACCAATAAGCTGCTGCGTATTATCTTTGCCCTACTTAAGAACTCAGTTCATTACCACCCTTAATAAACCTTAATAAGGACAATATGGCACATAACTCCAGTTAGAGCTGGGGCTGGATTCGTATTGCCTTTTTTCTAATTCTATCAATGAATTTAATTCTCGAAAAGGATTGACATTATATTAGCTGGTTTGTGTAACTCTCAAACCCAGTAAAATGAATCAGGATCACCTACAAAATCTATACGGTATTGAGTTTCGCCCACGCTCATTTCCAATGTGACGAATAAGATTGTACCCCTTATCAAAGAATGGCAGAAATCGCCCCTTGCAAGGCGTATACGCGGTTGTCTTTCTGGATGCTATTCATTTCAAAGTCAAACAGGACGGGGCCATCGTCAGCAAGGCGGCGTACATGGTCATTGGCATCGATTTGGACGGCAACAAAGACGTGCTTGGGATGTGGATTGGCGAAAACGAGTCATCCAAGTTCTGGCTCAGCGTGCTGAATGACCTGAAAAATCGTGGCGTCCAGGACATTCTTATTACGTGCGTGGACAACATGATGGGTTCTCCGAGGCCATTACGGCGAGCTATCCCAAGACGGAAATCCAAAAATGCATTATCCACCAGATCCGGAATTCTACCCGTTATGTCTCTTACAAAGATTTAAAGAAGGTCACCGCCGATTTAAAGCCCATTTACAAGGATTCTACCGAAGAAGCCGCTCTACTGGAACTGGATCGTTTTGAAGAGGTATGGGGCACCAAATACCCGCTCATTATCCGGTCTTGGCGAAATAACTGGACAGAACTGGCTACCTTTTTCAAGTATCCGCCGGAGATCTGAAGACTCATCTATACAACCAATATGATCGAGAGCTACCACCGTCAGCTTCGGAAAGTGACAAAGGGCAAAAGTATCTTTCCTAGCGACGAAGCCCTGCTTAAAATGCTCTATCTGGCGACGATGGATGTCACCCGCAAATGGACCGGCCGGGTTCAAAACTGGGGACAAATGCTGCTTCAATTCTCCTTCTTTTTTCCGGATCAGGTCGGCCACCACTTGCGCTAGTAACAACATGATCCCCCCTCGGGGGAAATACTTTTAAAAAAGTTTACACATAAATCTTGACAGACCCTCGGATTCCCTTCTAATCTTCTCATGGTCTCTTCCTTGAACGTTTTAATTTTCCCATTGTCTTTTACGCTCCTTTACCGTTACTGTGATTAAAACACAAATGGACCCACAAGAGGGGCTCTTTTTTTTAAGTGTCCTTCTTGCGGGTCCATTCAGGCTTACTAAGATGCTTATTGAATTTTTATTTGATTATTCTGGCTTCAACTTTTAATCTTTGTGATCCGCCATTAACAATAGTCCTTATATTATCAATATAATATTGAGTATTCCTGGGTAATTACAGCTCAAGTTGGCCGGGAAAATAGCTGATTGGATCTACATACCCGGCATTGTCCCCTTTAGGAACCTTTAATTCTATGAGAACGTTTCTTGCCGGAATTGTATTCCAAGAACTATTGATGTGCTTAAGTATCCCCGCTCCAATAGCACAGTCCCTTCGAATTGTTCTCTGATCTTCATGGCCACTTCCTCATTAACTTTATTCCCGTTCATTAAAGTTGTTTGGAATTCTTCTCCGAAAATGATTCCGTCCGTCCCTCGATATACTGTTATGGAATCATGTAGTTTTGTCTTTTTTAACGCTTTGTCCATTAATTCAATTTTCTTGTCCATTTCAGGATTGGGACCCAAGTTCCCGTCATTTTCTCGAAGATAACTATTTATAGGACTGGCGTTTTTGGTATATTCCGTAATTTGTCTTTTTTCGTTCTCTTTTAATACTGATTTCCATCTTGAATATTTTTCTTTCCCCCATTTTTTAGCTTTTCCTTCATCAATACGAAAATTTATCATAATGGCATTCACCTGCTACCTGCACAACATTTTAGTATCAAGCATTATCTACATCTTCTCAATTAAACGCTTACCAGTTGTTTTATGAAATTGATTTAATCCTCTACATATTCCTTTATTTTATTTTTTATATAATCAACCGCTTTTGCTGCTTCTTTTTTAACGGCATCCTGTTGTTTAGAATCTGTAGAATACATTGCTTTGAATACTTCCGCAAAAAATTCTTGCGCGTTGCTCTTGGCATAATCCTTATATGTTACTAAACTGGTAATATTATTTTTTTCTTCTTCATAAATCGCATTAAATCTGGCACTTTTGGAAGTATCATTAAGTAACACTACATCCACCACATGTCCCATCTCATGTATTAATCCTGTAGATGGCACTGTACTTTGGTCTAAATGTTGAATAAATATTTCGTGATTCATTCTTAGATAAACTTTATTATCCAGAACGCTAAATAATCCCCTCGGGTTATGTTCACTAATTTTCACATCTTGAAACACTACGGAATCTAATTCATCAACAGCATCAGTTAACAACTTCGACGGTAACTGTTTGATTAAAGCATTAATTGCTTTTTTCGCATGATCTATTGTATAGGATTCAAATCCCCCTCCAATATCTAACCGGACAAAATCAGTATCTTTATTTAGCATTTTGTTTAATGCCGCTTCCGTCTCTTTTACTTTATGTTCAATCTCCTCTTTTTTGATTAACCTTGCTTTTACTTTAATGACTTGTTTTCCGTTTTCTACAATAATCTTCGGCTTATTAAATACGTTATGCGAGATTTCTATCGCATAATCCGTTGGCAATACCGTTTGTCCATCTCCAAAATGGCCTAAATAGGTGCCTTTCGGCAGTTCTAACTCCGCTACATAATGCTGTCCTGTTTCTCCCCCGGAAAGTGTTAAATTTCCTGTTTTTAAATCTGTCAAATTTCCATATTTATACTCTGTTAAGACAGTTTTAATTTTTCCAAGGTCTAACCGGTGATCCCTCTCCCCCACCAACATTTGCAATTCATTCGAATAGCCTAAATCTACGGGATCAAAATGGGTATAAATGATTTGTCTTTCTTTTAATTGATTAACGGGTTGTTTAATCGATCAAGTCCAAATTTGTGTGTAAATTCCCTCAGCTAGACTGTGCTACATAATGCGAGTCACTTTGGCATCGGACTTTGGCCGATCCTTCCGCCATTCCATGTACTCGGTCATGTCGAGATATTTCTTGCCGGCTGCCCATTTTTCATCCTGTTCCATCAATAGAGCACCAATAAGACGAATCACGGATTCACGGTTTGGGAAGATGCGAATGACACGTTCCCGGCGTCTAACCTCTTCGTTGAGACGCTCAACGCTATTTGTCGTGCGCAGCCGTTTTCGGTAACGCTCTGGCAGCATTAAGACGGCGGTAGCATCGTCAAATCCGCTTTCCAGCACGCCCATCGCCTTACCCGCCTTATCTTCATAAGCCGCTAAGGTCTGTTTTAATAAAAACCTTGCCGTTCCAGTATCAGGAGCATCTAGAATCGACCGTAGACGGCCATGGATCTCATCCTTCAAGGCTTTGGGTGAGGCTTCTAATACATTTCGCGTGAAGTGAGTCTGGCATCGCTGCCATGTTACCCCTTGCAGCTGCTGCCGTACCGCGCGTACAAGGCCGCCATGATCGTCGGAGGTAATGAGATCCACACCTCGTAATCCACGTCCTTTTAGAGAGCTGAAAAACTCACTCCAGCTTGCTTCAGATTCTGTGTCACCCAGCATCAGGCCAAGGACTTCACGATAGCCCTCGGTGTTTACACCAATGGCAATCATGATGCCTCGTGAGCGTACACGACCGTCTTCACGGACCTTGAGATACATCGCATCTACGAGAACAAACGGAAAGAGGCTGTCTGCCAGGCTTCGATTATTCCAAGCAGTTACGATGGGATCCAGCCGCTTACAAAGGTCTGAAACAGTGGATTTAGAAAACTCGGTTCCGCAGAGTTCTTCGGTTACTTGCGAGACTTTACGCGTAGAGACGCCGTTTACGACCATTTCCATCATCGCTAAGATTAACGCTTGTTCACTTCTCTGGTAACGACTAAAGAGCTCTGTCGTGAACTTCCCGCCACGGATGCGCGGAACACTTAGTGTAATGGTTCCCACCCGCGTATGCAGCCCATGTGGATACGATCCATTCCGGTACGCTTTTCGATTCTCTGTTCGTTCATAACGATCTGCTTCCACTTGTTCACTCACCTGTGCTTGTAAGACTTGGTTCAGTACAGACTCGAGCAGCTTGGCTACACCCGCATCCTGAGAATTTCCCAAAAATAGTTGATGCAAAAGCTGCGAATCTACGTTAATCTGGTATTGAGCCATTTCATAACACCTCGTATATTTAGAATTTTGTGTCCCAACATTATTCTAACTGAGGGCTATGAATATGGCTCCTTTCATTTTTTGGAACCTAGCTTTTTACACAATTATACGGACTCAACTGTTTAATCATGATGTCCATTTCTTTTATTTGTTTTTTTAATTGTTCATCTGTTAGTTCATCGATATTTCCACGAACTTCTTTCAATTTTCTATTGATCTCTTTTGATGATCTTTTAAATGCTTCGATTGTTTCTTGACGAGTTTGTGGTAATGTTTTTTTTCAAGCCGAATAACGTTCTTTACTCCATGCTTTGGCTTTACGTTCATCTTTCTTGAAATTCAGAGGTTTTTTTCCATCTGTCATTCCACCATATCTTGTTTTTTTAATAAAGTTAACTGAATCAGCCACGTATATAATGGGGGGACAAACCCGCCATAAAGACGAGGTTTGTCCAGGAAATCATAATTCTCTTAACAAAAAATATTGACTATCTTTTACTTCGTCTAATGTCGCAATTTGAATTGGTATTAGATTATGCGGTTTTTCGATGTCATAATCCAACACTTTACTTCTATCTGCGGCGCTCATAATGTTAAAGCCTTTTTGACCTTTTTTAAAAAACCAAAGCTGACGATCTATACCCATGTTTTTCATAAAAATTAATTTCTGATTTTTTCTATCCCATGTCAAAACTTTCTCTACTTGCTCGTCGCCAATGAAAAATGCTCCCCTATTTTGATAGTACTCCAACTTAAATTCTTGTTTATAATCTGAAACCCATTTATTGATAATTGCTTCATCCTTATAATTGGTAATATATTTTTCTAAATCGGTAGATGCAAAATAAATGTCCTTTTGATCATATGTCTTGGAGAAATCTTTATTCTCCTCTTTTAATTTGTCCCACGCATCCCCTATCTTCACAATTGAGAAATTATCAATATATATAGATTGTGTACTATTAGTTGAAATAATGATTTCTTCAATTGGAACTTCGAACGCTTCAAACATCACCTTTTGCCTATTGTATTCTTTAGGAGTATTGAATTCTCTTGTCATTAGTTCTGTTCCAACAGTAACCTTGCCCGTACCATTTCCTTTAACATCCATGGAAATAAGATATTTAGAATTTGCATCTAATCTGATTTTGTAGGTTACTTCTTTATTCGGTTCTATCTTGTAACAGCTGCCATTATTTAAACCATTAGTTTGGTCGTATGAACCTCCGTCCCAGTTTCCATTTTTATTTTTGAAATCATCCCATACTACAGGGACACTGATTTGAATATTCATTCCCGGCCGGATTGTCATATCGTAAATATTTTTTATATTTTTATTCCTTTCCAATTCCTTTTTAATCTTTTTTTCTGTTTTTCTATCATAGATGAAATGTACCAGGTTCGGACTCAGAATATGTGCTTCATCCGTATACTCATTTTTAAAATACCAATTTTCTCCGTCTTTATATGCTCCTATCGATTTTATCAATGCTTGACCCAGTGTAAGTTCCGGTGTAAGGTCATTTGGATTATCAGGGGCTTTTGCTGCAATACGGCGCTCCATCATCGGGCCACCTTTTATATCAATCAGGATTCCGGTTGTTACGCTTTCGATTTGCGGGATATAATTCGCCCACTCATTCTCTTCTATGACTACTTGTCCGCCTGCAGGGTCTCTTTTCGCAAACGCCCCTTGGAATTGAGTAGTTTCCAATTTTAATTTCTCTCCGTTTTCCAGTCTGTCCACTTGATTGATATTCATGGAAATAGGGTAGAACTGAACTGGTCTAACGTATTTAAGGCTATAGCATGTAAATGTCTTCTAGGATACGTTTGATCAGGAGGTAAGCTGAAAGCTTCCTGGTTCATTTGTCCTGTAATGGTAGCAATCGTCTCTTTCCCTAAAACTAAATTTGTTGTAGGAATAAATTTATACACAGGAGCTGTTCCTGTAGTTGTAATAGCGGATATTAGCATTCACATAGGCTGCCTGTGCAGCGTTTAAACCTAATTGTTCCGACCAGTCCTGTCCTGAAGTCTGTGCAGAATTAACCGTATGAGTAGACGTATGCGAATAATGGCCGGTAACGGAACCTGAAAACCCTTGAAAAAGGGAAAAACCCGCACTCACATCAATTCCTTCCGTATTGGAGGCACTGGAACTGGAAGACGTCTCCCGGCTGATACTCTTTCCTGATGATGAACTAAATTCCTTATTATCGGAAAGAACAAGCCTTTCCATCCCCACCGTGATACTTGGATACGCTGCAACAAGCGGGTCCCAAGCCACTTTGTTTATGTTACGGTCTATACTTCCGCTGGCTTTTTCCAAATCAGAGTAGGGGTCCCCGGCTGTATGGGATTCATAGGGATTGGACACATATTTTTTGTATCCCTTTTTTTGTATTGCTCTTCCTTTTTTTCCCTTCCTCAGTGGTATTATCAGGCCAAGGATAAACAACATGATTAACTACTGTATATCCGTTTATTTCCCATTCATCATAAATCCCGTCCTCATCAGTATCTTTAAGTTTTTCTTCATTCCCCTCCGTTCCGGGTACAATGCCCGGGGGAAGACTATCAAAGGAAACTTTTTTGGGAATGGAGAAGTCTTCTGCCGCAATCTCTTGAGTTTCTTGCTTGTTACATGTATATTTCACTTCAAATTGAAACAAGTCTTCTTGCTCCACTTCCGGGTTTCCAAAATAGACGATAACAAAGGAATAATGTTCTCCTTCTGTCAGTGTGATTTCATTATCCTTTAATTCTTTTCCGTCCACAAACATATGTGTATACGGATTTGAACCGGTTATAAATGTATATAAGCCTGTTTGCTTTGGAGTAAAGTCGGCAATCCATCGGGCTGATTTTACTTTCTTTTTCAAATCAGCTCCTTTCAACTGGCCAGGATCTATCTTAAACCCATTTATACCATGCCCGCTGACAAAAGCCGGTTCATCCAAATTCTCCCCATAGAAAAATTGGCCCACGGACTTTAGTACTTGTTGATCTTGTTGATTATCCCCTGTTCGGCTAATTTCTTTCATCGTTCTTCCCACCTTTTTATTAACTTTTTCCTTTTATGCAAAAAGCAACATCCAGTATACAATCTGAAACTTCTGAATTGTCCATACCGCTCCACTTCACTACTTCACTTCTTAAGTCACCAATAGAAGTATTTGTATCTATTTTGATACTTCCGGCAACGGAACCGGAAATTGCGTCAGTGACAAAATGTATAATAACATCCACTATAGGAGCCGCTATTCCTAATACCCATATCCACCATGGAATATGGCGCTCGTAACTTACTTTTGGATTACTGTCAGGCTTAAATTCAATTTTTTTCGTATTTTTATTAAAATAAAAAGTATTTTTCGTTTCGACTTCAAATGTTACATACGAGTTTGCCAGACCCGTAATGTCACATTCTCCCGATGCTTTCATACGAAGGCTGTTACCTTCGACTTGTATTTTTAAATCTTTTAGTACCGGATAATAATCTATTAGACCCCATCGTACCGAACCACAACTTATATTCCTGTTATTCTTAATGATCCCGCTTGTATTCGATGTCCCTTCAAATTTAAAATGGTCTTTTGTTGTCCCATGGCCAAATGAATTGGGTAACTCCGGCATAATGATACGCTCCAGAAACAATCGTTCAGACAGCACCAGAAAACTGTCATGATTATTATCCAATATTGCACCGTCAATCGCCTCTGTGAGTCCTGATATGTCCCGATTCGTTACAACAGAAAGAACTGACAAAAATCCTTTTTCTTGGCTGGAAGTTGGAGAATAATAAGAATATTTGTACTTTTTAGGTTGCATCCACGGAATGTCCGGTGATATATTCAGTTTTGCAAAAATATAAGATATTTTCTCTTTGTTTGCTATAAACATATATGCCAATATTAAATTTAAAATTGTGTAAATCATGCTTCCTTCAGCAAATACATTATTTATATCCGGATTAATTACCGTAACTGCCCCTTCTTTTTGATCCCCTTCCTTCTCACCTTTAACTTGAAAGTTAAACATTAACTTCTGAATATAGGAATCTTTTTTGTCATCAAAAAAAACCAAGTTGAACTTCTAAGAGAGGGCATATACCGTTTAATATTGTGCGCTTCCCCATAAAGGTTAGCTCCCCCTCTTTCGCAAGTGTTTTCATTCTCAAAAGTTTACTTGATCCCCCGGGAACAATCTCCCAATTATCAAAGGTTACGGTAATAGAACTATTTTCATCAGCATAAGTAAAAGTTGTTTTATTTTCACTCATATATTTCTTTAATTGCTTATTTATACCCTCATTAGAATTCACATAAAGGATATCCCAACCGTAAGTATTCAAAATAATACCTTCTTTCTAATTAACCGTGTCTGTTTCATTTCATACAAACTTGCCGCCTAATTGGAGCGGTCCTGCTAAACCGGCATAATCCAATTTAAAAGTTTCACTGGCATTCCAAATCTAAAAAAGGTTCGACACTCGGGGACGTATTAACATTCCAATCTTGAATAATATCAGGAGTTTTGGCCAACAACCCCGTCAATATCGCTATGACAATGGATCCTATAATTAATGATGCCCCTGCTGTAAATATAGCTAATACAGCTTCAGCTAATAATGCTATAATGACCGCTATAACATCCCATACCCAATTATCACCTTCTTTTATGACGTAATGTGTTATAGTAGGCTGCCCAGCCTCTTCATATGCTATAGTTTGTTCGCCTTTTCCATTTTCCGCCAGTTTTAGCTTATACCAATTTGTTGTTCTACAACCTACCACTCCACCTATTCCCACAGAAGTTTCTGTGGCCGCTTCAAGCTTCAGTGTATCATTCACTAAACTTAGGCTCATTTCTGTCATATACGGATCGTATCTTGACCCTTTCACTTCTACCCTGTCTAACTTAATTTTTCTGTCTTTTTTCAATCTCAATATATATTGATATTGACCTGCCTCCCCACTTGCATTGATTACCTCATAGTCATTGGTAGTTGAATATTCAAACTTCATTGGTAAAGTCGGTAATACTACATCTAATAAAAAGCGTTCTTGTGCGATCAGAAAACCGGCATTCGATGATTCCGGAATAACATAGGCATCCAATTTTTGCTGCTGCTGGATTCCCCCTTTTCTTCCTCCTGTCATACACAATACTCCTAACAAGCTTTTGTCTAAGTTTTCTTCAATATCTGTGTATGCATAATCGACATAAGAAGGTTTGCACCAATCCCACGGTTTCTCATCACTAATATACAGATTCAAGTTAACTACACTAAAAGTGTGGTTAAATTCTTTCAAGTTCAACGTTAACCATTTAATGATTTACTGCATGAATAATTCCTTCAAGATCGTTTGGATATCAATAAACAAACTGCTTTTCAATTTCCACGGGAAAAATAGGCCTTCAACATTTTTTAGCGAGATACCTATCACTACAGGATCAATTGGATCAGAACTTTTTGATTTAATTTTCAAATCAAATAATTGTTCATTGGTTGCCGTATTCGATAATATGTTTTCGTGTGGAAGGTAATTAAGCTTAACCTGGACATTCAAATCCGCGGATTGAAATCCAAATTCACCTGTAAATATATCCTCGTTCAGAAATGTTCGAAAATTCTGAATAGGTATATTCATTCGAATACTATTTCCGTCACCGCCGGTAATAATTTGCCATTCTCCAAAATCCCCTTTGAAATTATGATTTGAATCATGAAGCTCAAAATGTTTCGGACTGCTTTTTTGTTCCTTTATTATACGGTTCACCTCTGCAATAGGAATTGCAAATACGGTATCCCAATTAAAAGTACTGGTTGAATGGGTAACGGCCACGTCCATCATCCCCTCATTTCTTTATTAAAATTTGATATTGGGGAACGTCTTGTCCGGCACTCCCCTCAATGAAATGCAATCTATTAAAGAGAAGGATTGCTTTTGACCAAATCCTTATTTATTTAATCTTCCGCCCATTAAATAAATACCTTGAAGTTGAGCCGTTTCAACTTTAAATTCACTGTTATCGGGCCATCTTACAGCTCCTACACAATTTGCTAGAAATTCATTGATGGTTGGAAGTTTTGAATATTCTTCTTTTGCAATGTATTCTAAATATTTGTATATCATAGTTGGAACCATTCCTGCAGCCGCTATTGCAACCATTTGACTAAATACTAGAGCTGTTTTCCACGATATTTCCCAAATTCTAGACCAGAGTGTTCTTTGTTGATTTACTACTTGGTAAATTACCTCCTCTGAACCGAGACTAATCACAGAATTAGCCCTGCTTAGGTTACGTGCTGTTAATTCTAGCCCCTCATTTATAGCTTCTTGAGAAGCTTTGACCCCTACTTTACTCATTAACTCTCTTAAGGAGACCACTGCTCTTACCAGACCATTCCCTACTTTTTTGAAAAGTCCTTGAATATATTTAGATGCAGCTCTAAAAGTAGAACTGACAGCTGAAAAAAGTATTCCTGTTGCTACTGATAAAGCCATTCCTACTGCAATTTCTACAATCATTTGTTCCCTTTGATACCAATCTTCAAGTGTATACGTGAATGTTAATGTAGGGTCATTTGCTTCTGTTGGAATTAATACATTTTTATATTCTTTTCCTAATTTATCAATTCCACTTTTAAGATTTAATGTATAGTGTTGGTTATAATTTACATGTCCGATAATTCCTCTGGCTTGTTGCCATGTAAGATCTTCAATATCTAACACCATTTGATTATTACTAATATCTAATTTAAACTTTTTAGGATCAATCCAGGCATCCTCATATTTATCTTCAGAAACTTGTATATTACCAAACTTAATTTTATTTTTGTTTTGGATAAACAGTCCATTATTGGTTTTCTCAAATTCATCTGGAGTACCAACTTGCATAATATTTAGCCCTTGTGTCAAAAATTTATCTACAAATAATGGCATATCAATCCCAAAGGCTGATTCATTATTAACTGCGTGTAATAATCGCGCATCTACTGTATGTTGTGGAAATTCATTCTTATGATTCTCTACCATCGCCATAACAGAGAATACACTTTTATCCAAATCGGGATTACCATTATTCTCCACACTTGCTACTCCATAATAAGCCGTCGTCGGCTTCAACCATTGGAAATTTTCATCTTTTGCAGTTTCTTGCAAAAGAAAGTACGAAAAAATATTTTCGAATTTATTGATGTTTTCATTTAACCATTCTTTAAACATACTAGTTACGATACCGTTCAACAACGGGCTTTTAAGCTCTTCGGAATAGTAAGAGTCCACAAGAATCACTGGGGGATTCTGGTTTTGGTCACGGTCTGTTTTTACTTTTAATTCAACTGGATTCCCGTCATTTAAACCTGTAGGGTCTTCAAACCTTTTTTCTAAAGAGCATACATTTTTTCATCTATTAATGAAAAAATGTATGTTCAGATTGTAGGAAAAATAAAAAAACGAGAGAGATTACCCTCGTTTTTTTAGGAGATCTAATCATATATAAACTCATTGAATCTCTGAAGCATACATCTAAAACACAATTTTTTCCAATATCATGATTACCTAATCCAAAATTGCTCCTTTAATATACTAAGTAATTCCTTCATTTTTGATATTTTCCATCCATAACCTTGTGCCGTAATATCTTTGTTTATAATAATGTTCGGCGGTAGATCTACGCGTCGCTAGCAAACTATATGTTTTTTCTGTCCAGGGATACTGAGGATCTGAAGTGATTACTAGTGTTCCAAATCTTTGTCTTGATGATGGCTGGCTGCCCCCTGCTTCAATAGTTCTTTCTATATCTCTTTTCATTCTTTTCCCCCGCTTTCCAGCTTATAGATTCTCTTGATTGAAATCACAAGCATTTTATCTTTTAATTTTTTTAAAAAGACAATTAAATGACAAAATTTGAACACTCAAAGTTCCCAATTGTAATTTTGATGTCAAAATATAAATAAATTCAGATCTTTATGCAACTTTTGGAACTCTTTCGGGAAAAAAATGACAAATAATGTTTCTAAATATGAAATGAAAGATCGAGGAATGAAAATGTCGGATTTCGCAGTTCTTCGTGGTCCGGCACATATTCGGAAGAATTTAGAGACAGTTTCTGCCCTATTGCATAAAAATATTTTCATTAATAGGTGAAAATATTTATGCTTTTTTTAAAGATATTTACGTTAATTTTAAATTAAACAATTCTTCCAAATGTTATGACAATTATGAAAAAAAACCTATCAAACCAAGCCATATAGTATCGTTTTGAATACCAAGTTGATTCGGTATCAACTTCAGCAGATTAGATTTTGTTATATATATTTGGTTTTGGAGGGAAAAGCAAATGGATAAATTTATTATTCAATTAATTCAAAATAAATCAATCATTCGAAAACTCCATATCTTAGAATCCTTAATTGATAACAATGGTATAGTATCTTCAAGATTTTTAGCGCGTAAGCTGCAATGCACAAGCAGAACTATTATAAGTGACATTTCCCAAATAAAACAAATTCTCCCAAACAATTGGGACATAATAAGCGTCAATTCTAAAGGGTATTTATTAAAAAAAAGATCCTTTAGATCATCTTTCAAGCGTTATAGCCACTTACCTGATAAATAGTGAAATTTATAAGATTTTATTGGGAATATTTAACAATAAGTATTATAGCTTAGAAAAATGGTCCCAAATACTGTACCTGGACAAATTAACATTAAAAAAACTTAAATAATTTCAGAAAAATACTTAAAGATTTTAAAATTGATTTTAATTTCAGAACAACCATTCAATTAATTGGAAAGGAATTGAACATCAGATACTTCTACATAATTTTTTTTTACAATATACAAAAATACAAAGAAGTTTTCACTCTGGACCCTAACTTGCAACAGAAAATTGAAAATATTATTAGTTTTCATAAAATTGATATAGATTATAATCTATTAACAATAATTACCCATGTATCAGTAAACAGAAATATACATAAACATTTTATTTCAAAAAATCTTAATACTGAATACATATTTAGCTCTGATAAGATAGATTGTACCTATGCTATTATATCTGAAGTTGAAAATTTTTATAAAGTTTTCTTTCCCAAAAGAGAACTTAACTTTTTCACCCTATTCTTTTTCATAATCTCAGAGGGTGATATTGAAGAAAAAACTAAAATTAAGAATTACTATCATAAATTACATAAAAAAACTTACGATAAGCACCTGACTTTAATTAATATGATTTCATGTGAAATAAATATGAATGACAAAGTAATAGAAGGAATTAAACACGACATTCATTTTTCTTTACATAAAATCTATACATTTAAGCGCCTCAATTTACCATTAGATTACTTTTTGGGGGAATTTAAGACCGTACCTCATGAATTAATAGACGGTTACAATATTATTCAACCTCTTATTACCTCTTGGAATAAAATAATTAATGAAAACAGATTAACTGAAGATGAAATCTACTATGTAACGTTCAATATTCTATCTATTTTCCTTTCAAATTATAAGAAAAAGGTTTTATTGCTATTATCCGGGCCAACAACCTGGAAAAAATTTATTTATCATAAATTAAATAATGAATTCGGTAACATTCTAAACCTTCAAACAGAACCTGGCGATACTACCAAATTCGATTTTATTATAACAAATTACAAAATCAAAAATACTCAAGTCCCTGTAGTTTGGATTTCAGATCAATTGATTCTGAATGATCTAAAGCCTATTAAACAACTGCTTAATCTATCTTTATAAGCCTTTGTTCATTCCTAACCGAAATCTAACTTACTCTCTTGTATAATCGGGCCATGGTTGATAAGCAACCAAATAAATTATACGGAGGAAGCATAATGAAACTAATGAAAATCGAAACGGGATTATTAGTAGCCGCTATCATTGGAACGGGCTCAGCCCTTACAGCTTTTGCCGCAAGTGATGATGCACGGATGGCAGCCGGAAACTGGGTTTCCAATGTCCAACATGCGAAAGCCAAGATGCCTGCCAAAACCAGTGATACTGTACCTGATGAAACAAAGGCCAACTCAGACTCAGACAACGTGTCTGCTGAAATCAAGACATACGCAACAGGGGAAATGCCTGACAACATGCCGGAAGATGCCCTGGAGCTTATGGAACTCAATGAATATGATCTGGTCATTCTTGACCTGAATATTCCCGGAATAGACGGGATAGAGGTACTGAAAACGCTTCGGCATACCAAAAAAGAGTTAAAAGTTTTAATTTTATCCGCACGTAACGAAGTTGAAGATAAAGTGTCAGGACTTGATGCCGGTGCAAACGATTATCTTTCCAAACCTTTTGATTTCAATGAACTTGCAGCAAGGATACGAAATCTTTTACGATGGTCCTTCACCCAGACGGAAAGTGTTATTGTGTGAGCAGTATTATTAGCAATAATCACGATAATACAGGGTTGGATAGCGCCATTTCTGCTATTGCAATTACGGAAGCGCAGGAAGGATTTTCAACGCAAAGTGTCGCAGCTATGGTCTTCATTATTATTTTGGGTCTCTGTGCAACCTATTTCATTGTTGGTAATGCATTAAAGCCGCTTACCCAATTAAGCCTGCGCATACGAAATATAAATGAACACAATCTAAACACAAAAATAGAGGCGAAGGCACCAGATGATGAAATGGGAAGCCTGACAAATTCGTTTAATGCCATGCTGGAGAGATAAAATTATCTTTTGCAAAATGCCTTTTTCAATATTATAGAAAATTCCATTAAATACAATAAAGAGAACGGGGAAGTTAAGGTAGCCTTAAATAAATTAACCGGTGGCAAGATATCGATTTCTGTTACAGATACCGGAATCGGGATGACGGATGAATGTATTCCCCATATTTTCGAACCTTTTTACAGGGCGGACAAATCGCGGTCCCAACATATTCCGGGTAATGGACTGGGTTTGTCTATTTCAAAAACAATCATTGAAAAGCATGGCGGGGAAATATTGGTAAAGAACATTTCCAACTCGGGTACGAAAGTTACTGTATTTTTCCCATACCCTTATTAAGCTAATGTCTGACCGGCCAAATTTAGCGCATGGCTCCTTATAGACTTTGATAAGTCCCAGACTGTCGATAAAGTCTTTGAATTCAACGTTAAGGTAAAAGTTTTTGGCTGGAAAGCGATAGCGTGCGCCTTTAATTCCGGAGAATAACGATCCATACTTTCATTCAGAATTCCCTGGAATTAAGAGCACCGGAAGCAAAAACTTATACCTTTTCATTTCGGACATACTTTGTCTAGACGCTCTAATAAGTCCATATTTGTTGTATCCCCTATCTTTTTCCCACGGTACGGTAAAACCCCCAAGGTTATGGAAAAATGTCATCTTCTCCATCCTTGAGGGTTTTTCCTTTAAACAAAGAAATCTGTCAGCGTAAAGAACAGGATTATCATACTGATCACCTGGTTGAGATTATAGGAAGCGAGATTCATCCTTCTCCTGTTGGCAGGCTTTACGATGTTGTGTTCCACGGCCAAAAGAACCGCAGCAAGTGCAATTCCCGACAAATAGAAAGGTCCCAAATCCCGGATAAAATAAAGAGCTATAAGGAGCAAAACCATAATGGCATGAAGCCCCTTGGAAATCATCAACCCGTTCTCCAAACCAAAGTAGCTTGGTATAGACCACAAGCCGGTTTTACGGTCGAATTCAATATCCTGTGTCCCGTAAATAATATCAAATCCGGCAATCCACAGCATAACAATCGTCCCCAGTATGAAGGGGGTAAAAGCGAATTGCCCTGTTATTGCAAACCAGGCACCAATAGGAGCGGATGCGATGGTAAAACCTAAATACAGATGACTTAACCACGTAAATCTTTTGGTATATGAATAAGAAGAGATCAGGATAATCGCAACCGGCGACAGGAAAAAACAGAGCGGGTTCAGCATGTACGCAGCAAGGATAAGTATCGCATAATTAATGGCGATAAAGACGGCTACTTCCCGCTCCCCCAGTTTTTTTTGCGGCAAATGGCGGTGTGCAGTACGGGGGTTTTCCGCGTCGAACTTCCGGTCCACCAGCCTGTTGAAGGCATTGGCACCGTTGCGTGCTGCCACCAGAGCGATAAGAATCCATAACCATTTCTCCGCAGAGGGAAAGCCTTGGGCCGCCCAGATCATCGAGATCAAGGCGAAAGGAAGAGAAAAGAGCGTATGGGAAAACATGACGAGCTCGCCGAACATTTTTACTTTGTGAACCGCCTGCTTAAAAACCATACTCTTGCCATCTTTCATCCACGAGCTTTTTCACTGTTTCCGACATTTCAATATCGTCCGGCCATTCCCTTGTATGCCCTTCACTCGCCCATTTTTTCGTAGCGTCAATACCGATCCTGTTCCCATAAAGAGCCGTAGGCGAAGAATGGTCGAGAGCATCCAGTGGCCCTTCAGTAATTACTAAATCCCGTTTAGGATCAATGTTGTTAAATACTTTCCACATTACTTTGGATACATCATGCGGATTAACCTTCTCATCCACAACGATAATCATCTTCGTGTACATCATCTGGCCCATCCCCCACAAAGCATACATGACTTTCTGGGCATGTTTCGGGTAAGCCTTCTTGATCGAGACGATGGCACAATTATGGAAAACTCCCTCAAGCGGTAAATTCATGTCTACCAGTTCCGGCAGCTGGATCTTCATTAAAGGGAGGAAAATCCGTTCCGTCGCCTTGGCGATGTAACAGTCCTCCATCGGCGGTTGCCCGACAATGGTAGTCGGGTAGACCGGCTCTTGCCTGCGGGTAATTTTCTCTACGTGAAACACCGGATACATATCAGCCAGGGAATAATATCCCGTATGGTCTCCAAAAGGCCCTTCCAGCCTCATTTCATCCAAATCCACATAACCTTCCAGAATAAACTCCGCTTCGGCCGGTACATAGATATCATTTGTAATGCATTTCACAACTTCAACGGGAGCCTGTCGTAAAAATCCAGCAAAGATCATTTCATCGATCATCTTCGGCAAAGGAGCCGTGGCTGAATAAATCATGGACGGGTCACATCCCAGCGCTACGGCAACCGGCATCTTTTTCAATCCAAGCTTCCGGTATTTCCCGTAAATCTCCCTGCCGTCCTTGTGCAGATGCCAATGCATGCCTGTTGTTTGCTTATCATACACCTGAAGCCGGTACATCCCCATATTTTGCTGCCCGGTCTCCGGATCCCTCGTGATCACAAGCGGCAAAGTAATAAATCTTCCCGCATCCTGAGGCCAACAGTGAAGCACCGGCAATTTCGCCAAATCCGGCTCCTCCACCACTTGCTGGCAGGCTGCCTTTTTCACCTTTTTCGGAAACACCTTGGAAAGCTTATACAAGTCCGGAGCCATTTTGATTTGATTCCATAGCCCTTTATAATTGGCCAGATCCATAAACTCTTCAATCCGATCCGCAATTTCGTCGAAGTGATTCACACCTAGCGCCATGTTCATCCGTTCATAAGACCCCATACTGTTAATAAGGACGGGATACGGTGAACCCTTGACGTTCTTAAACAGCAGGGCCTTGCCCGCTTGCTTGGAGACGCGGTCAGTAATCTCCGTAATCTCCAAATGGCTGTCCACTTCCGCTTCAATAATATGCAGCATCCCTTTACGGTCCAGGTCCTGGATGAATTCCTGCAAGTTTCGGTAGGTCATCTTCTCTCTCCTTCTAAGACTGGCAGCCGGCTATCACTTCATCCAAAGCAACCAGCATGCTGTTCAAGTCCTCTTCCGTAATCACAAGGGGTGGCTGAAAGGCCAGAACATTGCGCCCTACACCGTTTTTGCCGATCAAATAACCGCGGTCTTTCATTTCCTCCAGAATCCGGTCCACCAATACAGCTCCCCGTTCCGGATTCTCCGCACAAATCTCCACCCCAACCATCAGGCCAAGTCCGCGTACTTCACTTACAATCTTGTATTTGAGCATCATGTTCAGCCCGTGCATCAATGTATTCCCAAGGCTCTCCGCACACTCCGCCAAATTATGTTCTTGAATGTATTCAAGTACAGCTATCGCCGTAGCAGAAGATACCGGATTTCCTCCGAAAGTAGAGGCCGAAGGCCGGTTAAAGGCGGATGCGATCTCATCTGTCGTGGAGAAGCAAGAGATAGGGATACCGTTGCCAAGCGCTTTAGCCATCGAGAGGATGTCCGGTACTACTCCGAAATGCTCCATTGCAAACATCCTGCCTGTACGGCCGAAGCCGGTCTGAATTTCATCTGCGATAAGCAGAATGCCATACTGTTTTAGCAGTGCCTTCACTTCACGGAAATACCATGGAGCGGGTACGATCATGCCCCCGTTACCCTGAACCGGCTCCACGATCATGGCCGCAAACGTTTCCCCCTTTTCTTCGAGAAGCCGCTTCAGTTCATCAAGCGAACGATGGGCAGCTTCTTCAGATGTTAAGGAGACATCATGTGGACGCGAAATAAAACTGACTTCGGCATCCAGGTAATCATCTGCACGCCACATAGGCAGTCCGGTTACCCCCATCGTCAAGTAAGTGCGTCCGTGCAGTCCTTTATCCAAAGCGATGAAGTTTCTGCGCCCTGTATACAAACGTGCATGCAGCAGCACTCCCTCATTAGCTTCCGAACCGCTGTTACAGAAGAAAGTCCGTCTGATTTGCCCCGGGAGGATACGCTCCAGCCGCTCACACAAATCTGCCATCGGCTGCGTCAGGTAAAGGGTCGTCGTATGCTGCAGGGTTTCCAGCTGACGGATAGTGGCACGCGTAATCTCCTCGTTACAGTGGCCACAAGCAACAACGGAAACTCCGGCGAAGCAGTCCAGGTACTGTTTGCCGTTGTCATCATACAGATACTGCATGCGGCCCCTTACAATTTGCGGAGGCTGCTTGTAGAAATGGGCGGTACAGGGATAAAAATATTGCTTGCGCTTCTTCAGAATGGCTTCGGCTCCTATAGCCTGGTTCATATCTGTCTACGCTCCTTTCCATATGGACGCCGGGGTTAAAATTGCAATGTTCCCAGCGTATAGCCTGCATACACAGGTTTCATTTGTCTATACAAAGTCTCTGCCTCTTCCGGCTGCTGCAAAGCCTGTTTATAGGTTTGAATGATATGTTTGAGCTGTTCGGTTGTGTATGTGCATCCCTCAATGCGGAAGTGCCCCGCACCGGCTCCTATCAGCTGGGAAAGAAACGGAAGGCAGCAAAGTTCCTTGGATAAGGTCAGATGATTTCGTCCGAAAGAATCTCTATATACCGGATTTTCCCCTTTGTCAGTAAGCAGTACGAGATATTTATTATCTACGTACGCATTGTCCTCTTCCGCTATCGGTTCCATCACTTCCGTATTTTCGTACAGATCATGATCCATGTACATCACAACCGGGGAACCATGCACAATGACTTCTGTAGGAAGAGGATTGTTATGAATCAGGTTTACGAAATCCTCAAGCGGAAGCTCCAGGGAAGCTGTCATACGGCGTGCCCCAAAGTCGGCATACACTTCGGCAGCCTTATGGTTATACAGATTCAGATTGAAATCCCCGATCATGGGATAGCCAAATTTATAAAATTTATCCATGGCCCCGATGCTTGTCACCAGCAGGCCGTCCAAATCCAGTTGCTTTGCACTCAGAAGTTGATAATACTGCTCCGTCTGCAGTTCATTCATCATCCGGGGCATGCCCAAATAAAGACGGGTATCCCCTTTTAACCGAATCAGTTCCTCCACCTCTGCTTTTGTGAACGGAAGATCCGGAAGGAATACATCACCGGACAGATATAAATGTTCCACACCTTGTTCCAGCGCCATTTTGGCCTGTTCCATGTTATTGACTCTTACACACAGTTCAGGTTCCTTGCGTTCACGGTTATGCTCCTGCATGAGAGCCTCCTGAATTTCCTCCAGACGTTTATCACTTATTTCCCTTTCTGCAGTAGGTGTACTGAATACTTTGCCCGTACTGTAGAACTTGCCCGTTCCTTCATAACGGCGGTTAATGTTGGACAGTCCCGGTTTGCCGAAGGCATAAGCCGTTGAGAAATCCCTTTTCCGGTTTTCGAACAACTGCTGCTGGTCTTTACGGCGGTCAAATCCGACAGGGTCTTCAATGTACCGGTCGATGGCTTCCCCATAGCTGTTCACAAGTTTGGTAAGGAACTCTTTTTCCCTCATGCGGCCTTCAATTTTAAAGGAGCAAATGCCCGATTTGATCAGCTCCGGAATATGCTCGTACATATACATGTCTTTGGCAGCCAGCGGATATTCTGTGGGGAAGACATAACCGTCCCTTTTCACCCGATAGTCCCATCTGCAGGGCTTCAGACAGCGTCCCCGGTTACTGCTCATGCCGAACAGGAATGAACTGTACAGGCAGTTCCCCCCGTTCACCGAACACATATCCCCATGAACAAAATACTCGAACTCCATCCCCGTTTTGGACTGAAGATACTGGGCTGTCTGCAGGTCCATTTCTCTGGAGGCCACCACCCGGGTAACTCCCAGCTTCTCAAGAGCTTCAATCATCTCCAGGTTGTGCACATTCATCATGACGGAAGCGTGAACCGGAATACTCAGGTTCATCTCCCGAATCAGGGCAAGAATGGCGAAATCCTGTACAATAATGGCATCCGGCTATACGCCGTCCAGAAATTGAAGATATTTGCGCGCCTCCTCCAGGTCTTCTTGGTTAAGCAGATTATTTACGGTCACATAGACCCTTTTTCCGAGTTCATGGGCTATGCAAACAGCTTTTTCAATTTCCTCATAAGAAAGGTTATATCCCTTGCGGATCATCCGCATATTCAGACTGGGACCGCCAAAATAGACGGCATCGCAGTTTGCCCGTATAACCGCTTCAAAAATCTCAAATGTGCCTGCCGGAGCAAGCAGTTCAATTTCTTTTCCGTTAAAATATCTTGCCATGATGTCATCCTCCGTCGCTTGTAAGATATCTCAAGTGTAACAAGGCCCGACGATGTGCTTGTGTGAAAAATCACACGTTTATACCTCATAGGCGGGGCGATACTGTGAATTTTATCATGGAACAAGACGGGACTACAACCAAATTCCCCCTGATATTACCAGAAAGACAAGCAAAAGAAATGAAGCCAAGAACAGGCTGTCATTTCTCGACCAGTTCAACCTGTGATACCGGGTTTTGGGAGCACCGAGCACATATCCCCGAGATTCCATGGAATGAATCAGGTCTTCCGCACGGCGAAAGGAGCTTACGGTAACGGGGACCAACAAAGACACGAGCATTTTTCCTTTTTCCACCCAGGGAAGTTCCTTGATATCCGCTCCCCGCGAAGCTTGCGCCTTGAGAATTTTTTCCGTTTTTTCGAATATGGTCGGAATGAACCGGAGTGCGAGACTGATCATAAGAGTCAGCTTCTCGGGGGACAAACCTACCCATCCAAGCGGCTTCATCACATCCTCCAATCCTTGTGCCAATTTATTCGGTGTAGTGGTAAACGTAAGAATGGCTGTAAATGAAACCAGCATACCCATCCGCCATACTGTAGTACAGGCCAGAATTAATCCTCCTGAGTGGACCTCCGCTACGCCAAGCGAAAAAAGAGCTGTTCCGTCTTTGATAAATAACAGATGGAACAGAAAGATAAACAGCATGAGAAACCGCAGCGGTTTCATCGCCTTCACATAGGTACTTAGCGGTATTTTGGAGCTGAGCAGCATCAGGATGGAAAAAACCGTAACGAGGCCATAGGAATCCGGATCATCCGTGACTAAAATGACAATGCAATACAGCACCATTGCCGTAATTTTGGCCCTCGGGTCCATTCTATGGATCCAGGAGCCTGTCTCTATATATCTCCCGAGGATAAAAGCATCGTTCATGCCGCTCCCCCCTTCCTTAACGGTCAGAAATATTCCCCAGTGCGGAAGCGATTGTCTCGGCGGCCTTCTCCGGTGAAAAACCGGATGGGTCCAGTTTAACACCAAAGCTCCGCTCTAAGTTGTGAAACAACCGGATGGACTTGGGAAGCTCTATTCCCTTGCTCTCCAACATAAGGGACTGGTGGAAAAACTCCTTTTTCGAACCTGCAAACAGGACACTTCCCTCATGCATGACCACAATCCGGTCGGATAATTCGAGCAATTCATCCAGACGGTGAGTGACCAGAATGACGGTTTTGTTTTTCTCTGTGCTTAGGCGGTGCAAAAGTTTCATTAAATCCTCACGGCTTTGAGGATCAAGTGTGGCCGTTGGTTCATCCAGCACAAGGACATCCGGGTCCATCGCGAGTACAGAAGCGATGGCAACTTTACGCATTTGCCCGCCGCTAAGCTGAAAGGGACTGCGCCCCAGCAGTACCGGGTCCAGTCCCATCAGCTCCATGGCCTGATGTGCCATAAGCTTCGCTTCCTCCGGACCGGCTCCGAAATTCCGCGGACCAAAACACAGGTCCTTCTCAACCGTTTCCTCGAACAGTTGTTGTTCGGGAAACTGAAAGACCAGCCCGACACGCCTGCGGATCTCCTTCATGTTTTGTTTTAAACCGGGCCTTATTGTCATGTCCAATACGCGGACAGTACCTTTGGTCGGTCTAAGAATACCGTTCATATGCTGCACAAGCGTAGACTTGCCGGAACCGGTTGCTCCTATAATAGCTGCAAATTGACCACTATCAACAGTTAGGCTGACCGCTTTCAGAGCCTCCTGCTCCAGGGGGCTCTCCGCCTGATAAGCATAGCTTACTTCTTCGAATTGAATCGGCATAGCTCTTCCAACAGCTCCTTTTCCCCGAGATGCAGACCTACCTGAATTCCTCTTTCCCTTAGCCGCCTGCATACCTGCATATGAAAAGGCTCCTTCAACCTGCATAAAGCCAGCAGCTTTTCGTCCTGGAAGAGCTCCTCCGGAGTCCGGTCTGCCGCCACGTTTCCCCCGTTCAAAACAACCACCCGGTCCGAAGCGGCGATCTCATCCGTATCATGAGTAATGGTAATCATCGTATATCGTCTTTCCGCCCGCATCTGCTTCATGAGGCTGATGATGTTCCGTTTGGCCCTCTCATCGAGCATCGAGGTTGATTCATCAAATACGACAATATCAGGCTCTACAGCAAGCACTCCGGCAATAGCAACCCTTTGTTTCTGCCCGCCGGATAATTGGCTGGGGTGCTTATCCAGCAGGTCCGCAATCTGCAGTTTATAGGCATATTGATGGAGCCGCTGCTTCATCTCCTCTATATCCAGACAGCGGTTTTCCAGGCCGAACACTATATCTTCTTCTACCGTTGTGCCAACGAACTGGTTATCCGGATTTTGAAAAATCATACCCACCTTCTGCCTTATTTCAACAAGCGTATCCGGCATCACTTCCATAGCACCGATATAAACTCTCCCTTCGGAAGGGGCCAATAGTCCGTTTAAGAGTTTGACTAGTGTAGATTTGCCTGAGCCGTTAGCGCCTGCTATGGACACCCATTGTCCTTCAGGTATGATCAAATTGATCTGTTGAAGAAGCGGTTCCCCCTCGCGGTAGGCAAATGAAACGCGGTTCAGTTCTATCAAAGGATCCCTCATTTTTTCCTCTCCCGCTCTTTTTTCTCTGCGAATTCTCAGGCTTCTTCTGCCAGAAATGATTCAAACAGAGACAGCTTGGACAAAGCCGCAGTCAGATATCGGACGGCTATCCCGATAAAGACCCCCGTTACGACGCCGCTAAACATTAAAGCCGGAAGATAATAAAAAATAACCGACGATTTCATAACAATCATAGCCGCCGTCAGCTGGCCGATATTATGAAAAATACCGCCGGCTATACTGATACCGGTCAGACTGAACTCTTTTTTGCCAAGTTTCATCAGAAGCAGCATCACGACGAAACTGAATAAGGCACCAAAGAAGCTGAACAAAAATACGGAGAACGTCCCGAATAGGAAGGCGGTTAAGATCGTTTTCAGAATAATAAGCGAAAAAGCATCCCGCCCCTTCATAAAATACAGGCAGGTCAGGACCATAATGTTGGCAAGCCCAAGCTTGATACCGGGAATTTGGACCCCCATTGGAATCATGGTTTCTACTACACTGAGTACAGCGGCTACTGCGGCAAAGATGGCAATAATCACTGCCTTTTTCAAAGCAGACGAGGTTTCCCTCATTGAATTAGGTTGAGGCATCGATTTCATCATCTCCCTGTATGCCGCCGTCTCCTATCACTTCAACAAGCACCCGGTGAGGCAGGCATACAATATTTTAGCCTGGTTTGGTAACAAATCCAAACGTCAGACATACTTCATCCGGACAATCCGCATCGGTCATTTCCACCCCGTAATCATGAACTTTTATGATATTAAGGCCATGATCACTTTTTACTTCTATGATTTGTTCTTCCTGTGTGAGCTCGACGGTTTTAAATTCCTTTCCGTCCACGGAAATCTTCGCATACGTTTTATTGTTGTGACTTTTTCCATTTGTTTGGTCAGACGGCCAGTATCTTGGAATCATGAAAGCTAATCCTGCCACTATGACCAGGATAATGATCATCCAGTCTCCTCTTTTTAATTTCATGGCTGAAATACGGTCTCCTTGAATCAAAATTTTGAAAAAACACGCCCATTATACACTGCCCCGCAGAAAATCATCAATGAAGATTGTCCTGAAAGAGCACTTCAAAGGGCCTGTACAATCATCAACCATCAAAACTTCACAGTGTCATGAAATCTTCCTATTTCTCTATCTTCTACTATAGTACGATTCTTAACAGCTTTTTGTGAACAATATCACATTCCCGCATTATTCTGAATGATATAATCCAGCTAGAATCAGAAGAGAGAGGGAATTCTATGCATACATTCAAAAAAACAAGCATTCTTCTTTTCTCGGTTATGCTTGCTATAGGTCTGGTCGGCTGCAGCAACCAATCTGAATCCAAAAAAGGAGCATCCACGGCTGCGGTCGAGCCCAAATCTGAAACCTATTTTATTTTCGATACGATTGTAACCATTAAAGTGTATGACCCTCGTGTTACGGATCAAAATTTTAAAGAAATGCACGACATGATGAAGGATATTGACCAAAAAATGAGCCGGACTGTAGAGGATAGCGAACTTTCAAAGATCCAACAGGCTGCCGGTAAAGAAGCCGTCAAGATTTCGGACGAGACCTATTACGTTATCAAAACAGCCATGAAATATGCGGAAATGCTAGATGGCCGCTTTGATCCGGCTATCGGTCCTCTCGTTTCTTTGTGGGGAATCGGCACAGAAGGAGCCAAGGTACCTCCCAAAGATGAAATTGAAAAAAACCGTAAACTCAGTGATTTCCGCAAAATAACGCTTCATGATGAAGATAAATCGGTTAAGCTGGAAGAAGCCGGTATGGCTCTGGATCTTGGAGGTATCGCCAAAGGGTATATCGCAGACCGCATTGCGGATTACTTGACCGAGCATGATTTTCACAGTGCCATTATTGATTTGGGAGGTAATATATTTGCCCTCGGCAAAAAACCGGATGGCCGGCTGTGGACAGTAGGCGTCCAGGATCCGGCTGAATCACGGGGAAATCAGATCGGAAACATCAAGGTAGATAACCAGACTGTTGTGACCTCGGGAATATACGAACGTTATTTCGTTGAAGACGGCAAACATTATCATCATATTTTAGATCCGGATACCGGATATCCGGTAGAAAACAATTTAAGCAGCGTCACTATTTTGACGGACAAATCCATCGATGCCGATGCTTTGGCCAAGACCTTCACCCTCGGACTTGAAAAAGGATTGGATTTTGTGGAAAAACTTAAGGGGGTTGAAGCGGTTTTTATAACCAAAGACAAGAAGGTCTATACCACTTCCGGAATGAAACTTAATTTGACGAATGATAAGTATACGCTAGTCGCTTCCGGCAATTGAATACCAGTATAAAAATAGCCGCTTGTTCTGCAACAGGCGGCTATTTTTTGGGGTAAATGCTTTTGAGGCGGCCCGATGATTTTAAGTCTAACCCTTTTCTATGCTATAATAAGAATAAAGAACCATTTTGATGAAAGGAATTGAAATTATGGAACCGCACCGACGGAATACCTGCTTTATTATCTGGAAACGTTTTGACCTCTCCTATACATAGCTTCATCCCTTCCTTATTGCCTCTTCCTTAATTGCTGTAAGAGCGGCTCTTTTCCCGTTGTCTTTTCCAATTTACTTTTGTTCTTTAACCCCAATGATTTTTATTATTCAGTAATCGCTTGTTCAGCAGGAGTTTCTGCCTGTTTATTTATGCATACATTCCATTCACCCATCCATAATAGGATGTATCTGTTTCTTATAAAAAAAGATGAACTAAAGGAGAGTCTCATCATGTCACCGCAAGACCTTAAAGAAAGTTTAGAGATGCGCGAAGTCAAAGAAAAACACTTGGAACAGTTTAACGACCTGATGAATTACGTATTTCAAATTACAAATGCGGAGATCAATGAAATCGGGGATAAATATTTGCTCAATATGAAAAAACCGCTCCTGCAAGCTTGCGATGTATTAGGGTGGTTCGATAAAGATAAACTGGTTTCCCAGATCATGGTCTATCCTTTTCAAGTTAATATCCATGGCAAATTATACAAAATGGGGGGTCTCACCGGGGTTGGTACTTATCCCGAATATGCCGGCAAAGGGCTCATTCACTCTCTAATGAAGGAAATGCTGTTCCGGATGAAAGAGAAAGGCCAGACGCTTTCCTATTTGTACCCCTACTCCATCCCCTATTATCGAAAAAAAGGCTGGGAGATCATATCCGATGTGATTGATTACAGAGTAAAAGATACACAGATTCCCAAAATGAGCCAAGTGCCGGGACGCACGATGAGGGTTGTAATCGATCATCCCGATAAGGAACAGGTATATGCCCGTTTCGCCAGACGGACCCATGGAGCCATGATCCGCAACGCTTTGGCCTGGGACGAACGTTTCCGCTGGGAGAGGTCGGATTTATCGGTAGCCATATATTATAATCCTGAAGGCCAGCCGACCGGATATATCTATTATAAGGTGGAGGAAGAAACGTTCTTTGCCACGGAAATGATTTATTTGGACGAGGAAGCCAGGCGCGGCCTTTGGAATTTTATCCGGGCCCATATCTCGATGGTATACGATGTAAAAGGCAAAATTTTCACCAATGAACCCCTCGCCTTTCTGCTGGAAGACGGTGAAATTGAGCAAAAAATCTCCCCTTATTACATGGGAAGAATTGTAGACGTTCAAGGATTTCTGGAGGAGTTCCCTTTCCAGAGACCTGTTCGGACAGATCCTGCAATCAAGGAGATTGTACTGCATCTAAAAGACCCTATGCTGGATTGGAACAACGATACTTTCGTCCTTTCCTGGAATGATGAAAGCCGGCTAACCGTAACTAAGGAATCTGGACGTGAGGACGGCCTTTCCATGGACATTCAGACGCTAACAACGATGATGCTCAGCTACAGGCGCCCTGCCTATCTGAAAAAAGTGGAACGGATTAAAGGTCCGGTTGAAATGGTTAACTGGCTTGAGCGCCTGATTCCGAATGAGCAGCCTTGGCATGCTGATTATTTTTAAAGCTTACACACAAAGAAGTTTCCTGTTACACCTGCAAGGTGTTGCGGGAAACTTTTTTCTTCTTTTAGGAAAATCTCCGGAACAGTTGTTTGCTTTCTTCCCAAAACGTGGTACAATCGGAACCTGTCGATTTTTTTCCGTTAGTCCCCAAAGAATTCCCTACTGTTTTTCTGTGGATGATTTCTTCCTCCCGTCTTACTCATCCACAACATCTGGGTTATAACTACCAATCATTCACAATATCTGTGGAAAATGTGCAAAACTTTGTTGATGAATTGTGTATTCTTCTTATTTTTCAGAAAAATCTGTGGATAGTTCATTGCGAAGAAGCTATCTATCCACAATTTCCTTTTCATTGTTATCCGACAGCTCCATGAATGTTTGGCATTTTCCGCCAAAAACCGCCCCGTTCCTACTTTCTTCTCGTTCATGATCACTGACTTGTGATACAATAGATAACAAATTTGCTGCTTGCATGAAGCCGATCGGCAATTCATTCTTATTTTTGAAACGGGAAGGTGTACACCCTTTGACTAAAGACTCGTTAATCCGCGGAACGCTGGTTCTCACACTGGCCGCATTTATTTCAAGATTTTTAGGGGTCTTTCAAAAGCTCCCGCTTAACTATATGCTCCTTAGTGACGTGGGTACCTACGGCATCGCTTTCAATATTTATTCACTGATCCTTATCGTGGCTACGGCCGGAATCCCAAGCGCACTAAGCAAAACAGTCTCTGCCAAACTGGCAAACGGGTGTGAAAAAGAGGCCCGGGAACTGTACGCTTCCGCTATCCTCTATGCCATTTTGATCGGTTTTTTGGCAGCCTTGCTTTTATACATAGCTGCTCCTCTTTATGCATCCTGGGTCAAAAGCCCGTCGGCTGTTTCATCTATCCGGGCAATCGCACCGACACTGCTGTTTTTCCCGTTGATTGCGATTATGCGCGGCCATTTTCAGGCGCGGCAGCATATGACGCCTAATGCCATTTCACAAATCGTAGAACAAATTTTCCGTGTAGCAAGTTCACTGCTTCTTGCCTGGGTCTTCTTGTCCGTCAACACGAATGCGGCTGCTGCCGGTGCTTCTTTCGGAGCCGTTGTAGGCGGGATAGGGGCATTATTCATTATGGTGTTCTATTCGAAAAAGATGTTTCCGGAAACCTCCGTACTCCGGACATTAAGGAATACAAAGAGGCCGCACAAGCTTAAATATTTTTTATTTAATAAATCTTTTTTTCACATGATTATTCTGACCGGTCTTCCTATCGTCATCTATTCCATGGCGGTGACGGTCATTTATACGATCGATACTTCCACCATTATTTCTTTGCTGCATGGACAAATGGGACTATCCGATGCTGCCGATGTAGTATCAGTCTATACCGGCATCGCCCAGCCGATTGCAGGGCTGCCGGTGATCCTGGCTATTGCCCTCAGCCAAACGGCCGTACCGATTATTTCATCCAACTATTCGCTGCGGAACATGGAAATCGTAAGCCGGAATGTGACCAAGGTCTATCGCATATCGATTATCACCGGATTGCCGATGGTTTTGCTTCTTTGTATCACAGCTTTTCCGATTTCGGGCATCTTCAATTTTGGCGGTGTACAAATTGGTGTAGAGCTTGCGCCACGTATGATGATTTTGATGGTCATCAGTGCTTTTTTCCAGATTCTAATGCAAACCTCCGGCGCTATCCTGACAGGCACGGGAAGAATGCGTCTTCTGATTTGGTCCGTTCTCTTTGGAGTACTGACTAAAATCATCGGAAACCTTATACTTGCCCCCAAATGGGGTATTGATGGCATCATGACCGCTTCCATTCTGGCTTTCTTGATAATGTCGCTGCTTAATTACGCCGGGATCCGGCTTACCGTTTCATTCAGGATTTATAATAAGGGTACCTGGTTCAAGCTAGCTTTGCTTGTCTTACTTACCCTGCCGTTTTTTGCCGCAGACAATATGCTTGGTATGGAATTCGGTTTCCTGCCGTATTGCATCGTATTCGGTGTCTACTCGATTCTGTTCCTGTTGTTATTTATCGTATATCTGATTATTGCCAAAGCTGTAAGTAAAGGACTAAGAAACTTCAGAAACCTGGGTGCATAAAATCACATATAGCCTGATACAATTGCTTGCTTCTTTTCACTACAAATCCACAACGAGAGCATGTCCGAGCAGCAAGTTCGCGGCGCGTGCTTTCTTAATTGAAGCCAGTGTTTTATAACCAACGAATAGCCGTACTTGAACAAGAATGGCAAGGTTGTTTTCTCTTGAAGGTACGTTATAATGATGGGGTGGAACCTGGAGGTGTTTGCCTCTATTACTTTTTGGCGAAAGGAGCCCGGTATGAAGATCCAATGCGAAACAACAGCAGATGATTTCATCACATTTAATATGTATCATATGAAGCATGCGAAATCCGTACAGCGTTCTCTGTTGATTCAGCGTTTCATTATCCCGCTTATCTATATCATGATTCCGTTTATTCTGTCTTACATGAATCAGGAATGGGCTACACCCCTTTTTTGTTATTTTTATTGGTTTGGCCATAGTGTGGGCGGTATTTTATCCTAAGTTTTTTGAAAGTATGGCCCGCAGAAGTGTAACCAAATATGTGAGCGGAGCAAACGTGCAGCATTTATTCGGAAAACAGACGCTAGAGGTAACGGAAGACGGAATTACGGAGCAAAATAACGGCGGAGAAACCCAAGTCAAATGGGAAACGGTTGGAGACCTGGTTGAAACGGATCAGCATCTTTTCATTTATTTCAATGGCCTGCAGGCTTTTATCATTCCGAAACAAAGCTTTCCTGATGAAGAAAGCAAACGCCAATTTATAGAAACCTTCCGGAAGTGGAAGCAAAATCCTGCTCCCGTCTCCCGGACAGCAGCGATCCCGCCTTCTTCCTGAAAAGCGGCTTGACGTTTCTAAGGCAGCCCCAAATCCAAAATTAAGGCTGCCTCTCCTATTGTATAGGACATCCGGGTCTTTCAAACTGATTTTTCTTTTCTAATCCGGCGGAAACCCTTGCATGTCTATTTTCTTGCCTTTTGCCCCGTGTTTTCTTTTCCTTGAATTTTTCCTTCATTTTTGCATCTAAAGACCTATAAATGAGTAACTTCTTCATATTCCCACAGCAGGTAAATTCAGTTTATAATATGTACATATTATTAAGTTTTTGAAAATTACTATGAAAAAAATGATAAAAACATGAAAAAATCTCTAACAACTTAGTGACTTTGGTTCGATATATAATACAGATTTAATTGCGGGGATGAGTCTGAAGGCAATAAACCCAGTGGAGATCATAGGTCTTAAGTCACATTATTTTTACTAAAATCGGGAGTGGAATCACGTGCGAAAATTTACTAATTTATCTTTTTTCTCAAAAAATCTTCTTTTATCATTTATGAACATCATCCTGATCGGTACTATTTTAATCGTCTCCAGCTACCTGGTTCAAAAGCAAATTCTGATTAAACAGCTGCACCAGCAGATTCAATCTGTAACCGATAAGTGGGTCCAGGGTATTGATCCTAACGATATCCAGACCGCTATTAAGGAAAAGAGTTATGATGGACCTGTTCAAACGAAACTTCGCGAGTATCTCAGCCAAGTCAACAAATATAATCCTAACATTGCCCAGGGCTATGTGTTCGGAACCGAGCTTGCGGACGGACGCAAAACCTCCCTGGTGGCAATGCCGCAAAATTTGATGGAAGATTTCAGCAAAGATAACGTGAACATCGGGGATTTGTACGAACAGCCTATGGAAGTAGCCAAAACAGTAAAGGAAATGCTCAAAACAGGCGAGGTCATGTTTACCGATTTCTATCATGACATGTTTGGTACGTGGACTACGATTACTTATCCAATTAAAGATGCAAACGGAACTATTTTTGCTTATTTTGCGGTAGATGCGAATGCGGGAATGGTTCCTGCCGGTCTGAAAAAGCTGCTTACTTACGGCATTACCCTGCTGATCGGTTTCCTTACCCTGATTCTGCTGTTCCAATACGTAGTAGTCAAAAAGATTTTGTCTCCTATTAAAGATTTGATGAGCGGTATTGATGAAGTAAGTAAGGGAAACCTGGATTTCGAGATCAAGACAGCCAATAGTGACCTCGGTCAAATTAATCAGAAGTTCAACAATATGATTGCTCGAATCCGCAACATGATTCTAACGGTTCAGGATACTTCACATGAAGTGACAGACTCAGCAAAAGGACTGCTCAGCATCATGGAAAAACACAGCGAGAGAGCATCCTTCATCTCGACCAACATGCAGACGGTGGCTTACGGTATCCGAACCCAGGAGCAAACCACTGTTGATACGGCCAGAGCGATGTCCGAAATGGCAGCGGTCATTCAAACGATTGCCAGCAGTTCCGCTAATGTGTCAGATGAGGCATATGCCATGGAGATGAAATCTCTGCAAGGAAATGAAATCATCCAGAAGGTAACGGAACAAATGAATCTGATTTCAGATTCCGTCAACAGCTCCTCCCATGCCATCAAAGTCCTGGAAAATCGCTCCCAGGAAATCGGTGAAATTACAGATATCATTGCAGGAATTTCCAGCCAGACTAATCTGCTCGCCTTGAATGCAGCTATCGAGGCCGCCCGCGTCGGTGAACAAGGTCGGGGATTTGCCGTCGTTGCTGACGAAGTCCGCAAATTGGCCGAACAATCAGTTCAATCCTCCAACAAGATTGCCGAGTTGATCAAGGAAATTCAGACGGAAATCCGCGACGCGGTCCAATCTATGGAAAAAGGCACCAAGGAAGTAACTGCCGGCATGGAGATTGCAAAGGAGACAGGCAGACTGTTCGGGGATATCCTGGAAGCTACGAAAAAAGTAACCTTGCAGACCCAGGAAGTATCCAGCGCAACCGAGGAAATCTCGGCGGGTACTCAGGAAATCTCCGCAACGGCGGAAGAACTGACGAATACCGCCCGTAAAACGGCTTCAAGCAGCAACAACATTTCAAGCAAAGTGGAAGAACAAAATTCCTCTATCTTATCATTGGTGGATGCTTCCAATAAGCTGACTCAAATGTCGGAAGAGCTGCAGCAATTAATCTGCCAATTTTATGTATCCAAATCTGTATAAAGGCAAGCAGAAAAGGACCTCTATCTCGCATGGAGGCTTTTCCCTTTATGTTTCGAAAAAATGACTTCTAAGCGGGAGGAAACTATGTTTACGGTAAAAAAACAATATCATTCAAGTCATCAGTCACTGCCTGTGCTGCAAATTCCTTTGGATGCCGCACGGCATGTCAGAACATATAAATATACCCAAACGGAAAACTCTGTTCCTTCTGCAATCAACCGGTTGTTGGCAGACCACAAGGACCGTCAGGTCCTCCTGCTGACAGCCTATTTTTCTTGGATGTACCGGTTATCCGGTGAAAAAGAACTGGCTGCCGGCATAGAAGGGAAAAGCGGAACCCTCTTCCCTCTTAAGCTCTCTTTGGAGAACATTCACACTTTTGAGGCTCTGGAAGAACTAATTCGAAACCAATTGGCCGGAATCCCGGAACAATCCGAAAACTTTGAAGAAGAAGCCCTTCAAACAGACACTTTCTTTCTGTGCCATTCCGGATTTCCGGAGAACGAGGAAAAAGGCCCCATTATCAGTTGGCTGGTCCGGGTGAATACGAAAGGAAAATTCTCTATCCTAATCCGGTATGATGCTTCCCTGCTCAGTCCAGATTCTGTGAAACGCTTCTCTTCCTATTTTCTAACCCTGCTTCAAGCTGCGGGAAACCGACCGGATCAGCGGATTAACAGTGTGGACATCTTGACGGATGAAGACCTGAATATGTATCAGAAGCTGAACCGGACTGAAACTCCTTATCCTGAGAATCAGACGATACACGGGATGTTCGAACAAGCCGCCAGCCGCTTTCCCGAACATCTTGCCCTGGCTTCACAACAAGAAGAATATACATATGCGGCACTAAACCGAAGAGCCAATCAAATCGCTCATCTTCTCCTTGAAAAAGAGGTAAGGAAGGGTGACTTTGTTACCATTTTTATGGACCGGAGTCTGGAAACTATCATCAGTCTGCTTGGCATTATGAAAGCGGGCGGTGTCTACGTCCCGGTAGACCCTGATCACCCTGAAGAACGAAATAGCTATATTGTGGAAGATACCCGTTCCGCTTTTATCCTGACTAAACAGATTTACGCGGATAAGGCCAGACATCTGAGTACTCCCATAACGTCAGTAAAGGAAATTGTACCAATAGATAGCAAAGATTTGGACAACTATCCTGCCGACAATCCGGGTGTCCATGTAGATCCGGATGACTTGGCTTATATTATTTACACTTCCGGATCGACGGGCAAACCGAAAGGAGCGCTTATTGCCCATAGAGGCGTGGTAAATCTGGGATTTGTCGTGAAAGAACAGTGCGGAATCAGTGAGCGGGAGGTCCTGACACAATTTGCCACGTACAGCTTTGATGCTTCTGTGTGGGATACGATCGGAGCCCTGTTTTTCGGTGCGAAGCTGTACCTGCTTTCCGCGGAAGAGAGAGTATCGGTTGAGGAATTCGCTGATGCCATCGAGCGGACAGGGACAACTATTATCACCATTTTACCGACCGTCTTTTTCAATCAGCTGGCCACCTACCTCTCAGATGAGGGGTATACCAAACTGAAAAAAGTCAAGCTGATTACCGTAGCAGGGGAAGCCCTGTATGGTGAACTCGTCCGTTCCGTCCAGCGGAAGTTCGGAGAGCATATTGAGATCATCAACGTCTATGGGCCTACGGAATGTACGGTCTGTACTACGACCCATAAAATCAGCGGATATTTACCGGAAGATCTTGCGAATGTACCCATTGGCAAACCGATAGATAATTATAAAATATATATCGTGAATGAAGACCATCAGCTTTGTCCTCTTAATGTCCCCGGAGAGATCTATATTTCTACTGTCGGACTGGCAAAAGGCTACCTGAATCAACCCGAGAAAACAAGGCAATCCTTCATTCCGAGCCCGTTTGCGCTAAATGAACTTATTTATAAATCCGGAGACATTGCCAGACTTCTGAAAAACGGAACGGTAGAGTATGTGGGACGCAGAGACTCGCAAATCAAAATACGCGGGCACCGTATCGAAATTGGCGAAATCGAAGACAATTTTGCCAAATACCCGGATGTCCAGGACGTAGCTGTCATTCCTAAAAAAGAGCCCGACGGTCAAAATATGCTTGTCGCTTACTTCACTTCCAAAGATCAGGACAAGCTGCCTTTATCCAAGGTAAAACAGTTTCTTTCGGACCGCCTGCCGTCTTACTTTATTCCAAAATATTTGTGCCAGTTGAATCAGCTTCCTCTTTCACCCACAGGAAAAATCGACCGCAAAAAACTGGCCGGTTTCCCGCATGAGGATGCATTTGACAAGGACCGGAATTACGTGGCTCCCCAAACGGAACCCCAGCGCCTGATCGCGAAAGCCTGGGAAGAGGTACTAAACAAGAAACCAATTGGTCTTACAGATGATTTCTTTGACATCGGCGGTGACTCTCTTGACGTACTTCATGTTCTGGCGCTGCTGAAACCTCGTTTTACCAAGCTAAGGATCAATGATTTCTTTACGTACAAGACCGTAGAACAATTAGCTGAACGGGCAGAAGATCTAATGGAAGAGACACAAGGAAGGAAGAATGCCGCATCCTTTACGAATATTACGGACCTTGACGAGCATCCTTTATATCTGAAGAACAGTGCGGGGACCCTGAAATATGGTGTTCCGAAGCATGTTCTTCTCACAGGTGCAACCGGCTATCTGGGATCTCATCTGCTGTATGAGCTTCTGACGAAAACGGATGCCGTCATTTATCCAATTGTACGGAAGACTTCTGCCGGTACAGGAAGATCCAGATTGCAGGATATCCTTAAGCTGTATTTCGGTGAGGCCGTTTTGGGACTTGCTAAGAACCGTGTGAAAGTAATGGAAGGAGATCTGGAAGCGCCGGGTCTTGGTTTACCCGGGGAGAATCTCTCCCTTCTGCGCCAGCATATTGACACTATTGTTCACAGTGCAGCCGATGTCCGTCATTTTGGTGATGCTGCCCAGTTTGAAAAAACAAATATTTTCGCTACAAAGCATTTGGCGGATCTGGCAATGTTTAAAAAAGGAATACGTTTCCACCATATCTCCACGATGGGTATTCCGGAGGATCTGGCATTAAGCGGCCAATGGGAAACAGTTCTCCGGAAAGAAGAATTCGACCCGGATTTGAGAGTAGAAAATGTCTATACCCAGAGCAAGCTGGAAGCTGAGAAACTGCTCTTTAAAGCAAGCAAACAGGGTGCTGCCATTACCATCTACAGGGCCGGCAACTTAAGCTGCCACTCCGAAAGCGGACGTTTCCAGCGCAATATCGACAGCAATGCGTTCTATCGTATGATCAAAGCCATGCTGCTCCTTGAGAAGGCACCTGAAGTTAATTGGCACGTAGACTTTACTCCTGTCGATTTCGCCAGTGAAGCGATCGTTCATCTGGCCTCTCAACCGGATACAGCCAACCGCATCTTCCATATCTGCCACCCCGAACCAATCCGCTATGAACAGCTTTTGGGCATGATTCGCGCCTGCGGTTATAACGTAGAGACGATGGCTTTCGATGAGTATACGAATTGGCTACTGGATTCTTCAATTCCCAAAGAGACAGAAGCCCTTCAGCTTGCCATGGCCCAGTTGGAAGGTGATGGCGCTAAAGACTCAGCATACCGGTACGGATGCAAGGAAACAACAGCCTTCCTCAACCGGGGAAGAGTCCGGTGCAAACCGGTAGATCAAGCCTTCATACAAAAGATGATTCTTCATGCCGTTGAAGTAGGTTACTTCCCTAAGCCGAGAATTACCAATAAATAATATAGCAGATCAAAAACAAGCCCCAGCTGAAATAGCCGGGGCCTCTTATTGTTAGTTAAGGGAATTAAATACCGCCGCCTTCTTTCTTGGGGCGTTCCGTCTTTTGAAAACTTTTAATGCCGTCCATCCCGGACTGTATGGCTGCATCTTTTAATTCTTTTATGGAAAAACTATCCTTTGAAACTGCCGCATCCACAACCATAACCAGGTTAGTACCGCCAATGACAACACTGTTCGGGTGTTCCGCCGAAATTAAAACAGCTGTCTTAAAGGGTGATCCTCCTGCCAGGTCACAAAGAAACAGAATACCTTCACAATCTTTAAGCTTATTTATGGCCGCTTTAAATTTTGTTTCCAAATCCGCAACGGAATCCGATTCCAAAAAATCAACGAACCCAACATTCGGCTGGTCTCCCGCTATCAGTTTTGCCGCAGATTGAAGGCCTGAAGCAAAAGTTCCATGTCCGCTTACGATCAATCCATTCATTGTGTTTCCTCCTGAAGTTATAATATTGTTCCGAACGAAAATGGTATTTTCCCAATAATTCCGATAATCACTGTGATTAAGATCAGCATAACAGGCGATAAGCCTTTTTTAAGCAGGAAATACATCAGCAAGGTATAACCGAGCGGCAAAATATTCGGCATGATTTTATCCAGCAGATCCTTTTGCAATGCGATTTCCGCCTGTCCTGCATGAATGACAAAGCTGGTCTGAACTTTTACGAATGAAGCGATAAGGGCTCCCACAACAGTCAGTCCAACAATGGAAGCCGCATGGGATACTTTTTTCGTATTCTCTTTTAATGAACTGATCGCATTAGTACCGGTATTATAACCATAATGCATCAAGCCGAACCTCAAACCAAAATGTACGATATTGAAAATAATCAGGAAGATAACGGCACCCATCGGATTTCCATCCTGTCCTAACGAGGCCCCTATTCCTACGCAAATGGGAAGCAGCGTTAGCCAGAACAAAGCATCCCCTATTCCTCCAAGAGGTCCCATCATAGCCACCCGGATAGCCCTGATGGTATTCCGGTTTTGCTTCTTCTCTTCCATGGCAAGGACGATACCCATAATGATGTTCACCAAGAAAGGATGGGTATTGAAAAACTCCATATGGCTCTTCATGGATTGGCTGAGATCCTGCTTCTTCTTATGAATTTTTTTCAGCCCCGGAAGAATCGAGTAAAGCCAGCCGCAAGCTTGCATCCTTTCATAGTTAAAGGAAGCTTGTAATAATAGCGAGCGCCAGACCATCTTATTTAAATCTTTTTTCGTTAATACTTGTTCGGTTGAAGGATCTTCATAATGATCAGGACTTATTTGAACGTTTTGCTGAGTTTCAGAAACTGTTTTATCAGATGCCACGTTTAGAAACCCCCCTTGCGGAATTATCGCCGCTTGACTTATAAAAATCGTAGAGAGCGATGGACAGCCCAATTAAAGCTACTGCTATGATTGGCAGATTCAAATAGGTAGCCAGGATAAAACCGACGATAAAAAAGGCTACATACTGCTTTTTGAGCATAATCTTCAAAAGCATGGCGAAACCGATAGCCGCCATCATTCCTCCTGCTACTCCAAGCCCGTCAATCAGCCATGACGGCAGCATTTCCACTACATTTTTGGCTGCTTCTGCCCCGAAGAAGATAGGAAGGAAACCGATTACAAAATAGAAAATAAACAACAGAATTAACCCCAGATAATTGATTCGTTCTATTCCCTTTGTATTAGCTTCCTCAGCGTATTTATCCGCTTTATGCATAACCGGGGAGAAAGCGGTGAACATAAGTGTTATACATGCCTGTACAGCAACTGCAAACGGAACCGCAATCCCAATGGCTACTTTGGGTTCCTGGCCTGTGAGGATGGCAAATGCCGTGCCGATTACACCCCAATAACAACGTTAGGTGGTTGTGCTCCAGCAAGGGGTACCATCCCGGCCCATACAAGTTCAATAGCCGCACCTGTAATGACCCCCGTTTTCAAATCGCCTAAAATAAGTCCAACGATGACACCGGTTACAATTGGACGGTGAATATGAAACAGACCGTTAAACAGATCCAGCCCTGCAATACCTGCCCATAGGGCAATGAGTAATGCCGGTATCAACATATCAGCCATAAGGTTCCACTCCCTTTTTTAAAGATGTTTCAAAATATCATCCGCTTTTTCATCCGGTACCCGTCGGACTTCCAATTTAACGCCAAGATCCCGCAAGCCTCTCAAAGCCTCCTTGTCCGATTCATCTACCGAAACTGTAGAGAATAATTGTGTCTTTCCTTCCGAATAATGCATGTTTCCAATATTCACTTTATCAATAGGTACTCCCCCTTTAACCAAACGCAGTACATCTTGGGGAGTCCTTACAACCAGGAAGATATGCTGGTCATCCGCTGCGTTATGAATGACGTCGATTGTTGTCTGGATGGAAAAAAATCGAACTCCGATAGTCCCGGGCACAACCATATCCATTAAATCCTGCTGCACTTCATCCTCTGCTACTTCATCGTTAGCGACAACCATTAAATTAGCTCCCAAATGATTCACCCAAGTTACTCCTACTTGCCCGTGCACCAGACGGTTGTCAATCCTCGTTAACAAAATGTTCGGCATAAGAAACTCGCTTCCTTTCCTCATAAGTTAGATTTCCATCTAAAGTTGTACTATGAAATTGATTCTATTAGAGCACCATTCACGACCCGATTGACCGAAGTCGGTGAAGCTGGTATACGGGTCATTAAAGATGCGAACTACTTTATTCAAAAACGCTTTGCCGGATTACCATATCATGATGTCATTATCAATTATTGTACACCTAGAGTTAATTTTCTAGGCTCACCCGATATTTAAATTTATCCCCTCTGGCAATTGTGTTTGTATACTCAATGATTTGATTTCCCATGTAAGTAAAACGTTCAATCCTTAATGACGGAATAGAATCAGGCATGTTCAGAAGCCTGGCCTCATGAGCCCTTGTCATAACCGGGGTAAATAATTCTTCGGCCTTCGTTATGCTGGTATGAAAGCGCTTAGTAAAGAGATCATACAGTGCTGTTGTTTCCAGATCCCTCTTGCTTATTCCCGGAAATAAATCATAAGGAACATAAGAAGTGCCTAACATCATGGGTACATTGTCAGCCAGACGAAGTCTTGAAAATACATAGACTTTACTTCCTTCGGCTATAGAAAGCTTGCCGCTCAATTTCCGATCAGCTTCAACGACCTCAAACGTCAAAACCTTCGAAAAGGGGATCTTTCCCTGTTTTTTCATCTCCTCGGTAAAAGAATAAAACTTAATGAGATCCTGTTTTACCCTTTTGGGAGAAACAAACGTACCCTTCCCCTGGACCTTATAAATATAACCGTCTCTCTCAAGTTCATTTATAGCTTGTCTGACAGTTGTCCGGGATACGTCATACTTGGAGCAAATCTCCCTCTCGGGGCTTAGCTGCTCGTGCTCACCCAGCTCATTCTCCATTTCTTCGATTAGGATATCCATAAGCTGGATATATAATGGGATCCGGCTATGCTTATTGATGTGTTTCATCTTTCACCTCCTAATCTTAATGCTGGTTATGAGGTCATTACTATTTTAAACTTTACTCATTATTTTGTAAAGGCTTTCTTTTTTGAATTCAAGAAAACGGGCCTTGGGAATTTCCCCTTTTTCCCGTACCTTGTCGTCAATCAGAGGGTTATAATGCTGAATGGAAACACCACGGCCTTCTGTGGAAAGAGCAAGCCATACGGCATATTGCAGATACCCTTTGGATTACGGTCAACCAATTTCTTTACTGAGGCTGGTAACCAGTTCGTCCATTGTTATATCCTTCAGGACCTGTTCCATGGCTTCTTGAGCCCGTCCCAGCACAAGCATAAGAACAGACTGAATATTAGCTCCGACGGGGCAGTTCGGATTCGGGTCCTCATGCATTTGGAACAGTTCTCCTTCTTCCACTACGTCCACCGCTTTATAAATATCCAGCAGAGTAATTTCATCAAGGCTTTTCAACAGATAAGCCCCTCCTGTACCCGAACGAACCTGAACAAGTCCGGCCTTCTTAAGCTGGCCCATAATCCTCCGAATGACAACCGGATTCGTATTTACGCTCCCTGCAACCCATTCGGAGGTGCAAAGCGAATTATCATTCATGGCCAGCAGAGAAAGGATATGCACCCCTACACTAAAGCGACTGCTAATTTTCATTCACTTCGTCTCCTTTTTAGATACCGAGAGGTCTTTATTGAAGTATAAGAAGACGGCAAAGCCCTTTCCTCTTGTATCTATGTATATGTAACAATTATAGTTACATCCATTAGTTTTTTCAAGATTCGCCTTTCCTATTCCCTGTTTACAAGGTTGATTAATTGAAAAAAACTTCTCTGTTGGAATGAGTATAGGGATTCTAACGGGATTACTCCTCGGATTAGTTCTACATAATATGACATTGGGGATGGCGGTTGGAATTGCAACAGGCGTTGTAATTGGATCATCCTATAAGAAAACCAGCAAAGGAACTAAAGTGCTGGCAATTTGAAAGACCGGAAATCTTGATAGAGATTCCGGTCTTTTATTAATTTCAATTGGATTTTTTATATCCCCATCTGGATTTAAGGACAGCCGTTTTAAGTGCGGATGTAACTACAGCATTACGGCCGGCCCCTAAACCGAACAGCAGCTGCAAAACGGATAAAAGAATTAAAAGAAGCAAGGAAACGCCCCAGGTTCCGGTCATATCATGCAGAACCCCCATCGATATAGGTCCCGCCGCAGCAAGCAAATACCCGACGGATTGGGCCATTCCGGAAAGCTCTGCAGCTTGATAGGTATTAGCAGCCCTCATGGAAATAAAGCTTAGTGCAAGCCCGATGCTTGCTCCTTGGCCTATTCCCAGCAGGATCGCCCATAAAGGCACTGCGAGAGAACTCAGCCAAAGACCGGCAAAGCCGGCTATACTAAAGCTTGTAGTAATGGCTACAAGCAGCTTCTGACTCTTCATTTTACCTGCCAAAATCGGGATTACAAGAGCAACAGGCATGCTGACGAACTGGTTTAATGACAGCAAAGACCCTCCTAGTGAAGCTTCAAACCCTTTTTCAATCAAAATATCCGGAAGCCAGGCCACTGTGACATAAAACCCCAGGGACTGCAGGCCCATAAACAAAGTAACTTGCCAGGCCAACTTTGATCCCCATACACTCCCTGTTTGTTCAGGAATTTCCACATTGGCTTCCTGCGGATGCTTAAGCTGCGGAAGCCAGGCCAGTATCCCGGCGACAGGCAGTAGTAAAGCCATAAACAAATAAGACCGCCAGCCAAACAGGTTAGCCATGGGGATGCTGATCCCGGAAGCAATGGCCGCCATTACAGTCATGGCTACAGAATAAGCCCCTGTCATGCTCCCGATATGACCGGGAAATTCTTTCTTGATCACACTTGGAAGCAGAACATTACAAACTGCGATGCCAATACCCAAAAGGAGTGTGCCCAGATACAAGGATAAAATAAACGGAATCGAACGAATTGCGATCCCGGCTCCGATCACCACCAAGCTGAAGAACAGCGTAAGGCCCGTCCCCAGGCACCTTGACAGCTTAGGCACTAGAAAAGACATAAAGGCAAAGGCCAGAATAGGCAAAGTAGTCAGCAATCCCATCATGCTGTTGGAAATACCGAGATCAGAACGGATATTTCCTACCAGAGGCCCAACCGCCGTTATTGGCGCCCTCATATTGGCTGCGATCAGCAAAATACCCAGTGCCAGAAAAAACGATGCTGCAGCAGATCTGGATGTAGGCATATTTCTCAGCTCCTCCGAATTTTATTTCCTAGCTAATAATCATGTTCCCCAGTATAACCCATTCTCCTATTTCCTGCAAGAGGAGTGGCTTGTCTTTGTTCCCCAGTTCATTGACAAACGTCATACAGCCGTACTATCTTTACCTTAATACCGCTTAGGCGGCTTTGAACTCCGGAGGTTATATTTATGTATTCCAGCAGTATTTTCACCAAAGTAAGCAAGATTGCACGCTCCCTTGATACCGGGATTAACCGCCGCCTGGCTCCTCATGGAATTTATGAGTCCCAATGGGTGATGCTTAACGCCATTCATGATTTAGGTCCCACTACAGTGACCAATCTGTCGAATGCGCTGATTATTAAACCCCCAACCGTAACCAAAACGATAAACCGGCTGGAGAAGCTTGGATATGTCAAGCGTGTGGCGGGCAAAAACAAAAAGGAACGGGAAATTGCCCTCACCGATTTGTCAAGGGAAAAGCTGGGTTTCTGGAATGGACTGGTAAAACATTACCATGAGTCCCTTCTCCAATCTTATTCTGCCGAGGAGCTGCGTCAGTTGGAAAGTCTGGTAGACCGGTTTTTGTTGAAAGCGGAGGAATTGGAGGATGTGACAAAAGAGAAGGATCAATACTCAAACCAAAACTGAAGAAGAAAATAGCTCCAAAGAAATCACGGAAGGGTACTACGAGATGTTCGATCCTTTCCCGATGCTCAGTCTCAGAATAGACCAGACCCAGTAAGAGCGCACCTATCGCTTCAGCCACATGAATGAGTTCCGAAAAACCCGCCAGAGAAGTAAAAATGACGAGAATAAAGATTTCATCCGAACGGATGTTTAATAGTTTGTTTAAAAGGGGTGCTCCTTTGCGAGCGATCACGAAGAACAGGAACATATAGCCAAAGGCTATGAAAATCGAGGTAAACGTGCCTAAAAGGGAAGAAGAATCCCCGCGGACCAGACCCGAAATGATAGAGAGGTATACAGCCAGGAATATATCCTCAAACATAATAATGCCCAGAATCAATTCTGTCTCCGAGTTAGCCGTTCGTTTTAAATCGACCAACACTTTCGAAATTCCAAAAGAGGTGAGCCTGGTTGAAATCTATAGTGGATTATTTCAGCAATTGTCATTACTGGTGGGCAGAAGGAAAAAAATAAGACTCCGGAATATTTACTATAGAATTACTTATGGATTGATCGATTATTATACAAAACAGTCATGGTTAGATAAAGCAATCGAATTGTTCCATGCTATCCAGAAAAATGCTCCGTACGAAGAAGAAATATATATGCTATTATTTGAAAGAGAAAGCAGCAAAGGGCAATGCCTTTGCTGCTTTTCTCCTTATCTATTCAAATAATTTCTTATACTGCCCGTATCCTTCCTTCTCCAGATCTTCTTTAGGTATAAAGCGGAGTGCGGCGGAATTGATACAGTAACGCAGGCCATTTGGACCGGGACCATCATCAAAAACATGACCCAGATGAGAATCCGCCTCCCGGCTTCTGACTTCTGTACGGATCATAAAGTGGCTGTAATCCTGTTTCTCTTTCACATTCGAGGCTTCAAGCGGCTTGGTAAAGCTTGGCCAGCCGCACCCTGAATCAAACTTGTCCAGCGAACTGAACAGGGGCTCTCCAGAGACGATATCCACATAGATGCCTTCTCCTTTGAAATCCCAAAATTCATTGCGGAAAGGAGGCTCCGTCCCGTTATTTTGGGTAACCTCGTATTGCACCTCCGTCAATATTTTTTTTCGTTCTTCCTTGTCTTTACCTGTATCCCAATGTTTTCTAAGGAATACATCACGGCCTGAACCCTTGCGGTACATCTTATACCGGAGCGGGTTTTTCTTATAATAATCCTGATGATAGTCTTCCGCAGGATAGAATGGGCCCGCTGGAAGTATCGCCGTTACGACCGGTTTATCAAAGCGCCCGCTTTTTTCCAATTTCTCTCTGGTATTTTCCGCCTTATGCTTTTGCTCCTCTGTATGGTAAAAAATCGCCGTCTTATACGATTCTCCCCTGTCATAAAACTGTCCCCCGGATCCGTAGGGTCAATCTGCTGCCAGAAGATACCGAGCAGCTTCTCATACGGAAACACCTCAGGATCAAAAGTGATCTGGACGGCTTCAATATGCCCCGTCGTATGGGAGCAGACTTCTTCATAAGTAGGGTTTTCCGTGTGACCTCCTGTATACCCGGATACTACTTTTTTAATCCCCGGAAGCTCATCAAATGGTTTGACCATGCACCAGAAGCAACCTCCGGCGAAGGTGGCCAGTTCTGTATGTTTGCCTTGTTCCCCATTCATGGTGTTTCCCTCCTTTTTATCTGATGAATTAACCGGCCAAGCAGGCCATCTGCTTTAGCTTCTCCATAGCGGTTCAATGAATACATCATCCGGAAGTTTGTAAGGGTTCTTCTTATCAATATGATCATAAAACATGATCCCGTTAAGATGGTCCATCTCATGCTGAAAGACAATAGATACATATCCTTTAAGCCGCAGAACCACTTCTTCCCCGTTTATATCATACGCCTTTACTTTTATACGTTCATAACGGGGAACGAATCCGGGGACAGGGCGGTCCACAGACAGACAGCCTTCCCCTTGATCCAGATAAGTCATGGCAGCAGAATGGCTGATGATTTGCGGATTCACAACCATGTACTCGTGTGTCTTTCCCTGCTCATCTTGTAAATAGGCAGCAAACATCCGTTTATTCAGTCCGATCTGGTTCGCAGAGAGACCAACCCCGCCGCGGAGCTGGTATTTCTCGGCAAGCTCGGGGTCCTGGCTGTTTTTCAGGAATTGCAGCATACAACACAGCGTTTCCCGATCTTCTTCAGAAGGGGGAACATGAACAGGTTGTGTAACCTCTCTCAAAATCGGGTCCCCTTCCCTTACAATATCGTCCATAGTAAGGATATACTCTGCCTTAAATTTATTCATAACCCTGACTAACTCCTTTCTTCAACACATACTGCCGATTTAGAATTTCTCTAGAATTCATGTTCTCCTTACATGTTACTATAGCGTTCCTTCCCCCCGGTATCATCTTTCGCTAAGTAGCAGTGCAGGGGCTGCCTTAAGACCGGAAATCACGCGAGAACCTCTGTCTTGCCCGAATATCCGGGACCGCCCTTTCTTTTATTGGCTTATGCCGTGATGGTTCGAAGAATGGTCCGAGCCGGAATGATCGCGTTTCGTAAAAGGCCACCAATTCGCCTTACCGAGCAAACTGATCAGAACCGGTACGAACAAAGGCAGAATAATTAAAGCGTAGAATAGAAGTCCGGTCAGCACAACTGTGGCAATTTGCAGCATGGACAGCACGCCGGAAGGCAGCATCGCCGCAAAGGTCCCCGCCAGGATGATGGCAGCACTCATAATGACAGTACCCATATTTTTCATAGCAAGCAGGATACCTGTTTTCACGTCCAGTTCTTTGTACTCCGAGAATCGGGCCATCAGGAAGATCGAGTAGTCCACTCCGAGCGCCATCAGCATGACGAATCCAAAGAAAGGCGTCTCCCAGTTAATTCCAGGATATCCCATAATATCCACAAAGATTATTTCCGTAACGGCTATAGATGAGTAATAAGTAAGCAGCAGGGAAACAATTAAATAGACGGGCATAATCAGGGAGCGCAGCAAAATGATCAGAACAAGAACGATGCCGATCATCATGTAGGTTACGGTCTTGTTATAATCGGAGTTTGACATGGTTTCCAGATCGCGGTGTGTACTGGTAATTCCTCCGATTCCTACATGGGCGTTTTCAAGTTTGGTGCCTTTGGTCTCTTCCTTCACCGTTTGCTCAATTTGATGAATCATTTTCATAGAAGGATTGGAGTATGGATTCGTATCCAGAATCACGTCCACAGTGGTCATTTTTCCGTCCTTGGACATATACACATCAAATACGCGCTGGAACTGCTCATCTTTCAGCAATTGATCCGGGATGTTAATACCGGATTGTTGAAGGTTCGTATCCTTGGACAAATCCTCCAGATAGTTCTGCGCATTGTCTAAGCCATCTCCGATTTTGGCAAGACCTGTACTGCTGTCCGAAAGTCCCTGGGTAAGCTGATCCAACTGTCCGCTGACTTTACCAAATCCGGTTTGCAATTGTTGCTGACCACTTGCAATCTGATCAAGACCTTTGGATATTTCCGGAATCTTCCCGATCACCTGATTTTGCCCGTTAGCAGCTTGATCCATACCCGATTGGAGCTGTCCCAATCCATCAATAATAAGCTGCATGCCGTTTGCATATTGGCCCAGGCCGTTTGTCAGTTCAGTTAATCCGGCATTGGCTTTCTGAAGCCCCGACTGAACTTTGTCCAGCTCCGGATTTAATGCCGATACGGTCCCCTTAGCAATAGCCACCTGCCTTGCTGCTTTATGAATAATGCCCTGGATTTGCTGGAAATTAGGGTCAGCTGCGATTTCAGGATGATTTTCCATCAGTTCTTGAAGAGGTTTCTCCAAACTCATCAGCTGTTCCAGTGCGTTTTGAAGTGGAACGGATACATTGTTATATCCTTCCACTAACTTGGGAAACCCCGATTCGGCTGCTTGAAGTCCTCCCAGCAGTTGCCGGTTTTTTTGCTGTATATTCAGCGCCTGTTCCTGAGCCTCCTTCACTCCCTCTTTCAACCGGGCCGCACCCGAAGATCCGCTTCGAATGCCTTTCTCAATATCGCCCAGAGCAGTTTGAAGCTGGCCAATACCTGATTGAAGCCCTTTCGTTCCGTCCGTCAGTTTGCCTATGCTACCGGTTGCTTCCTGAAGCTGGGGCTTATTGTCCTGCAGTGTTTTGGAGGCATCGTTTAACCCGTTCTTGATCGTATTGATTCCATCTGTTCCTTGTTCAATCCCTTTTCCCATTTCATCCGCCTGCTTCTTAACATAGATTTCTTCCAGTTTATCTCCCATTGGGCGGGTAATGGCACGAACTTTATTCACGTGATCCAATTTTTCAAGCTTGTTGCTTATCATTTCAATGATCGTCAAATATTCTTTGTTTTTCATACTATCATCATTTTCAAGCACTATCTGAACCGGCATAACTTCCCCTGGACCAAAACTATCCGAAACGATATTGAACGCTTTAACCGAATCATACTCATTCCCGATTTCATCCAGCGAGTTGAAGGAGAGTTCTCCATCATAGCTGATAAGAAGAGGAATGGTCAGAATCCCTACGATTCCCAGGGCAATCAGAGGTCTGATTATGGACAGTTTGCCCATCCAGCCCCAGATCCGGCTTTGGGAATGGGAAATGTCTTTCTTTACAGGCCAGAACAATCCTTTTTTGAGTGTAGCCATAAAGAACGGAACCAGTGTAAAAAGGGCCACGAGAAGGACAAACACTCCTACTGCCACGCCAACGGCAGACTGATACAGCTTAAAGCTGGCGAAACCGATGGAAGCAAAGCCGACCATCACGGCAAGACCGCTGAATATGACGGTTTTACCAGCAGTTTTATACGTATTTAAAATAGCAGTTCCAACTTCATTCCCATCTGATAACTCCTCTTTATACCGGCTGAGCAGTAAAATACAGTAGTCGGTTCCGATTCCGAACAAGACAGCCACCAGGAACGTCTGGGTAAAGGTAGAGACCGGAAAGTCCATTCTGTCTATGAGGAAGGCCACTACCGATTGGCTGATCAAGTAGGTCATGCCGACGGTCAGGAGCGGAATCAACGGAGCCATTACGGAACGGAATACAAGGATAAGCACAATCAGGATAAAGATCACGGTGATGACTTCCGTTTTCGCCAGACCCTTTTCCGAACTGATGACCACATCCTCATTAATCAGGGAGTTCCCTGTCATATAGGCATCCACATCTTTGGTATGAATGGCTTGCTCAAGCGGTTTCCGGACATCCTTAACTTCCTTGCCTTTCATCTTTACATTCAGCAAGGTCATAACTGTCTTCCCGTCTTTAGATACCAGTTGACTCTCCAGATCCTTATCGCCGAAATGAGTTGTAACGCTCTCTATATTGAGCCGGTCTTTCTCATTCTTCAGCCGGTTCACCGTATTTTCGATCTCACCAAGCTGGCTATCTGTCAATTTCTCTTTACTATGGAATACGACGATAAACGATTCTACTCCTTTTTCCTTGGAAGAGTGCTTATCCAGAATTTCCCCCGCTATTTTGGACGGATAGCCATCGGGTACAGTAAGCTGGCCTTTTTCACGAACCAGTTTGGCCATGTCAGGCGCCTGCCACATCAGAAGAACAGCTGCCGCAATCCATACAGCCAGAACAATCCAGCGTAAACGAATAATATGTTTCATTTCTTCTCCTCCCCATATCTCTTGATTGCACTTGCTATCTTGACGTATCCGTCAAGGAAAGCCTCCATCTCCTCTGGTGAAAGCTGCTGCATAATGTCTGTCAAAAACTGGGCTATCTTCTCTTCGGTTTCCTCATATTGTTTTTTCCCTTTAGGAGAAACGTACAAATAAATGTTCCTTCTGTCTTGCCTGTCCCTTTCGCGCTCAATCAGTCCTTTTTTCTCCAGCTTCTCTACCTTAACGGTAACAGCACTTTTATGTATGCCTAAAAGGCCGGCCAATTCGGACATCCGTAGGGGCTCTTTCTCATATAATATCCGGAGAAGAGAGTACTGCATGAATGATAACTGTTCAAATAACTGCTCCGACATCAGGTCTAATACCCCCTTGGACCCGTACAGGAAAATATCCACGTACCGGTCTACAATCATCTGTACCTGCTTCTGATCCAATTAGTTCACCCCATAAACAGTTGATAATATAAACTATAATAAAAACCAATTTACGCTGTCAAACAAAAGACACTCTAAAAACCCCTCCATCTAAAGTCGTATTCTCTCTCATACCTTTCGATGACGCTTCCCGCCCTTTTTACGGGTAATTTATTAACGAAATCTTTCATTCCAAGGAGGAATCCCCATGATTAAAGGATTATACGAAGCCTACCTGCCCGTTCGTGATATCGAAAGATCCATCGAGTTTTATAATAAATTGGGGCTGGAACTGGCTTATAAAAACGAGCTTGTTACTTTTTTCTGGCTTGAGAAGGGAAAGATCTGGCTTGGTCTGTGGCCGTGTGAACAAGTAAACATTCCCTGCCCTGCCTCGATTCGCCATGTCGCCTTTCAATAGAACTGGAGGATATGAGCGTGCAAAAGAATGGCTTGAAAAACGCGGCATAGAGGTCAAGGAATTCTTTGCTTCTCCCCCGGCCAACAGCCTCTTGTTCTAAATAATAATCCGCATGCCCATGCCGCCATCTATTTTACCGATCCTGACGATAATCTGCTGGAGCTGATATCGCCACTGCGGCTGGATGTAGAGGAAGATTTTGAAAAGATGGAGTTGAAAGAATGGTACGGAGAAAGCCGTTGAATATACCGGAAATTTAGCCGAAGTACGGTAGCGGTTGCCTTTTATTCCGGGGAATAACCATACAGCTTTAATCTGGCTTCCCTGGAATGAACAGGTCCGGAAGCTAAACTTTTTAGTAAAAAAACTCTTTCCATGGCTTAATTATGTTTGGTTTGTACAAACTGTAAGCTAGGGGTGATATGTAATGAATGAATATATAGATATTCTGCTTAGAACAATATCCGCTTTAATCATCATTTTATTAATTGGCAGATTGCTTGGCAAACAGACCATTTCGAACATGACTTTTCATGATTTTGCTACGGGAATAACAATGGGGGCCATTGCGGCTAATTTAGCGTTTAACGTAAAGATGCCGGCTCTCCACATTATTCTATGTCTTGCCGTCTTTGCAATAACTTCTTTAATTTTGTCCTGGTTGCCGCTAAAGAGCAAAAAGGCCAGAAAATGGATTTCGGGCAGTCCTACAGTGGTCATTGAAAAAGGAAAGATTCTTGAGGATAACATGAAGAAGATTAAATATTCTCTCGACTCCCTCATTCAATCCCTTCGTGAAAAAGATATATTTGATATAGACGAAGTCGAATACCCGATATTGGAGACGAACGGAAAGATTTCAGTGAAAAAGAAACCGGAATACAAAACCGTCACAATGAAAGATCTGAAACTCCCATACTCCTTAAAATCAAGCTTTCCAGTGGAACTAATCATGGACGGGGAGATTCAGGAAGATAATCTGGCCGTTCATGGAATCACAAAAGAATGGCTAACCTCCCAATTAAGTAAGAAAGGAAAGAAAGTCTCGGATGTGTTTTATGCGGTGAAATCCACCAAGGGGAATTTAATCATTGATTATTATAAAGATCATCTTGCCTCTCCTATCGATAAAGAATGAAATGGTCCGGGTCAAAATTACATTTTAGGAATTATATAGGGAGTAAATGAAACTAATTATATTTTTTTCATCAAACTACATAAAACTATTAATTTCGACATAATTTTTAGCCGATAAATATGGTACTTTCATTTTATTTAGTTGGGGGAGAAATTAAGACATTGAGCACAAAAAAACGAAAATGGAGACACTCTATCAAAATCAAGCTGATCGTTACTTTTATGGTGATCTCATTAGTCCCGATGATTACCTTATCGCTAATCACTCAGAACTTCACCAAGACGAGTGCCGAAAACAGGGAATTGGAGAATGTGCAAAATCTCGCCAAGGTCATTGCCGAGAATATAGATGCCTGGTTTCAAAAACGTATTTCATTTATTGAAGAAACGATCAAGAAGCATCCGGAATTCAAAAAGGGCGACAAGAATCAGATTCTCTCTGTTTTGAATACAATTGGTGAAGTTGATAATGAAGTGGAAGTTTACTCCTATACGGACAGAAATGGAGTAAACACTAGTACCACAGGACAGGTATCCGATGTTAACGACCGGAACTATTATAAAAAGATAAAGGAAACTAAAAAGCCTGCTGTGAGTGACTTTCTGTACGATAAAAATACAGGCACTCCCATTGTGGTCATTGCGGCACCGTTAATGGACGGGGAAGAGCTTATCGGAACTATTCACAGTGAGGTCAACACGAATACCCTAATGAATCTGATGAAAGATATTAAAGTAAAAGAAAGCGGATTCGGTTATTTACTCTCCGCAAATGGAACCTATGTTACCCATAAAGAGAAAGAACAGATCGGGAAAAATATAACGGATGTTTTAAACCCGGACGCATTGGAAAAATTTCAGAATGAAGTGTTAAAACAAGACAAAGGCCTTGTCACGTACCTCTCCAATGAACATGAAGACCGTGTTGCTTTGTATTCTCTCATTCCGACAGCCAATTGGAAATTAGTCATTTTGGCTAACGAAGACGAGGTCCTTGCCCCGGTCAATAAGATGATTAGAATTAATACTCTGCTTGTTATCACCGCGGGTGCCCTGATTCTGCTTATCTCTATAGTAATGGGACGCTTTGCCGTAAAAGCGCTGCTTAGCCTTTCTGCCACGATTAATCGGGCAGCTCAGGGTGATCTGACGCCACGTCTTCAGGTGAAAACCAAAGATGAGGTGGGTCAGATCTCGGAAGACATGAATCAGATGCTGGGTGCCATGAGCCAGATAATCGGACAAGTCCATCAAGCCTCAGAACAAGTTGCCGCTTCTTCGGAGGAATTGACGGCTATTTCGGCAGAATCCGTTGAAGCTCATAAGCATGTGACAAAAGCTGTCGAACAGGTGGTGCAAGGCTCAGAGACCCAGCTGCAAAGTGCCGAGCAAAGCTCAACCGCAATGGAAGAAATGGCAGGAGGCATACAGCGGATTGCAGAGTCCTCTTCCACCGTTTCCGATACGATGGCCCGGACCGCTCAGGAAACGAAACGCGGGAATGAGGCAGTTCAGAAGGCTGTAGGCCAAATGAGGTCCATTCACCAGTCCGTGAAGACTACTTCTTCGGAACTGCATACTCTTGGTGAGCATACCCAGCAGATTGACGAGATTATAACGGCAATCACAGCCATTGCGAAACAAACGCAATTGCTCTCGCTCAATGCTTCTATTGAGGCAGCCAGAGCCGGTGAAGCAGGCCGGGGCTTTGCCGTTGTCGCAGAGGAAGTAAAGAAACTGGCTGAACAGTCGGCGACTTCCGCGCAACATATTGCCGGATTGGTCGGACAGATCCAATCCGCTACGAAAAAAGCCATTACTACGATGAACCAGGGCGTATCCGAAGTGGAGAAAGGTTCTTCCCTGATCGACACGGCAGGAGCTGTATTTGAGGAAATTTCCGCAGCAGTGGAGGTCATCTCAGATCAGGTACGTGAAGTATCGGCGGCTACCGAGCAAATGTCAGCAAGTTCGGAGGAAGTCAGCGCATCCATGCAGGAAGTGGTGCAAATCTCGCAAAATTCCTTCGGTAGTACCCAGTCTATTTCCGCAGCTTCTGAAGAACAACTTGCTTCTATGGAAGAGATCTCCGCATCAAGCCGTGCCTTAAGCGAAATGGCCCAGGAGCTTCAGGAAACCTTGTCTAAATTTAAAGTATGACGAGAAAACTTATCAAATATTAGCTGAACATAAAGTTAGTTGTTCTAATTCATCTAAAAAATCCGGCCCGTCACCAGCCGGATTTTTTCCTGTTTTGCTTGTCCGCTCCGCATCAATCTCTCTGTAACCTTGCAGTTTCCCCGCTCTTGGGCAAGAGACAAAGGCGTCTTTCCATCATCCGTCCCGGCTTGTAAAGGAGCGCTTGACTATATTAAGGACCCTCTTAACCGCGACGAAATATCATAACCTCCGAATTAAACACAAGCAAAAAAATAGTAGATGAAACTCTCAACAAAACTAACCGCTATACGAGAGAGGATTGGGCAACTATAACGAAAAAACAGGGAGCCATTTATCAAAAAATTGCAGGCCGTACTTCTGCCGGGCTTCTTCCGTATACTTGGCCTTCGCTTCTTCAATCTCCTTCATATCAAATCCTTCAAAAAGCTCGCGGCATTGGGGATTTATATATGGCGGATAAACGGTTTTCGTCCAATATTGATAAGCATCAGCCTGGGTTGGCTGCTTTCATGCGGGAGGCTATGCATGTTTACTGTGACCGGCATGAGGGTAAATAATTTGTTATAATGGGTAAGAAAACTACAGTTCAGCAAAAAGCAGATGGGAATGAAGCCCTATATGGCATTTGGCATAACACGGGTAGAACTGGCCAGATGGAAGGCCTCCGTCCTGAAGGGGGACATTGCCTTCCTCACCCACTATTGGCTTGACGACCGCTTTCCGGGCGTCCGGACGGTAACGAAAGTAGGCTGTTCCGACTTGGAGCGCCTGGCCAAATGGTGCCTAGACACTGAATATATTCATAATCGCCCCCCTTTTCCCCACTTCGATCTACTTGGTCCCAAGCAGAAGGAAATTTTACAGAAGGAAGGCGAATGGGGACAACTGAAAAGATTTAAAATAAGCTGACAGGCAGGATAACCGGCATGCAGAGGGCAAACCGGAGGTCTGCCTGTCTCTTTATTCCAGGGTATACAGGTAAAACATATAATCTGTCGGCACACCCGGATAGCCTTGCTTCCCGGCATACCTTTGTTTTACCAATAACTATTGGGGCTGTTTGGCACCCTTAATTGCTTTCACTTCATAATTAGCGTGAGAACGGCTGAGGACATGCTCCGGTACCGGTTTTCCCCTACTTTGCCGATGTCCCTCAATATGGGCTTCGCTTGTCTCCCATTTTTTCCAGGCCTCTTCCGACTCCCAGCGGATCAGGATGACCACTTCTTCGACCCCTCTCCGCACTTTCTTTACCAGTAAGCTCAAGTCAATAAACCCTTCGGATTGTTCAATTATCCCATCCTGGCCGAAACGTTCCACCACTTTATCTGAAGTTCCCTCTTTGACAACAATGGTTTTCATCTCGATAAACATAATTGTTCGCCCTCCCCCAATTTGTTGGCATTCGTTTCCTGTATTTTAATTGATAAAGATTATCATTGTCAATTAAAGTGGGTTTGTCTCATTCTCCCTGCAATAAATGTTCTTTACCGGAAACACATGACGCGCCCCCTTGTGTAATAAAATTTAATCAGAAACCGTTCATAGCCCAAATTTTCCAGCTCATTCATTTTGATGTTTAAGTAGTTAAAAGATTTGCACCTACTGAAACCCCTGAACAGATTGAACCCGGCATCCGGGAACTGCTGTAGCCAAAGAAACGTGTGAAGTTTTGACCGATCCGCAGAATTACCGGAAAATATGCTGGGATGGGATGTATGCAACCGTTATGAAGCACGATGGAGCAAACGCTCAACTTCTTGTTTGACTCTCCTCTAAGGGGACACGAATCGGATATCGATGTGGAAATCTGTGAAGCTGTGACTGAACTCAGACCGGATATGAACCTCCTCAAGTTCAAAAAAATGGATGCTGCCGCCTGTGTCCTCCATAAAGGCAATTAATAGGCAATCGGAGCCTTACACCCACGTCATGAAGTGGATCAGTGATAACGGCTATCAGGTTGCTGATCATCCCCGGGAAAACAGGAGGATGAATGGCTCACAGAGATTCAAGTGCCCGTCAGGAACTAAAACCAAAAAAACACATGCTTGATTACATCAGCTTGTAATCATACCGTGTGTTTTTTGTAATGAGCTCTTTCTTACTTCGGTTGGTGCCTTAATTACTATAGAATGAGAACATGAGTGGGAAAAGATTTAATTCGTACCTGTATTCCAAATTGCTAATCGGCCTATGTAAATCACCACATTCCCATCGTCCTGAACAACCAGATAAGAACCTGGATATCCGTGCGTATTCGAGTGCCATAGCGAGCCACTGTATCCGTACAACACCAGATTACCATCTGATTGCATAACCAGATTTTTCGCTGCTAATCCGTGCGTATTCGTATTCCACAACGCTTTCCCCCTGCCATACAACACCAGATTCCCGTCATCCTGCAAGATAAGAGTATATTCTCCGTTATTTGATTTCAGCCATTGACCTCTTACAAGAGATTCACCCTCATTGAGGTAATGTTGGCCTGCAGCAGCAAAGGTAGGAACACTGAACGAAGCCCACATGCATACGGCAAATAAAAGAACAGATAACTTCTTCATAAACTATCAACCTCTTTTCGTTATAGAATAGTAATATTCATTTAAATTGTACCATTATATTCCAATTATCTAAATATAATTTTGGGAAATAATTCAATTTCCATAGAATAGCCATATATTCTTTAATACAGTCCAATCGACATAAAAGAAAAAACAGGCAAAAATAATTGACATATATGAATGGTTCCGTTGATCATTTTATCAGCAGCTACAGCACCAAATATAAAAAAGGCAAATTTCATTCCGGTGAAGCCTGGATTTCTTCATTTTTGCCGTTGTTTCTCGACACAAATTTGTAATATATTGTCTTTTATATAACGATTTTACTTTTATACATCTTTATTGTAAAATACTGTAAAAAGGAGGTGATAAATATGTCTAATCATAATGTCCGTAATGAACCTGCCCCTGCCTGGGAATCATCGGCGCAAAATAATTTGAGCAAGCCTGCCGGTATTCCTCTCATTAAGTCGGTAGGTTGTGCAGCATGCTGGGGCGCCAAGAACATTTCTCTGACCCGGGCTTGCTTACCGCCAACCCCAATCAACTTAGCGCTCTAATACAATTACTTAGGAGAAACGGAAAAGAGATTCTTCCGTTTCTCAACTTCATTTTAGTTGAGGAGGTCCCGGTATGGAGACTGAAACTGAGCAACAAGCCGGTCCGGAGTTTTTCATACATTTGCAGCCTCAAGGTGCTTTACTGGTTGAAAAAAGAAGCATGTATTACTTCCGGCTAAGCGGGGAGGCCGTTGAGATTGCCCTTCTGCTTGCCAGAAATAAAAGCATTCGAAGAACGGCCAACATTTTAAGTATGACCAAAGGAAGCAAGATTACCGAAGAAGATTTACTGGCTCAGTTGAGTGCCCATCCGCTAACGGATACATGGAAGAACGGCATAGAGGGAAGGCTGCCTGTCTACGGGTCAACCCGCTCCTATGTGCCAATAAGCTGCACATTACAGCTTACCAACGGGTGCAATTTAAGTTGTTCTTTTTGTTATGCCTCGTCGGGTAAAAGACTGGAAAATGAATTGGCAACAGATGAATGGTTACAAATATTGAAAAAACTTGCGGCGGTCGGGGTGAACGATGTGACGCTAACCGGCGGTGAAGCCAGATTAGCCAAAGGCTTTAAACATATCCTTACAGCTGCCAGTTCCTTGTTTACAAGTGTTCACTTATTCAGTAATGGTTTGAACTGGAGAGATGATGAAATTGAACTCATTCAAAATCTTGGCAATGTTTTTGTCCAGGTCAGCATCGACAGCACCCCGGAGATTCATAATCTCTTAAGAGAAAGACAGGGAGCTTATGAGGAGACTTTTAACAATATAAAAAGAATGGCTTCCGCCCATATAAACTGCCTGGTAGCGATGACAGTAAACCCAAAAAACTTCCATACTGTCAAAGATGTGGTGAAGGATAGCGTAAACGCCGGGGCCCGAATATTCCGGGCAGGAATCACCCTTCCTGCAGGCAGAGCTGAGGGCTTTTCTTTTGGATTAACAGACGAACAATATTCCTGTGTAAATCAGCAGCTTAAAGAATCATCACGTCTTTATGGAGATCAAATCTATATCTCCAATTGGGAAGAGGATGATCATGACGGCTGTACTGATTTCTGTACCCCCGGTTATCTTCAATGGTACATACGGGCGGATGGGGTTGTCACACCCTGTCAGGTTGAAAGTGAATCGCTGGGCCATATTTTAAGAGACTCTATTGGGGACATCGGAAATCCTGAACGTCTGAAACGGGTAAAGGAGACTGCAAAATCCTGTAATTGTATCAGAAAAGTGAAACTGCCTGAAGATGTGGACCTGCCATACATTTATACCGGAAAATAGGAGGTTTTCCTTAATGGAACTTATATGGCTCATAATTGGCTTCGTATCGCTGGGCATTTTCGTTAAATATCGCCCCAAATCATACGAGTCCATGCTTATTCCCAGGACGGAGGCAATCAGGTTGGCCCGGGAACGTATTTTTGAACTCGCAGGGGTTGATGTTTCAACATGGAAAGCTTACGCCATGTATTGGCACGACCGGAATACAATTAGCAGACTGCATCAGCTAAACAAGCTGGATACATTAAGAAAAACATTATTCAATTGGGGATTGGTGGAGTCCTGGAGGATTCGTTTTATAAGTCTCAATAATTCAATCATTATTGGCTTAAATGCCAGGGGAGAAGTTACTTTTCTGAACGTTACCGTTAGAGATAACCGGCACTATACGGGTGAAAAACAGGAGAAATCTATCGGGGATATCAAACGGACATTAACTCAGAAGGACAGTATTTTCTGGAAAGATGCGAAAATAATCGGTCAGGGCCAACGAACGGAAGATCTGAGTAATATCGATACATACTGGTATCTTGTTGAAGGCCAAGACCTAAGAATGAAAATTTCTGTTCAAGTAAGCCAGGGCCGCATCATAAACATTCTTAGTGATACCGAAATCAAAACCTCTAATATCCAGCAAGTAGTGAAAAAGGAGTTTCGGGAGACTGCCCTTAACCTGTCCGGTTTTATCGGTGCCCTTGGAGCTACAATAGCCGGTGTTTTAAGCCTGATTTATACGGATGCTTCCATTGGTTCAACCATCAGTGTTCTGCTTGCCGCCATTATTGTATTTGCCGTATTTCTTACCAGCACGGATGATGTGAAAATGGGCATTGTGAACGCCTATGATTCTCGTTTGACCATAAAATCCGTGTACATTATCGGATATTTATCCGCTCTTATGGCCGGATTGGCCTATAGTTGTGTAGTCTTCGTCACCTCTCTGGCAGGCTTTAATCTGGCGTCTTTAGAACAGATTCCCCTTTTCCGGAATCAGGTATCCCAGATTACTTACGGAGTAAGTATTGGCCTTATTTGTTTAGGGTTATTTTCCCTGTTGTTTAGGATCTTGGAGAACAAAGGACTGGTGCGCATATCCCCTGAACTATCGGAGAGGTCCTTATTCCTGTCGGGATTTAAATATCGCCAAAGTATCAGCATGAGCATTCAAAGCTCCCTTATGGAGGAACTTATCTTTAGGCTGCTGGGAGTTTCCCTGTTTATTTGGCTTTTTGGGCATGATCTTATGGCTATTTTACTTACTTCTGTTTTATGGGCATTTCTTCATCAGGGAAGCGGGTATAATCCTTCTGTCTATCGCTGGTCCCAACTCGTTATCTTTGGAATTATTCTGGGCTACGCCTATCTGCATGTTGGCTTCTTGACCGTACTGACCGCTCATTTCGTACACAACTTTATCCTGACCTCTCTTCCACTTTTTTCCTATAAAATCCAAATAAAAGAAGGAAAATACTTCCAAAAAATAGAAAAGGATATAACACTAAATTAAGGGGTTAAAGTTATGCTGACAGTCAATAATTTAGAAAAAAGATATTCAAACGGGGATGGAGTCCATAATATTTCGTTTTCCGTGGAAGCCGGTGAAATCGTCGGTTTATTAGGTGCTAACGGAGCTGGTAAAACAACCACTTTAAGATGTATCACCGGCCTATACCTGCCGGATACGGGGGATATCAGAATCAGGGGGGCCTACCCGGGTTCAGTTGAAGCTCAAAAAGCCACGGCTTTTATTCCGGATACCCCTTATCTGTACCCTACCCTTACAGTGGCTGAACATCTTCAATTCAAAGCCAAGGCTTTTGGAACTGCTAAGGAACATCTGGAAGATAAGGTCTATCACGTCTTAGAAGAAGTCGGTCTGGAGAAATTTTCCGACAGATTAAGCGGCAATCTCTCGAAAGGCCAGAAGCAAAGAGTCATGCTGGCTGCCGCCATTCTTCAAGAAGCGGATTTAATCATTTTCGATGAGCCCACCGTAGGGTTGGATATTCCCTCCAAGCAATGGCTTGCCCACTGGATCAAGAAAAACGCTATGGACAAAAGAAGTATTCTTATCTCTTCCCATAGCCTGGACTTTGTTATTGAAACAACATACCGTGTCATTTTGATTGAGCAGGGAGAACTGAAAAGCTCCAAACCAGTGCCGAAGGGTAAGGCTGAACTTCAAGCATGGTGTAACGGAATTATTGAAGAGTTAGGGGGAGTTTTGGATAGCCATGAATAATATCATCTCCTTGCAGCTGCTCCATACATACAGGACCTTTACCGATGTAACAACATCCAAAAGCAGATTATGGACCCCTCTCCTTCTTTTTTTTGCTCTTATGGGTCTTCATATTTATATAGGAACCGGAGACGGCCCTGCCAATGCAAGCATAAGTGGTTGGATAATTGTGGGAATTTATATTGTGTACGGTCTGTTCGGATTGATATCAACCCGTATGCCTTCCCGGATGGAAGATGTACTGTGGATTTACTCTGTTCCCCTGCCCTTTTATAAAATCATTTACGCCTGCTTTATACCGAAAGTCATCGTAAGAGCTGTCTTCTGGATCGGGTCGGCAATCGTCGCCGATATCGGCCTTTTGTTCATAAATCAAGGGTTCTATCACTTGGCCATATCCTCTATGTCGAGTTTCCTGATCCTGGTCACTTTGGAATTTTGCTGTTTGGTTGCCTCCTCTTTACGGGGAAATAAAATGTACACCTTATGGGCAGGTCTCATTCTGGCTGTTCTTTTGATTTTTCACATGGGAATAACATATCTCTTTATCTTTCGCGAAAACTCCGTGTACATTGATCCTGTTCAGCCTATAGGTCTATTGCTGACCGGTACGTTCAGTCTTGCGGGAGTGCTTTTTATTGGCGCCATAGCCGCCCTTTCCCTCCTCCTTATTTATGTCTCCAGCCTGAAGCTGAAAAACAAAGAAAAATTAGTGGCGGAAGCCAGCTTCTGGTCTGAATTTAAAGATTTTCATTCTTTGGTATCTTCGATTCGCGGAAAAGACCGGCCCAGTTGGTGGGGGGCAGGAGGTTAAGAGGAGTAGGCTCATTCGTCTGGTTTGAGTTTGCGATCATCAGGAAACACTTGAAATCTGTCCTTTTCCAGTTCGTATTAGGGGTTCTGCTTATGTACGCCGCCTTACAATGGGCCCCTCATTCATTTGGAATGATTGCAGGACTGATTCTGATCGCCTCTCTCATCGGCTCTTACTTTTCCGGTTTGGCCAGACACGCACAAACTGGAGATTTGTTTTTACTGCCTGGTCAACTTATAAAAAAAATATACACATTAGAACTTATCTCTATGCTTCCCGCTACGATTAGTCTTGCCCTGTTATGTCTGATTTGGAGTATCGCTTCAAATGGGATTCAGTACAGCTTGTTCTTAACCGTTCCCGCTACATGGGCTCTGATTATAGGATTGAGATGCCAGATTTTTTGTAAAGCGTTCCTGCGGTCAGAATCATCCTCTGTAACCCAGTATTACTTAATTTTATTTAAGTATAGTTTGTTTATTCTTGCAGCTATTATTGTGTTTGGAGCATGTCTTAATTTTATCGGACTGGTCGCTTATGCTCTCCCGATTTCCATATGGATCGCCAGTGTCTATCCGTTCATGAATACTTATAAGGATGTTCAAATTTTTAGCAGGAGGTTTATAGAATGTTACCAAAAGACCCAAATCAAAGCATGATAGAGAAGCTGGGCAGTCAGAATATACCGGAGGCGTTTAGAGCAATCAGTAACCTGAAAGATCAGGGGGCACAGGCTCTCCCCTATTTAATGAAAGCTATCCGGCGGGAGGAAGAATCCACTCGTGTTATGGCAGTAGTGGTTTTGGGGGAACTTGAAACGGCTGCTGTGCCGGCTATTCCCGTATTACTGGATTTGTTAAAAGAAGAGAACGACCAAATGCGCATGGCTGCTGCGTTAGCTTTAGTAAGAATTGGCGACAAAAGTATCCATCCGATCAGAGAGTACATTGCTTCGGCAGACGATGAAGATTGTTTTTGGGCCAGCTGGTCTTTGGCTTTGCTCAATTCTCCTCTGGAAGAAAAAGCGGTAGCCGCTTTGTACAAGGCTCACAAAGATTCAACCAATCCGATTGAGATGATAGCAGCTGAGGAGGCATTGGGGAAAGTCATCGGAAATCAGTTAAAACAGTGAAGGAGGCCATTGAATTGAAGAATATATTTCAAACCCTTCGGTCACTCGAATGCTGGAATGGATATCAAGCAGATGTTCTGGAAAACGATTCTGAGCATACCTTTCTTTACTTTTGGTCAGTGAGCTGTGGATACTGCAAAGAAATACTCCCCGCTATACAGTCTTTTTACGAGGAGGTGAAGAATCAGGTCAAAGTGGTCGGTGTACATGTTCCCATATGTGAAGAGGATCTGGACGTATCCGGTATCGATAAAGTAATTCTTTCCCATAAAATCGTTACCCCTACTCTGTTAGATCATCATCATGACCTTTTTGCCATTTTTCAGATGGGGTTTCTGCCCTCTTTTGTTTTAATCCATACTAGTGAAGACGTCGTGGACAAACATATCGGATATGAACACGTACAAGATTGGCTGGCCCATCTGCATTCTATTTTGGCTCCAGTTAAAAGCGGCAATTAGAAGAGTATCAAATCCCGGGAGATCAAATGTAGTGTATCCATGACTTTTTCCTTGGCCATAGTCTGACTGAAATCGGGATTCATTTTAATCTTTATTCATGTAATTACTTTTTCATGGGATGAGGTTCCGGCCTGACCGCCATTTTGGGGCTTTTCCATAGGGCGTTTCTCATCCTTTCCCAGCAATTCATCTATTCTTACATATTCATATCCTTTCTGCGTGGATTCCTTTAATCCGTCAAGACCATCTGCTTTATACTTCCTTACCCAATCTGTTACCGTGTTTTTGTCTATTCCCAGCTGTTTCGCCTCATAACTTGGGTTTGTCTCATTCTGAAGACATCGCTTTACGACACGTAGCTTTACCTCTAAAGAAGTTGGACTCCTTTTGGACATTGTAAAAACTCCCATCATTGTAGAGTAGATGTTTTTGTTTTTTCTACTGTCTACTATGAGGGGAGCATATCAGAGGTCTTTGGTGGTCTTCCGGTCCTAAACACATATATATTTTAAATGATGTAGTATGTATTCTGTTAATTAAACACCAACGGATGGAGTTTCCGGTAAGGTGCTGCCGCCATCGATCACGATTTGGGTACCTGTAATATAGCTTGCTTCTTCAGAAGCCAAAAACGAAGCGAGTTCTCCAACTTCCTCCGGCTTGCCCAACCGTTTTAACGGTACACTGTTTGCAATCCCTTGGATAACGGCTTCGGGATTATCCGGATTAGATTCTTTTCCGATTTGCTCAGTCATCGGCGTTTCGATATAACCCGGACAAATAGCATTCACATTAATGTTATAGGCGGCAACTTCGGCAGCCAGTGAACGGGTAAATCCGATAATGGCCGATTTCGTCGTAGCATAAGCAACTTCCCCCGGATCCGCAACCATATAACCGGTAACGGAAGATATGTTCACGATCTTACCGCATTTTCTCTCTTTCATATAAGGAAGCACAACCTGAGACATGTTCCAAACCCCGTTAATATTGATGCTGAAATGAAAATCGCGAATCTCGTCTTCGGTTTCCGTAAAATTAGCCAGCCTGATAACTCCGGCATTGTTCACCAATATATCAATTTTCCCTAATTTGTTATGGGCCTCCGCTGCAGCCCTTTTGAGCCCTTCACGGTCTGTCACATCCACCTGAAATTCTGTGGCTTTAAGCCCTTGCTCCCGAAGCCTCTTCGCGGTTTCAAATACTTTTTCGCTCCGGTTAAATAACAAGACGTGGGCGCCATATTTAGCCATAACTGTGGCAATCCCTTTTCCAATCCCCCTCGCGGAACCCGTTACAATTGCGATTTTACCTTCTAATTTTGGCATCTGCCTTGTTCCTCCTGCATTCGTATTGTAAAGCACACTATCATCCTACCTATTCTTCTGAAAAAGGGTCAAGGAGTTCATAAATTTGTAATTTTTTACAAATTATAGAGATGAGGATAATTAAGATTCACTTGAATTCATAACATAATAGGGAAAGAGTTATCCTCTAATTGTTTAAAATATATAAGATTTTTATCGTTTAAAGTATTGGGGCACTCATAACATTCCCGATCCCACAATGCAATACTGCCCGTAAACTAAAAAAGAGAACATCCCGGCACGTCCACCCGAAACATGTTCTCCTTATGATTAAGTTCCGCTTACTTTCATTCCCGAATAATCCCGTGACTTGTCCCTATCAATACTTCTTTGCCGTCTTGATTACGGTAAACGCACTTTATGCCTACTTTTTTATATCCTTCTCTTTGTTCAACATTTGTCAGGATAAGCTCACAAGTAATCGTATCTCCAGTGAAAACAGGCCGGACAAACTCATTGACCATTTCCCTTGCAATGTAATGTAAATCCCCGCCAATTTTAGTTCCTATACTTGCAGTCAATAATCCATGAACCATTAGGCGGCCTTTTTCATCCCGCTCCATATGGTGCCTTCCCCGGTCACCTGTAAGATGTGCGAATTGTAAAGTTTCTTCCTCGGTAAATGTCCTTTCCCAAGTAAACACATCATCTGTTTTAATATCCACACCGGTTACCTCCTAATTTTTGGAATATCCATTATCACGTACCATAGATCCGCATAAAAATGAATAATCATTCAGTTAAGAGGAAACCGGTAGGATTTCGTTTGGACCATTTATTGTCGGAAACCAAGCATTTTATCTGATTGCTTTTGCAAGCTCTGTGAAAATAACCCCTAATGCGTAGGCTCCTGCATCAGGATAACCAATACTTCTCTCGCCAACCGTACCGGCTCTTCCCATCCGGGCAACAATCTTCTCGGTTTGCTTCGCCCCTTGTACGGCGGCATCCGCTGCCTTGGTTGATGCCGTTTTTATATCATCGACATTGCGGGCACTGTTTTTCCAGGATTCGGCGTAAGGAACAAGGGCGTCAATCAGGGTTTTGTCACCCACAACGGCCCCTCTTCCAAAGGATCTCTCTCCTGTGTCTTGCACACCTTTCGCAACAGCGGCCATCATTTCGGCAATCTCGCCAACGGACAGCTCCTTTTTATTTCCAACATGTTTACCCGCTGCCCGGAAAGCCGATCCCCAAATTGGACCAGAAGCTCCCCCGCAATGCTCCATAATAACCAGAGAGCAAGCATCCAGAAAACTTCCAATATCCGCTGTATGGTTTGTTACAATTTCGTTCCACTCTGTTTTTAATTGTTTGAATCCCTTCGCAACACTCATACCAAAATCGCCGTCCCCGGCATGAGCGTCTAACTCACAGAAAGGAACTTCATTCTCAATGATCACTTCACTCATTTTATCAATTAGATAAATGAAATTTTTTAAAGATAACTTACCATTTTCAATTTTTGCATAATCTGCATCGGTCTCAACTTTAAACGATACGGATTTTTCTCCATTTTGTTCGAAGATTGCCTCGGTGTATTCCACCGGTTCGAAAGGTTCATGAATAACCAGCGCAGGGGTATCACATTCTTCAGCCAATAATTTCTTCAACTGATTGTCCAGTTTCATAATAGAAACCGATGCTCCTGCCATATCTATACTCGTCATGTAATTGCCAACAAAAACTTGATATACCTTGATATTTCTGGTCGCTAACTCACGTATAACCGAATTATTCAAAAGGTATAGTTCTTGAAGCGGAGTTCCGCCGAATCCGTTGACTAGTACAGCCACTTCCTGTTCAGCATCATGTTCCAGGTTTAAACTTTCCAATAGGGCAGTCACCATTCTATTGGCCAATTCATTGGCTGAAACCGTTTTTTCTCTGCGGATTCCCGGTTCTCCGTGTATGCCGACGCCGTATTCCATTTCGTTATCCTCAAGTTTGAAAGTGGGAGTGCCTTTGGCAGGAACCGTGCAGGAGGTCAGAGCGAATCCGATACTTCTTGTATTGTCTATTGCCTTCTGGGCCGCCTCTTTCACTTGGCTTAACGACAATCCTTCTTCTGCCGCTGCACCTGCAATTTTATGAACCAGAACCGTACCCGCTACGCCTCTTCTCCCAACGGTGTAGAGACTGTCCTCCACCGCAATATCATCATCAACTTTAACAAAATCGACCTGTATGCCGTCTTCACCGGCAAGATGAGCCGCATTTTTAAAATTCATAATATCGCCGCTGTAATTTTTAATAATCAGCAATGTTCCCTTATTGCTCGCTGAGGAGCGGATAGCCTGGTACACTTGAATTTGCGAAGGGGACGCGAAAACATCCCCGCAAACAGCCACATCCAACATACCCTTTCCGACAAATCCGGCATGTGCCGGTTCATGACCGCTTCCTCCACCACTTATTAAAGTTACTTTTTCTTTGTTTATTTCTCTTTTTTTTATTATTTTATATTTACTGTTAAACTCCAGGTTAGGATGTGCCAGAACTAATCCGTTACACATTTCCCTGACGAGACTTTCCGGTTTATTTATGATTTTTTTCATATTATTCCCCCCTTTTCTTTTTAAACTCCCTGCCGATTTGATCTGCTACCATGACGGCAGCTGCCACAGCTTCTTCCGTGACTGGAAATGGCATAGAATGAGTGGATTCTTCCGGAATACAAGCTTTTTGGGCCACTTTCATCAACTCTTCCTCCGAAATGCTGTCCACACCAATGTCTGCAAGACATACCGGAAGGCCGACTGCTGTACAAAACTCCAATACTTCATTCAATTCATCTTTGTCTGCATTCTCAAGAACCAGTTGGGCTATTGTACTGAAGGCAACTTTTTCTCCATGGAAATAGTGATGGGTCCCCTCCAGTGCCGTTAAACCATCATGAATGCCGTGGGCAGCAGCTAATCCGCCACTTTCAAAGCCTAACCCTGACAGAAGAATATTGACCTCTACAATGTTCTCAAGAGCAGGCGTGACTAAATTGCAATCACAAGCTATTTTTGCCTTTAAACCGTCTTTTAATAAGGTCTCATAACAAAATGTAGCAAGTGCCAGTGCCGTATTAGTTCCCTTGGCATCACCGCATACTCCTTCGTGAACACCACATGGCAATCCTGCATTAACGTTAGAAAAAGATCTGGATGTTGCTCTGGCTTCAAAATAGGTAGAGAGTGCATCTCCCATGCCTGAAACAAGAAATCTTGTAGGGGCATTGGCAATCACTGTAGTGTCAACCATTACTACACTGGGACTTTGCTTAAAATAGGCATAGTCATCAAATTCACCGTCCGGTGTATAAAGAACCGCCGAATGACTTGTTGGTGCATCGGTTGCTGCTATAGTCGGAACAATAATTAATGCTTCTCCCTCCGCTATGCACTTAGCCGTGTCAATGGCTTTTCCCCCGCCTAATCCAATCGTACTGGAACAGGAATTTTGTTTAGCCAATTCTTGCAATCTCTTGACCTCTTCGCGTGAACACTCCCCTTGGAAATCGCTTTCAATCAATTTAATATTAAATTTTTTCTTCGTATATTCAAGTTTATCTTTCACTCTTTTTACATCATCCGGATGGGCAATTAGCAAAGCCGAATCTCCAAACGTTCTTACGAAATATCCCAGATTTAATAATTCATCTTCACCTTGGACATATTTGGTAGGGCTAATAAAAGCTTTTCTCATAACAACTGCCTCCCTTGATTGAGTATAATTCTATTATAATGTGATATTTGTCAGTTAACATTGAACTATATATCCGATTTTAAGCGTTTTCATATTGTTTTTTCTTGTCTTTTATCTGGGAAATCGTAAAATTTTGTCCTTTTGTATGATGAATTTAGTATAATTAAAACAGATTAGAACACGTGAAAAACCGCCAATTCCAAACCTTTCACGGGTTTCTCAAGAACCTGGGATTTCATGATTATTCAAAAGCAACGGTCCAATTTTATATTTTAATTCATGGAGAGTGCAAAATTATGGTGAAATCGCGGTTTGATCTAAATGCAATTATTGATTTAAAGAAATGGCATAAACTGCAAGACTCCCTTTCTCTCGTAACCAAAATGGCGATCATTACGGTTGATTACAAGGGGGTTCCGGTTTCCAAACACAGTAACTGCCAATCGTTTTGTCAGGGTGTGAGGAAAGATCCCCTGCTTTCCCAGTATTGTCAAAAATGTGATGCAAGAGGAGGATTAGAAGCAGTACGGTTAAATAAACCGTATATCTATTTGTGCCATTTCAACATTCTTGATATTGCAATCCCCATCATTATTGATAATCAATATATTGGAGCTATTATGGCCGGACAAATCAAGCTGCGCGATCCGGATATTCCGCTTCTTGAACAAATCGTATCCCGCCCGGCAAACTCAGAAACAAACAATAAATTTAAAACACTGGAAGAGGACTATCTTTCTTTACCCGTCTTATCGTTCGAAGAAGTTTCAACCATCGCGGATATGTTATTTCACTTATGCACCTACATCGTGGAAGAGGCTATAAACAAACATTCAACTATAGAGATGTATAAAAAAGCCGTATCCTTGGATACAGATCCCCCATCCATGGATTCGATTGTCTCTTCTGACCGTACGTACCGGAATATACAGGCTATCCAAAATGAATTGTCCAGTACTCTTATTGAAACGAAAGTAAAGAAATTTACATCACACGAAATCCGTCCTTCTAACCGGCTGCTTCAACCAGCTTTTGATTATATTTATCATCATAAAAATGAAAATGTTACATTAAATGAAATGGCAAAACTGTGCCACATCAGTTCAAGCTATTTCAGCCGAATTTTTACCAAAGAAACGGGAGAAAATTTCTCAGTCTTTGTCCCACGCTTAAAAATTGAATGGTCTAAACAGCTTTTAGAGACAACTGAGCTATCCATTAATCAAATTAGTGACAAGTTAGGGTTCTGTGATGCCGGATATTTTATTAAAACTTTCAAAAAGTTCGAGAATCTTACTCCTGCTGTATATCGAAACATTTACAAGAATAATCATGTTGAACAAATGTGACATTGGGGAGTTTTGGTTCCGGACATTCCCGTATAACTAAAAAAAGCCTCTTTAAGGGGCTGACCTTACCCGGAAACCCGCTTCACGCAGAAATTGGCTGCATAGGAAGGTGGGGATATCCCTCCAGTCTGCCCGGAACCTATGAAAGGGATTGGAATTTAACGCTATTTTCACGGGTTCCAAAGGCGGACGAAAACTCTTACGGGTTTCACGTTTAAAATCTGATACAGCTCATCAAGCTTTTAGATTTGATAAGCAAAGGAAAATGACCGAAATTATTACGCATGGACAAAGTGTCGTTGCTTTTGCTTTTTGTCATCTACTTGGTTTTAAACTGATGCCACGGTTCAAAAATATCGGTTCTCAAAAGTTATATCGTCCGGAAGCTGGCATGAATGAGGAATATCCTTATTTACAGGAAGTTTTAAGTAGACCGATTAACTGGGATCTCATCCGTCAACAGTATGAACAAATCATTAAGTATGCAACGGTACGGTTGGGAACTGCATCAGCAGAAGCGATTTTAAAGAGATTTACCAGAGATGATTCATTGTTTGTAGTTGTTCTTCAGTCATCTTGGTAAGTATCTTAGGATTACCGTAATATTAAAAAGCTAGGCAGAATATTCTGCCTAGCTTTATATTTATAGGATCTCAGTCCTTAATTTCTCGTAAATAGTACTCATATAACTCATCAATAGAAGAACTTGAAAGTAAGTGAGTGGCTGCTTCAATAGACTCCCTCTTCCAATCAAACCAGCGTATCTCTTTTAACTTCGCAATTTCCTCTTCTGAAAAACGCTTCTTTACTTCTTTTGCAGGGTTCCCGCCAACTATAGTGTAAGGTGCAACATCTTTTGTTACAACTGAACCTGCTGCAACAATTGCGCCTTCACCAATGGTAACACCTGGCATAATCATTGCATTCATGCCAATCCATGCATCACTTTCTATGATTGTGTCCCCTTTTGGTTCAAAGGAATGGCTAATTTGTTCAACAAACGGATAAACAGTAATCCACTCTGCATGGTGATTGTTATTTCCCCCCATCAGAATGACGACACCACCTGCGATACATACATAATTACCAATAATTAATCGGTCTATTTGCCATCCAAATTCCTCGATTGGATTGAATAAGCTCCTAGATTTTTTATCTCCCCATAAATACCTCACGCATCCGTCTTCAAAGGAATAATTATCATAATAACCGGAGTAATAGGAGTAATCACCGACTTCGATTAATGGATTCGTTACGATATCCTTTAAATATTTAATCTCAGACCAGTGTTTAAATTTGTTTTTATTCATTTTGATATCCTCGCTTCTAAGTTATTTTCTTACAATGGTTACTTAGAAGCTAAATGCGGTAGCTACATTCTTAAGCATTTTTAGACGGCGAACCATCGGAATCATCCTTCCTTAATATATGATGGGAATTATAGCAATGACTTATTTTTTTGTCAAATTCACTCACTAAACAACATTAGGGTTAGAAGACAAAAAAAGGGATACAAAATATATTTAGTTAATTTTCAAATCGTTGTTTACATTCATGATATCGATACTCCACAATCCGGTGAACAGCTGAAAGAAATCTTTATTTTTCATTTCAAGTTTTAAAAGCGACTGGTATCCGCTTCCTCCGCCGGTTTGACATAAATGTTTTGGCCCATTAATTTCATCTTGTCCCTCTCCTTTTTAACAAAATAAAAAACACCATAGATCTCCTGTAGTGTACATGTCAACCTATATGCAACCACAGGAAAAGCGACCTATGGTATTTTTCCACTGTATCCTTGCAATACCGTTCTAATCAAAAGGATAAAAGCCGCTCTCATCCAAATTTGGACATACTTCTCCCGTGATTAGCAGCATCAAAGAAAACAGCAATAGAGTTCCGATACCTTTAGATAAAGACCTTAAAGATTTTTTCTTCATTGGAATACCCTCCTTCCCCTGTTTTCTAAAATTATCCGAAACATTTTAACGCATAAATGATTGAGTTTAGACTAGATCATCTCATAAAAATTGTCAACTAAAGCGTGTTTTTAGTTTTCCGATGCAAGAAACAATATATTTTATTCGTAGACCATCACCCAATATCTTTCTCCCGGTTCTCCTTCTTCAACAACTTTCTTCCTATCGTTATTCTCATAAAATTTCATTGCTTTTAAATTCTCCGATACAGACTCTGCCAACATGATATACTCTTCTGCAGTATGCTTATCGAAATCTTCCAAAGTCATGTCTTCTATATTTGCCCAATGGAAACTTTTACAGCGTGACTCCAGGTATAACCTTCTTAAATCGGAGTAGTCTACTTCATTTGCTGCTCCTAATTTTCACATGTTCACTCCACTTTCTTTTATATAATTCATGAGCAATTGATAGGCCAGTTGCTCATTACATGTCCAAAAGTTATATACTTGTCTGTTTCATTTACACTTCCCTGCAAAATAGATAGTATCCTCCGCGAGCCTTGTCAATGCAACAAGGAAAGAGGTCTTCTCCCTGTTAATAGGGCCACTCAAATTTCTGTGCTTGCGTGATTTCAATATCTGGCTCCAAAATTATTACTTTTAATTAATATTGTTAATATATGAAATTAATGGTAATCTACTAATAAGAAAGTCACTTTTTAAGAAACAGAATCCACTTCTCAACAACGGGTATGCGTTTAAATAGAAAAGATATAGATAAATGAGGTTCAGATTTAGCTGTATCTGGGACCGGCTCAGTTGGAAATCCAAGTTATGAAATGGATTCAAATCATGAAAGAAAGAGGGAATTCTCATGTCCAAAGAAGTTTTAGACGCGCAGGTATGGCTAAATTCTACCTATGGGAAAGATTCAAGGTACATACGCGTAAAGGAGACGGGCTACCCCGGGACGGCAACTTCGAAAGCATTAATATCCGCTTTACAAATTGAACTGGGGCTTTCTTCTGTTACAGGAAACTTTGGAAATATGACTTCCAAGGCCTGCGATGTAAATCCGCTGGATACCGGAAGTACGGGAAACAAAGTCAAATTACTCCAATATGGGCTTTACTGTAAAGGGTATAATCCACGGAATACGGATGGGGTATTTAATCAACATACACAAAACGCGTTGAAATCCATTCAACAGGACGCCGGACTATCGGAAAACCAAATCTCAACAGCTGCAAAAGGACTTCAAATGAAGGCGGTTCTTGGCCCTGATGAATACAAGAAAGTCAGCCGCGGAGACAGCAAGATACGGGAAATGCAGCAGGAACTGAACCGCAGGTATTTGGACTATACAGGTCTGCGCCCCTGTGATGGGATTTATTCTTGCGGAACAAATGCGGCTCTAATTTATGCCTTACAGGCTGAAGAACATTTACCTACCAGTGTTGCAAATGGCAACTTTGGCGTTACAACCAGGAAATGCTGTCCGGAAATTCCTTATACGCAAGCACAAAAAGATTATCATGGCAAAGCCTACAACAGCGAAAGTATTACCCGGTTCATTAAGTTAGTACAGTTCACCTTATATTGTGTCGGGCATGACCGGTACAGCGCACTTCCTTTCAATGGAAGCAAATATGATCCCGGTAAGTTTAACGGAGAGTTTAATAATTCAACCCGAGAGGCTCTTCATAAATTCCAAAGAGATGCCGCCTTGCCTGTCAGGGACAGGATTGGAATAGATGAATGGATGGCACTGCTTGTCAGCACAGGTAATCCGGACCGTGCCGGCGACGTTTGTGACTGTGCTTCCAGAATTACGCCTGCTATCGCAGCCCAATTAAAAGAAGCAAAATATAAACTTGTTGGCCGGTACCTGACCGGGGATATCGTCGTAAAGAATACCCGGGTTGCCAAAAATCTGCTGCGTCCAGAGATGGAGGTTATTTTTAAAGCTAAATTAAGACTCTTTGTTATATTCCAAGATGCCAGACAGTATTACACGGAAAACCCGGATGAGGAGAACATTGTAAACTATTTTACACAAAAGCGGGGATATGCCGATGCTGAGAAGGCGTTTTCCGCCGCCAAATCACTTGGTGTTCCGAGGAACGAAATCATTTATTTTACGGTAGATTATGATTTTATGGAAGATCAGGTCAAGTCGAAGATCATTCCTTATTTTAAAGGGATTAATGAATATGCGAAGGAAGCCCGGAATATCTTCAGGATCGGGATTTATGGTTCCCGTAACACATGTTCACTTGTGAAAAATGAGGGTTATTCTGTCAGTAGTTTTGTTTCCGATCTTTCAACCGGGTACAGCGGAAATATGGGATATCCCCTACCGGACGATTGGGCCTTTGACCAAATCAAAGAATACGGCCCGAGTTCATCTGTAAGCATCGGAATTGATAAGAATGTGAGTTCAGGCCGGTATGAAGGTTTTAATGACTTTGAGAAAGTACATGATAATGAATGGGATCAGATTCTTAATAACGGTCGTGCATGTATGCTTATAGAAGGTCCAAAGGGACCCTATCCGGATGATAAAAGTAAACTTAAGGGCTATTGGGCTAAAGTGAAAAGGGCTGACGGGAAATTCGAAGCCAAATACCCCATGTATGACGGCATTCCAGTTGGTGCGTTTTACAGCCGGCGGGATATAAACCCAAACCGGGATGACAGTAAAGGGGATCAGATTCGATATGTATATTTCAGAGATGTCGGTGGTCGACTGAATGCGGGTTATATTGACGAGTCGTCTTTGATTAATTATCCGAATGAAGGAAAGGGGAAGTTTGTCTATCATTACTTTGGAGGTACAGAGGTATGGAGAGATAGCGATGGCAAACAGGCAACTTTGATCCCTAGAGATCTTTATTTGTCCGAAGAACTTACACCCGAAACCATAAAGGTACACTTCTTGGTTACATCAGCCTTGAAATGCTACAACCAAGATTCCGATTATTATAGCGATCTTTTACCTGGAACAAAAATCGAAATTTTGGCATCATCTAGTACGGGAGAGTCCTACCCACACTGGATTCAATGCACCGCCAAAATGATTCCCGGAAGCAACACATGGGAAAGCTTAATCCCGGGTGAACCATACGGGTTTGTTGATTTGGGATTTGAAATGGGTGTCATGCCTCATAATAGAAGCCTGATTACCGGTATAAGCAAGTAAATATCGAGAAAGCTGCATGTAGAAGCAGGCCATGTTCAAAATGCCTGCTTCTATACTCGTTTATCCTTTTGTCGTTTTATCAACAATAAGAAGAATGACGTTATTGGCTATATACGTGATTTTTTCTGTCTGCCCCAATTTCATTTCATTAAACCCCTTTATGGTTCCATCCTGTACATAATAGGGGATCACGGCGTAATAGTCTTTATCGGTAAGTTTCAAATAATGGGACTCCGGGTATGATTCCGGTTTGTCCATTTCCCGTATGTCGTTTGATGAGCAGTCCAGGTAAGTAACATGCACATCCGGATTTTGAACCACCTCACTTATAACTTTCGATTGAAGTTCAAAGCGAACTGGGCTTCCCACCCTATATTGCTCCAAAACTGATTTTAAGTTAAAGTTCGCAAACCACTCTATGAACTTGGGGAACTTTTGAAAGTTGAACATGGCCATATCTCTCCCGTCATATTTCCCTCCCGTTTCCCAATATACGTCAATCCCCGTCATGGTTGAAGAAGGCGCTGAAAACGTTTCCGGCATGGATTGCTGGTTTTTTGTATCGGTTCTATGGTTATTCCTGATTCTATATAACCCCATGGTGTATTGATCTTCCGCGGATTCCTCCAGTGCATGAACGGAACAATCCACATCCATAATTTCGCCTTCGGGAGTAAACAGGATATCCATAGTCGGATTAGCTACCTTGTTATCTTCAGCTTTAATTTTGGCGAGAATTTGGTTATACAGGTCATGAAAGTTTAAGGTGAACATATTGGGCCGTTTCAACGGAATGAAGGTATCCTTTCTGCGGCCACTTTCATCATACTCCTCCTGTAATGTACAGCCACCCAGGAAAAGGAGGAAAACCAATAACAGCAAAACGATACCTATACCTTTTTTCATCATCATCACTCCAATTATAAAAGCTTGCAATAAACATAGTGCTTGATGCATTATGAAATGAGGCTTAAGAAATAAAAAAACATCTGTACATTCCGTAAGATGTGATCAGTCCATCGAGAGGAAATAACAGGATACATATCCAGTATACCGATCTTTTTCTTCATTTTCCAGAAATATAAACAAGTTTTGGGAAATAATGAACACACCCCTTCCTATTGAAATTACTCTTGTTTCAAGAAACAGGCTTGCCTGATTTGCCAATTTATTGGTTTTGTGATTCGAAAAACTAATTTCCTCAGGCTTCTCAATTTGCTGTCATGCCTCATAATAGAAGCCTGATTACCGGTATAAGCAAGTAAATATCGAGAAAGCTGCATGTAGAAGCAGGCCATGTTCAAAATGCCTGCTTCTATACTCGTTTATCCTTTTGTCGTTTTATCAACAATAAGAAGAATGACGTTATTGGCTATATACGTGATTTTTTCTGTCTGCCCCAATTTCATTTCATTAAACCCCTTTATGGTTCCATCCTGTACATAATAGGGGATCACGGCGTAATAGTCTTTATCGGTAAATTCCAAATAACGGGACACCGGGTATGATTTCGGTTTGTCCATTTCACGTATGTCGTTTGGCGAGCAGTCCAGGTAAGTAACATGCACATCTGGATTCTTGACAACCTCGCCTGTGATAGGCCCAGATAGAAGTTGGAAGCGAACGGGTCTTCCCACCGTATATTGTTCTAATACTGATTTTAAGTTGAAGTTCGCAAACCACTCTATGAACTTGGGGAACTTTTGAAAGTTTAACATGTCCATATCTCTCCCGTCATAGTACCCTCCCGATTCCCGATATACGTCAATTCCCGTCATGGTTGAAGAAGGTGCCGAGAATGCTTCTGGCAGGGATTGCTTGTTATTGAATTCGGTTTCGTGGTTATTCCTGATTCTATACAGCCTCATGGTGTATTGATCTTCCGAATCCGAGGATTCCATCAGTGCATGAACGGAACAATCGACATGCATAATTTCGCCTCCGGGAGTAAACAGGATATTCATAGTCGGATCGGCTACCTTGTTATCTTCAGCCTTAATTTTGGCGAAAATTTGGTCATACAGGTCATGAAAGTTTAAGGTGAACATATTGGGCCGTTTCAACGGAATGAAGGTATCCTTTCTGCGGCCACTTTCATCATACTCCTCCTGTAATGTACAGCCATCCAGGAAGAGAATACAAACTAATAACAGCAAAACGATACCTGCACCTTTTTTCATCATCATCACTCCAATATAAAAGGCTCTACAGCAAACATAGTGGTTGAAAACATTATGAAATGAAGCTTAAGAAATAAAAAAACATCTGTACATTCCGTAAGATGTGTTTAATCCGTCAAGTAGGAATAACAGGATACATAACCAGTATACCGATCTTTTTCTTGATTTTCCAGAAATATAAACTAATTTTGGAAAATAATGAACACACCCCTTCCTATGAAATTACTCCTGTTTCAAGAAACAGGCTTGCCTGATTTGCCGATTTATTGGTTTTGTGATTCAAAAAACCAATTTCCTCAAACTTCTCAATTTGCTGTCATGCCGCATAATAGAAGCCTGATTACCGGTATAAGCAAGTAAATATCGAGTAAAGCTGTATGCGGAAGCAGGCCATTTTGAATATGACCTGCTTCTGTACTCATTTATTCTTTTGTCGCTTTGTCGACAATAAGAAGAATCACGTTGTTGGCTATATACGTTAAGCCGGCTGACTGTTTACATTTTTGTTCGAAGGTTCCACAGTTCGGGGAATAGGTTTTGCTCCAGTACCTTTTTTAAATAAGATACTCCTGAAGTTCCGCCGGTCCCTACTTTGCTTCCAATAATTCGTTCGACGGTCCCCATATGCTTCGCTTGCCAAAACTGATGTTGGCTCGCGATATCCATTAGCTTTTCAGCTAATTCGTAGAGTTCCCAGTACTGTTCTGTCTGTTTGTACACCGTTAACCAAGCTTGCTCTACACTTGCATTCGGTTGATACTTTTTCGAAAAATCCCGATCCAGCATATCGGAATCAATGGACAATCCCGCTACAGCCAAGGCTTGAATGGCTGCATCATAAAGACTGGGTGCATGTGCGGCTTTTGCTAATTGTTGGTACAATTCCGACTGATGCTCAAATATCGCCAACTTTTGAGTATTTTTATTTCCTAGTGCAAATTCAATCAAACGATACTGATACGATTGAAACCCGGATGATTGCCCTAATTGATTTCTGAATTCCATATATTCTGCTGGGGTTAATGTTACGAGCACGTTCCATGACTGAATTAATTGCTCTTGTATTTTAGATACCCGGGTTAAGATTTTAAACGCTTTTTGCAAATGGTTACTTTGGATATAGGAAATGACCGCATTAATTTCATGCAGCATTAACTTCATCCACAGTTCACTCGCTTGATGGATAATTATAAACAACATTTCATCATGATGTCCGGAGAGTTGATGTTGGCTAGAGAGGAGCCGATCCAAATATAAATAGTCTCCATACGTCATCGAATGTCTCATTTCTGCTGGTTGATTCGTTAGATGTGTTTCATCTAACTTCTCAATTGTATTGTTTGTGGCTGTCATTTTGGTTTGCTCCCCTTTCTTTACTTTAGGTAATTTTTTTAAGACAGCACGAGTCGGACTTGCATCGGCCTCACTTAGAGAAAGGGGGAGGGCAATGAACTCATAATCACCGGCATCAATGTGATCCAATACTAGCCCCTCTAAAATCGAGATATCCGCATGTGATAATTGATGATGGACGAGAAGAGTTTTGCTTTCAATCGGATCTACAGATGGAAGATCAAATCCGATGAGACGGATACCTTTGTCCGACAAGTAGCCGATTGCCTGAGGATCCATGTAAGGGATAGAAACCGGAAATACGGTTCGGTCTGGCCAAGCGTCTGTCCGAATTAAGAGCCGCGTTACGCCATCGAGGTCGAAACTGGACAATTCCTTAATGCCGATTACGGATTTATTGGGAATTCGAATGACACGCGCTTGCCCTATAAACACGTCAAGATATTAACATTTCTCCTACCTATCGCAAATTTGAACATTGCCTTTCAGAAGTCGTCTCTCCAGATTGATGACCAGAAACTGAAGGGCGATGACGGTCAAACTGGATTCGGCGCCACGAACACGAATGCGACCCAGTCCCAATTTACGCTTGCCTTCCTTTTTTTAAGGCTAAATTAAGTCTCTTTGTTATATTCCAAGATGGCAGACAAATATTACACGGAAAACCCGGATAAAGAAAGATACATACGAAACCATAAAGGTACACTTCTTGGTAACATCAACCTTGAAATGCTACAATAAAACTCCTACTCATTATTCTTCTGTCGGCTTGTCGACAATAAGAAGAATCACGTTGTTGGACCCTCAAGACCCTTCACATCACGATAAAAAAAGAGCTGCACAATTGAGTGAATTTCCGCAGCAACAAAACATCACGAAATGATTGACGTGAACCAAAGCTGTTGTTAAAATTATTAATGGAATTAATGTGAAATTATTCACAATAATTGAACTTGTTTCTTAAAAGATATTTTTAAAAGGAGTTATTTATTATGAAAAGAATCGTAACACTAAGCACCCGTAAACTGACAGATACAATAAAATATGGCGGATGTGGTGCATGTCAAACATCTTGCCAATCAGCCTGCAAAACGTCTTGCGGAGTTGCAAATCAAAAATGCGAAAACATAATGAACAGATAAACCAAGAAACGTACCGCCCAACTGCTTTCCGGATGGGCGGCCATTTTTATCTCACATCAGCAGGAAGTAAACGTCTCATAAACGGAGGTTTTACTTTATAAATAAAAGGAGCTTGATTATCAAGTATGATTCATCAATATAAACTAAACGGATACAACATCGTACTCGATACCTACAGCGGATCGGTACATGTTGTCGACGATCTCGCCTATGAAATCATCGCCCTTTATGAGACTACTAATGCTGGAAAAATACGTACATGATTCCAATATCTCTGAGAAGGACATTCGGGAAACAATTGCCGATATCGAAGAGCTAAAAAATGATGGGGAACTCTTTACTGAGGATGAATATAAGAATCTCTCAATGGATTTAAAAAATCGCCAAACTTATGTAAAGGCCCTCTGCCTCAACGTCGCACATACATGTAACCTGTCATGTGAATACTGCTTTGCCAGCCAAGGAAAATACAACGGAAGCAGAGCGATCATGAGCTATGAGGTTGGCAAAAGAGCTATCGATTACCTATTGGAAAACTCCGGTCACCACCGAAACCTCGACGTTGATTTCTTTGGCGGAGAACCGCTTATGGCCTGGAAAGTTGTTAAACAAATTGTCGCTTACGCAAGAAGCAAAGAAAAAGAGTACAAAAAAACTTTTCGCTTCACCTTTACTACAAATGGTATGTTATTAAACGATGAGGTCACCGATTTCTTGAATGAGGAAATGTACAATGTCGTATTGAGCCTTGATGGAAGAAAACAAGTTCACGATCACCTTCGTAAAACAGTAACCGGAAAGGGAAGCTACGATTATATCGTTCCGAAGTTCCAGGAATTCGTTGAAAAGCGTGGAGATAAAGAATATTATGTGCGTGGGACTTATACCCGCAACAACGTTGACTTCACCAATGACATTTTTCATATCGCAGATCTTGGCTTCGACAAAATCTCGATGGAACCCGTCATCTGTGATCCCCGGGAACCCTATGCGCTTACCGCAGAAAACCTTCCAGATATATATAACCAGTACGAAATTCTCGCCAAGGAAATGCTGAAACGTGGGGAAGAGGGCAATGGCTTCACCTTCTACCATTACATGCTTGACCTCTCAGAAGGCCCCTGCATCCAAAAGAGAATTTCCGGCTGCGGCTCAGGAACCGAATATCTCGCTGTCACACCATGGGGCGAACTCTTCCCTTGCCACCAGTTCATCGGGAATAACGAATACAAGATAGGAAACATCTGGGATGGGATTACAAAACAAGAGACGCAGTGCCAATTTAAAGAGAGCAGCTGCTACTCGAAGCCGAAATGCCAGGACTGCTGGGCGAAACTTTACTGCAGTGGCGGTTGCCCTGCTAACGCGCTGCACGCAACAGGGTCCATCAATGGAATCTACGATTTCAGTTGTGACATCTTCCGCAAGAGGGTAGAATGTTCCATGATGGTGAAAGTGGCCGAATCCATGAGAGCTATGAAAAAAAACATACAATCCACAGCTCAATAAACATAAAGAGATTATAAGAGGCTGAGACATAAGTCGAAATTTGATTTATGCTCAGCCTCTTTGAAGAAATTCCACTTCTTTATATATACTCAAAATCCCTTTGATTTATTTAATGGTAAAACCTGTTGCTCCACTCTTTCATACCCTGTAATGATTTTAACTACGATCAAAACCAATTCATTCCTCATTTTCCTCCATTTTTTCTCGTCTAATCTTTCCATATGCTCTCGTTTTTCACCAGGAATTCATATGCCGCTATTATCATGTAAATGCGGATTAATATATAAGCATCAACAGGTTAAGGGAATTTTTGAATTCATAAAATAGCTCCTCTTCACTAGTCTTTAATCAATAATATGAGTTCCTGATTCCTTAAACCTCTTTTAACATATGTTCTTTTCACTATATAAAAGACCCCTTGGTTCATCATAACCAAAGGGGGAAAGCTTCGCAATTTTTCAAAACATCGTATTCTTTTTTATAAACGGTTCGATTTTATTTCAAAGTTATGTCTTGATAGTTTGGACTTTCTTTTAAATTAAGACAGAACATCAGTTAAATACTCAGCAATTGCATCTTGAAATTTTAAATCTATAGTCTTAAATTCCGTACTTTGGCCTCTTTGTGCCACTTGTAAAAACGGTTTCCAAGAAGAATCCTCAACTGACCAATCTATTAAAGTAAGTGTTTCTAAAAAATCGTCTAAATCATGATGGAAAAGAAAACCATCATTTTGAGCAACTACAATTTTTCGGTTTAAATAAATAGCCAACGCATTCAATACTGCCTCATGACCTAATACATATTTCTTTACATTTCCCGGTTCCCGAGGGAAAATTGAATTTGAATTTAAATCTGAATATAAATTATAAAATAGTCTTTCTAAAAAATTTAACACTGAATCATAATTCTCTTTAATGAGTTGTTCATTACTATTACTTAATGTTGGTTTTCCGAAAAGTAATAGACTAAGGAAAGTTTTTAGTCTGGTCATTGAAGTTAAATTTTTATTTTTTGGTCTTGCTAATCTCGATTTATTCGTCTCGACCCCTAATGATTGTAAAGATTCGGAAATTGAAAGTATATCTTTTGCTAAAATATTTAATATATCTCTGCTGTCGTATGATGTCGTTAATGACATTGATACTTTTTTTGCATTTGAGTTAATAGAAGTAAATAACTCTCTTTGCTCCGCTTTATCTAAATTAATATAAAGTTGTAAAGTAAGCATGCTATCAAGTATTTTTACCTTTCTTATATCACTCTCCTTCATTGTACTTAAATATCTTTCTAACCCTGTAATACGATGCTGACCATCTATTATCACTAACTTTTCATTGGGATAAATAGTTAATGCTGAATTTTCTTCATCGTAATTAAATTCTTTTAGTTGTATATTACACATTATTGCAGGGAAATATATCCCTAAGTTACTTTCAAAAGTGTCAATATATTTTTCAATTTTAGGTATTCTATTGATATTTATATCTCTATTCACTTCACTATCTATCAAGTAAATTTTTAATAAATTCTTCACCTTTATTTGAGTAGTCATTAGCCCTTTTGTAGGCTGACGCTCATCAATTGGAAGAACCGTACCCTTCAATTTTAAAAATTGTTTCATTTCATTTCACCCCTTTTTAGAAAAGTTAAGTAAATGCTGATCAATAATCTCCCTTTGAACTGACTTATCAATTTCAATGAATTTTAAAATTTCATTTACAGTACATTGAATTGATACTACACATTTACCGAATTGTTGCCCTTGAGTGGCTTTAAATGTAGTAAAGTTTTTCTTTTGCCCAATGGCAGTAAAATTAATCATTTAACTCCCTCCGTTTTACAATTTACTATTTATGGTACATATTGTATCGCTTTTTTTAGCACATTTTAATCAAAATAACAATTTTACGTTTTCCTTTTTTCAAAATGGCAAATTTAATCTTTCAATCAAAGATCTTTCAAAATCAGACATTGCTCTAAGTTCTATCTTACAACATACATTTTGTTAACTTACGGTTGCAGTTATGTAGTGCATTTCGTTTAAACAATACCCGTCTCAACTCTATGGACGTCCAATCACTATACCTATGAACGACAGGTGATCCGGCGATTACAACCGCCATCCTCGTCCGGATTTTGCAAAAAAGCGAGTGATAACGTTGAGCGGAGACAGCTTCCGTCTCAAACATCGGGAAACCATTTTTAGTAACATCTGGGTGTATTATTTAGCGGAATCTTCTTAAAGGTACTTGACGGTTACAGTTGTCTTGATATCCAATATTCCAATAATTGAATATAAATCACTAAACTAGATATTTTTCATGATGGCAATTCAATTTGTAACCTTATGGAATTAAAATAAATACGCCTTCTATATTAATACAATTTTCTTATAATAAACTTAGTTGATAAAATCGTATGAGCTTCATCCGAAATCTCAGGAACACAAATATATAATTTCTTTTTCGCCCTACTACATGCTACATAGTTAACCCTGTGATCTTCATTACCATCTAGATCGGGCTTTAGTAGAAATCCCAAATCCCTCTCTTCATTGTACTTATAACCATCCTTGCCCTTGACAATTACCAGTACATTATCAAATTCACTACCTTTTGCTTTATGAACTGTACGATGTAAATTTCATCTTCAGCTATTTTCACATGCAGAGCAATACTAGTATAAATCGTATTTTTATAGAATTCTTCATTTGATGATGGAGCTCTATTCCCCTTACTCTCCCGTATCTTTGGAATGTCAAAGAACCCTGTTCCATTTATCTTGCAATAAATTTCCCATAATGGTTTATCGCAATAGTCACTATATTCATTCAACATCATCTTAATAAACATTAATGCAGTCTTTTGTCCATTATGATCATCAGTTAATCTCAAATGTCTACTTAATTCTTTTATCGCATCCTTATAATGATTCAGTCTTGCGTACTCAATACTCTTAATAATTGATATCAATACTTTTCTTCGATCAGGGGTTGAATCTACAAATGCTTCATCAATTAACATCCACTTCTGTCCATCTTTATAATCCTTGTTATTTCTAACGGAATTCGCCATAAGATTCGAATATGAAAGGGTAATAACATCTTCACCATCCACAATATCCTGTACATGTTTTAACGCCAGCAAAGGTTTACCAACGATAACACATGGGGAGCTCCCTACTTTTTTATCTGGGCTTCTTTGAACAATATCCTTCCTAATTCCATTTAATAGATTGATTATACTTTCAGTACTTCGATGGTTATCTTCCATTTGTAAAATACCATTTCCGGCAATACAAAATTATCAAATTGCTTAACATCAGCACCTTGGAACTCATATATAGATTGAGCTTTATCTCCAATAACCCCCATAACCGTTTCTTTTTCGGCTATTAGTTTAATAATCTCAGTTTGGACTGGATTAGTGTCCTGGAATTCATCAATGAAGAAATACGGGAATTTAGAACGTATTATGCGAAGAATTTCCTTAGATGAATTTAAAATCTCCCAAGCAAAAGCCAATACATCTTCGTAATGTATTATCCCCTTTTCCCAAAACATTTTTTTATATTTAAGTAGACTCTTATGAAAATCACTCAACTCCGAAACTCCCCCTTCTCAAAATGGCAATTTTTCTTTACCGCATTATATGAGTCCGAAATTTATGCGGAATTCCTCTTTGTTGTTTTACCTTCCAAAGGAAGTCACCATCAACAATCACACTACCTTAAAAAGAGGGCAGCCCGAAATGATTCCTTCAGGCTCCCCTCTAGATGCACTAATCATCTTGCATGTTAGTTCCACACATTTTTTACTGGTTCCACAGTTTTTTATCACGGGACATTTTTCTTTAAATCTATCCCAACTTACTCCACGGTCACGCTCTTAGCCAGGTTACGCGGCTTATCTACGTCGTTGCCGCGTGCCAGGGAAGCGTAGTAGGACAGCAGCTGCAGAGGTACTACGGAAAGGGCCGGGGACAGCAGATCCAGCGTTTGCGGGATCACAAAATACTGATCTACGGATTTCTTCAGTTCTTTATCTCCTTCATGGCTCAGTCCAAGCACATGTGCTCCGCGGGCTGTTACTTCCTTGATGTTGCTGACGGTTTTCTCGAACAGGTCAGCTTGTGTAGCCAGTGCGATAACCGGTACTCCCTCTTCGATCAGTGCCAGTGTACCGTGTTTAAGCTCACCGGCAGCATAAGCTTCGGAATGGATGTAAGAAATTTCCTTAAGCTTCAGGGAACCTTCCAATGCTACCGCATAGTCCAGGCCACGTCCAATGAAGAACAGATCTTCATAGCCCGCAATTTCTTCAGCAAATTTCTTGATTTCGTCGGTCCGGTTCAGGATGCTTTCCACTTGCTCCGGCAGGCTTTTCATTGCTGCGATGACATTCTTGATGTAAGCCTCGTCTTTCGTACCGAGCTGCTGAGCCAGATGAAGGCCAAGCAGGTAGAACGAAATCAGCATGGTTGTATATGCTTTGGTCGATGCCACTGCGATTTCCGGTCCTGCCCAAGTCAGGATCAGGTCATCCGCTTCACGGGCTACGGAACTTCCTACTACGTTTGTAATAGCCAAAATACGGGCACCGCAGCGTTTAGCTTCCCGCAGGGCCGCCAGTGTATCTGCCGTTTCACCGGATTGGCTCACACCGATTACCAGCGTTTTGTCCGTAATGATTGGGGTACGGTAACGGTATTCGGAAGCAACATCGACTTCTACCGGAATGCGAGCCAGGTTTTCGATCACATATTTCCCGACCAATCCGGCGTGATATGCGGTACCGCAAGCGACAATGTGAATCCGGTCTATGTTCTTGATGTCCTCTTTGGACATGCTCACTTGTTCCAGGTTAATTTTATCCCCATCCGCAATACGGCTTCCCATGGTATCCCGATAAGCTTTCGGCTGGTCGTAGATCTCTTTCAGCATAAAGTGCTCGTAACCCGCCTTTTCCGCGGTAATCAGATCCCAATCGACATGGAACATTTCCCGAGAAATAAAATTACCCTCGATTGTTCTTAATTCGACACCATCCCGTGTCAGAACAGCCATTTCACCATCATTCAGAATATATACATTACGGGTATATTCAAGGATTGCCGGAATATCCGAGCCGATGAAGTTTTCCCCTTCACCTACTCCAATGATCAGCGGGCTGGCCAAACGTACGGCAACCAGTTTATCCGGTTCATACTCGGTCAATACACCAAGTGCGAAGGCACCCCGTATTTGTTTTACGGCCTGCTGAACTGCTTTGACGATATCTCCGTCATACAGTTCGCTGATCAAATGGGCAATCACTTCCGTATCCGTTTCAGATGCAAAATGATGACCTTTGGCGATAAGTTCTTCTTTCAGTGCAATGTAATTTTCGATAATTCCGTTATGCACAACTGCAAATTTGGAAGAGTCATCCGTATGAGGATGTGAATTCACGTCCGATGGTTTCCCATGGGTAGCCCAGCGTGTATGGCCAATCCCTACGCTTCCTTGAACAGGTTCCTCATTCAGTTTGGACTCCAAAATAGCCAGGCGTCCTTTCGCTTTCTTAACCTGAAGACCTTGTTTTGTTTGAACTGCGATTCCCGCAGAGTCGTATCCTCTATATTCAAGCTTGCTCAGTCCATTGATCAGTACTTCTCTTGAGTTCCGGTTTCCGATATATCCAACAATTCCACACATAAGTCGATTCCCTCCGTTATTGAATAAGCCTGCTGACTATTGATGTCACATGCTTCGTTCATTCAAGTTTTCCGGATCGGAATCCTTTTGAGGCCAACACAAATAAAGGTACGCTATCTGTCATTTTTTGAAGCGTATCTAGATTTGGGCAGCACAAAAAAAGGTCCGATCCCTTAAATTTTCCGAAAAATCATATGCATCATTATGCTGGAATCTTGTTTACCCGGTCACCCGGGCAGTTTGCTTTCCAAGCTTACGGCATGAATGAAATGCCGGAAGGTCCCCGCCGAATGTTTCGAACACCTTCACCTCGTCAACTTAGATGCTCTTCGCTTCTTCTTCCCACCTGCCATTGTCTTTCCTTACGCTCCTTCGACAAAACAGATATGCAGCCAGGCTGCCGGGATGAAAAAGACTCCGATGCCATCCTAAGTTCTGGCGCTTATGTTGCTTCCTACCTCTACCCTACCTTTCTCTTCTTGAGTGGAAAAAACATATATACATCATATTCATTTTGGAGCCGTAATGCAACTCCAGAAAACGCTGAGTTTTAAAAAAAACTAAATGAAATCGTTTATATATGTCGATTTATAGGAGTTTTTATTAATTTTATAATTTTGATTTCCATCCGAACGGATACAAGATATAGTTAAATTTGAACCGTATTTATCTATATCTTCTCTATTAAACACTCAATTGTGGTTTTTATATAGCTTAAGGTGGGTCAGCTAAAGAGTTACACCCGTTTTTGGAGCCCGTGAAAATACCGCTAATTTCAATCTCTTTTGCGGGTTCCGGGCAAACGGCTGGAGGGATATCCCCACCGTCTTATACAGACCATTTCTCCCGTAAAGTTGGTTTTTCAAAAGCTAAAACCACCAAAATTTTAATATTTTGGTGGTTTTTTATAGCCCGGCTATTTCTATTGATCTAGCTATCTATGAAACTCAAAAACTAGCAAAGCTCTCTTTGCACTATTTCGGCAATTTGCTGCACATGTGTTTCCACCTGATCCTTATCCGGACCTTCTGCCATAACACGGATGAGGGACTCTGTGCCCGATGGCCGAACCAGAACCCGGCCATTGCTGCCAAGCTCTGCTTCAACGGCTTGGATAACATCTGCGACTGCCTGATTATCTTTCAGCTTGTTCTTATCCCCTACACGTACATTCACAAGTACCTGCGGGGATTTCCTCATGATGCTCTTCATTTCATTCAGTTTTTTGCCGGCTTTCCTCACCGTATTGACCAGCTGAAGACCGGTAAGAATACCGTCGCCCGTAGTATTGTGATCAAGGAAGATCACATGCCCGGATTGTTCTCCACCCAGATTATAGCCGCCTTTACGCATTTCCTCCATCACGTAGCGGTCGCCTACAGCTGTTTGAACCGCTTTTAAACCGACCTTCTCTATGCCTTTAAAGAATCCGATATTAGCCATTACAGTCGTTACAATGGTACCCTGCTTCAGCTTGCCGCTTTGGTGCATATCGTGACCGCAAATACTAAGAATGAAGTCGCCGTCTACTTCTTCTCCATTCTCATCCACTGCGATTAAGCGGTCGGCATCCCCGTCAAAAGCAAGACCCAGGTCCGCTTTCTCTTTGACGACCAATTCTTTCAGCTTTTCCGGATGAGTCGAGCCACAATGGTCGTTGATGTTGGTTCCGTTTGGATATGCCGCCATCGTAATTACTTCTGCGCCGAGGTCTTTAAATACTTTCGGCGCCAGTTCATAGGCAGCCCCGTTAGCACAATCAAGTACAATTTTCATGCCTTCAAAAGATACATCTACCGTCGATTTTAAAAATTCCGCATACTTGAATTTGAGTTCTTCATCGTCCAGCACCGATCCGATATTTCCGCCAATCGGTCTAGGCAGTTCATCGGTCTCGGCATCAAGCAGGCGCTCAATCTCAAGCTCTGTCTCGTCCAACAGCTTAAAACCGTCTCCCCCGAAAAACTTAATGCCGTTATCTTCCACAGGATTGTGGGAAGCAGAGATCATAACTCCCGCGTCCGCATCCAATGTTCTTGTTAAGTAAGCCACGGCCGGTGTAGAGACTACCCCGACCCGGATTACGTTTGCTCCAATGGAAAGTAGCCCTGCTACCAGTGCTGCCTCCAGCATAGGACCGGAGATACGGGTATCGCGGCCAATAATCACCTTGGGATGTTCCGCCTTTCCTGTCAGTACATACCCGCCGCATCGGCCGATTTTGTAAGCCAGTTCAGGCGTCAATTCTCTGTTTGCGATTCCGCGTACTCCGTCTGTCCCAAAATATTTCCCCATTTTGTTCATTCCCCTTTTCTGCTATCACTTTGCCCTTTTCTTTTTTTCGGTAATGGTAACAGTGGCTTTAATCTCGCCGGTTGCATTTTTAATATATGGCGGAAGATTAATATTGACCGTTACTTCATGATCACCTGGCGGAAGATTGGTCACGTCTATAGCAGCCTGAATATCTTCCAGTTTCACCTCATTGAGGAGCGTTTGCGCTCCTTCCATGGTAAAGCTAATTTGCCCGGATTCCGGTGTTGTAATTTTGGCATTCATATTCTTCGCAAGCCCCGTTATATTTAGGGGGAAATTTTCGACCTGCTTGGTCACCGAAGGTACGATTTCCACCGTCACATCCACTTTATCCGGATCTGTTTGTGTTACATTATTCCGATGAGGAATATCCAATGTAAATTTCTTCGTTTCCTTCAAATCCGCCAAATTCACTTCAGGCCCTTCATAAAACTCCATTTTATCCAAATCATTAGGCGAGTTTGAATATACTGTCACTTTATCGGTACTCTGCTTGACAGAGGCAACCGCAAATCCCGGCGGGGGGTCCCCAACCAATTTGATCTGTAAAGGCATAGCCTTAAACGGCATCGTTACCGGCACTTCTACATCCACTACGGCAGGTGATACCTCAAAATCAAGCTCTTTACCCTTTTTATCAAAGGCCCTTAGTTTCACCTGCTGTTTAATAGTTGAATCCGCCTGATCCACGGAGATCTCCCCGTGTACGGAATCTACCAGGTCCGCTTTGCTGTCTGGTACGGTGACATGTACCCGGTTAGGCTTAACTATAGGTTGTCCTGCTTTAAAGCCTTCTTTCGGTGTTCCCGTCACATCAATGACAACAGGAACCTCTTTTTTCTGCTGCTTCTCAATGGCAACCTTCACCGTTCGCGGGTAAATTTCCCAATCCAGGGAAGAAGGCAGCCCTACCGCCATAGGAGCGAGATAGTATTCACCAGCGGAGGCCTTCGTTAAATCAAGCTCGATCTTATAATTACTGGTACTAACTTTATCAATGTCAAACTGTCTGCCTTTTAGACGAATCGTTACTTCAGACGGTTCTATGGATGAGACATAATACTGGCTGGAGTCATATTTCGGAACTACGGCCACATTACTGATCGTTTGCTCCTTTAAGCCCACTGAAGAAATATTTCCCGTGTTCCCGTCCATACGGACAACCACCCATAGCATAATGCCCAGCATAAGGGCGACAACTTTCACAACATTTGGATTTCGCAGCCACTTATCCACGTCTTCGTCCCTCCCACCATTTCTTGAAAGGGTTCTTGTCTCCGCTGCGTCCCTGCGGTTTCAACTGCTCGAACAATTTGGAGATTAAAGACTCTTCCTTGATGTCGCGGACAATTTGTCCATTAAGAGAAAGCGAAATTTGTCCGGTTTCTTCCGAAACGATCAAACAAACCGCATCTGAAACTTCACTCATGCCAATAGCCGCACGGTGCCTGGTTCCGAGCTCCTTGCTGATAAAAGGATTCTCCGAAAGAGGCAAATAACATCCGGCAGCCATAATCTGATGGCCGCGAATGATGACGGCACCATCATGAAGAGGTGTATTAGGGATAAAAATATTGATCAGCAGTTCCGAACTAATTTTGGACTCCATAGGAATCCCGGACTCGATATAATCAGTAAGGCCTGTCTCTTTTTCAAACACAATAAGCGCGCCGATTTTACGTTTGGATAAATAATTCAGCGCTTTGATAACTTCAGCAATTCGCTTGTTTACATCCTGATCAAGATCATTGCTTCTGCTAAATAATTTTCCTCGTCCGAGCTGTTCCAGAGCCCGTCTTAATTCAGGTTGAAAAATTATGATGATGGCAATAACCCCGATGTTAAACATCTGGTTCATCATCCACTGCAGGGTATTAAGCTTAAACAAAAAACTGAACGCCCAGGTGGCCACCACGATGAAAATCCCTTTCATCAGCTGAATGGCTCTTGTTCCCCGGATCAGCATAATCAGTTTATATATGACATAACTGACAATCAGAATATCAACAATGTCGTTGAATGAAAAAACAGCGAAGTATTCCATCCTTTATCCCCCAGACCAACACCTTACCGATTAACGTAGTATTTCTATTGTTTTCTGTCTATTCCTAGATGATACCACATTCAAAGCAAATCTTCTATTGGGGGGAAATGCCATAACTTCCACCGGCAAAAAAACAGGACATAAATAAGCCTCCCTGTTAGGGAGGCCAGTTCTTTATTTCGTAAACGAGCTAAAGAATTCATTCACTTTATACCACAGCCATCCAATTGATTCATTTATGCGCTGTACGTTTCCTGAGATGTGTGCCGTGGAAGCCAAATTCAGCGTGCCGTCAATAAGTGTAAGATTTCCGTCCAACTCACCCTCTACATCCAGCTCTCCACCTTGTACGACAAGGTTCCCGTTAACGGTAACCCCTTCAGGAACAATAACTGTATTCCCATCAATAATGACTTGACCAGATTCAGGCCCCTTGACCATGACCTGCTTGTTTTCGTCCCAAAGAGTGAGAAAGCTTCCTAACATGACTACAACAAAAACGACTGCAACCGAGAGGCCCGGATGCCTTCGCAGCCAATGGACCACTGAGTTACGTTTCTTCTCAGGAGGCAGTTTGGTCATGATACGATCGGTAAGATCGTCAGGCAATTGCGCGGTAGGTATAGACTTGACGAGCGCATCAGTTGTCTCCATTTGCTTGTAGAGTTTCCTGCACCCGGGGCACGCAATAAGATGTTCTTTCAGTGCTAAGGCGTCAGCACCCTGTAAATCCCCGTCCAGATACTCATGCATGAGGGGAAGGGCTTGTTTGCAATCCACCTAGAGCCACTCCTTTCTTGGTCCTCTACCGTTCGTGTAATACATTACGTTTCACTGTCTCAAGATGTTTCATCTTTTTTTCTGATACTCGTCAGATAATTTTTGACGTAAATATTCCCTTCCCCGGTGGACTCTGGTCTTAACCGTAGTAACAGGGATATTGAGCACATCACTGATTTCTTGAAGGGACATATCATGCAAGTAACGCAGTACAACAATCGTTTTATATTTTACTGGGAGTGTATTGATAGCACAGCGGATATGCTCCTGAGTCTCAGACAGAATAACCTGATCTTCCGGAGTATCCTCTTTACTGGGCAGCATGGCATAAAAATCATTCCCCTCGCTGTCCGGCATTTCTGCGTCGAGAGAGTACGTTGGTTTTCTTTTGCGAAGTCGGTCAATACACAAGTTTGTTGCAATTCGAAAAATCCAGGTTGAGAATTTCTGTTTCACATCATACCGCTCTAAATTCATATAAACACGCAAAAAAGTTTCCTGAACCGCATCTTCCGCTTCCTGGGAGTTACTTAGCATACGGTATGCAAGATGATAAATTTTATCCTTGTACAGATTTACCAACTCTGCAAAAGCTCCACGATCCCCTTTTCGCGCCAGTTTTGCTAGCCGTACCTCTACAACATTCACTCCAAATCCCCCAACTTTAGAAGTTCTTTCGTTTCTCGTTTTCTTTCTGTATCTCTTCGTACCACATGCCCCGGTTTGTCCTTCAATATTACCTTATTGTAACACAAAAAGTATCCTGCCGTGAGCAGGTTCCAAGGCCCGTTCAGACAGCATGTATGTATAGGAGAGACGGATCAACCGTCTTCATACCGGTTACCGCCCCTGCATCATGATAGGAAAAATGAGAATCATCCCGTATTCCTTAATCCGGCAGCGATGCCGTTGATAGTAAGTAAAACTTCTCTTAAGAGTTCCGCATCATCGTTGCCTTCTTCACGGAGTGCCCTTAACTCGGTCAACAGGTCAACCTGCAGGTAGCTGAGCGGGTCCACATACGGGTTGCGCAGACGGATGGACTCCTGAATTACAGGTACATTGTCGAGAATTCCTTTCTGTCCTGTGATTTTCAATATCAGGGAAGAGGTTAACTTGAATTCCTCCCGGATGAATTCAAAAATACGCTGTCCCGCCTCCTGATCTTTGACCATGCGGGCATATTCCTGGGCGATCAGTAGATCAGCTTTAGCCAGGGCCATTTGCAGACCATCGATCATGGACCGGAAGAAAGGCCACTTCTCATACATTGTCCTCATGATTTGCAGATTCTCTTCCTTACCCTGATAGAAGCTCTGTAAGCCCGTTCCTGCAGCGTACCAGGCTGGCAGCAAATATCGGCTTTGGGTCCAGGCAAAAACCCATGGAATGGCTCTGAGGTCTTCAAAACGGTCGCTGTTCTTCCGTTTGGAAGGTCTTGATCCGATATTTAGCTCTCCGACTTCGGGCAGCGGGGTAGTTTCCTTGAAGAAGGTTAAGAAGTCCGGATCACGGAAGATCAGATCCTGATACTTGTTATAAGCCGCCTCTGAAATACCCACCATGATTTCATCCCATTCTGCTTCGTACGGCAGAACCTCCGGCTTGCGGGAAATGACTGTTGCAGTAATCAACGCGCAGGTTGCTTGTTCCAGGCTTCGGTAAGCAATCCCTTGAAGAGAGTAACGGGATGACAGAACTTCTCCCTGTTCCGTGATTTTAATGCCTCCTCCGATTGTATCGGCAGGCTGTGTAAGAATGCTCCTGTTAAGCGGCATCCCTCCGCGGCCCAATGAACCCCCGCGGCCATGGAAGAACTTCACCTTAACGCCATATTTATCTGATGCTGCCGTAATACTTCGCAGAGCCAACCTTAATTCATAATTTGCTGTTATAACCCCGCCGTCTTTATTGCTGTCGGAGTATCCCAGCATGATCTCCTGACGGTCGCCGTATGCTTCCACGCTTTCACGATAAGCCGGAATCTCGTAGACTGTGTTCATGATCTCGGGGGCTGCATGCAAGTCCTCAATTGTCTCAAAAAGAGGAACCGGCTGCAGCGTGCTTGTTATCGTACCGTCTTTTTCTTTGCGGTACAATCCCACTTCCTTGGCAAAAAGAAGGACTTCCAAAAGATCACTGGAGCCTTGGGTCATACTGATCAAATAACTGGTGATACAAGTTTCCCCAAATTCTTTTTGTGCTTGCTTCACTGTCTTGAAGACATCCAGACATTCCTGAGTGGATTCCGAATATTCCAGGTAAGGGGTAGTAATTGGCCCTGGGTCGTTCAAAAGCCTGGTCAGCAGGTCTATCTTCGTCTCTTCATCCAATTCGCTGTAATGATCTTGAATGCCCATTTTGGATAAAATCTCATCAAGAGCCAGCTCATGCTCCTTGCTGTGTTGCCGTATATCCAAAGCAGCGACATAGAATCCGAACAGCTCCACCTGCCTGATCAGCTTATTAATATAAGCATCGGCAACAAAATCAGCATAATGATTGCGGAGGCTTCGTTCTATAATGACAAGATCATTGATCAATTCTTCCGGTTTATTATATTTCTGGAACCGGGCAATTTGGTCGTTGCCTGTGTTACGGATCTTTTGAATCATATAACCGATCTTGATTCGGTAAGGTTCTTTTTCGTTCGGCCAGACATCACGCCGGCCCAGGGCCTCCTGATCCGCCTGGAGCGACGCAAGCAGTTCTTCACTGACATTTACAATATTTTTGCTGAAGCTCATATGGTCCCTGATTTCATGCAGAATCTCTTCGTATTTCTTGAGAGCCAGTTGGTGATGGAGCTCCAGAGTATCCCAGGTAACCCGGGAGGTAACGGCAGGGTTTCCGTCCCTGTCTCCTCCTATCCAGGAGCCGAATTTTAAGAATGTCGGTACATGCCAAGTCTCGGAAGGATAATACTTGGTCAGACACCGTTCTAACTCTTGATAAACTTCAGGAATAACATCAAAGAGTGTCTCATCAAAATAATATAAACCGTTATGAACCTCATCAAGCACCGTTGGTTTTCGGTCCCGAAGTTCATCCGTTTGCCAAAGCGTCATGACTTCCGCCTGGAGTTTTTCCCTTAGCTGCTCCCGTTCGCGGTACGTAAGTGTAGGGTTGTCCAGCAACATTACGTCTTTGGCAATACGTTGGTGTATATTCAGCACGGTTCTCCGGACAGCTTCGGTCGGATGGGCGGTCATAACCAATTCTAAGGTCACACCGCCTATCATTTCCTTCAGCTCTTCCGCGGGAACGTTTTTTTGTTTTAAGTGTTGGATAATGCTTTCAATAGAACCCGGCTGAATCATGACACCAGATGTACGCTCATAATCTCTCTTTCTCCGGATCCGGTGATTCTGTTCTGCAATATTCACCAGTTGGAAATAAATCGCGAACGCCCGAACAACTTGGTGGCGGATTTCCGGATTTAAGGAGTGAATTGTTTCTTTAAATTCACGAAATACTTCAGGATTATATTGAGCCCGAAGGGATTTGCTCATCTCTCTGATTTTTTCAACTACTGTTAACAACCCATTGCCACCCTGATGCACAAGCACTTCGCCCAAAATATGCCCAAGGAAGCTGATATCCCGGCGAAGCAGGTTATTGGTAACGTTTCTCTGAAATACCATTTCGTTATCCGACATTCTCTCACCTCATCTTTATGTAGCCGCCTGCATAAGTTGAATCTTGATCTTGATCTGGTTCAAGTCCTGTTCATTTCAGAATATTTTACCACAATAAAGGATTCCGATATAGGGATTTTTTCTGGAAATCCCGCTCAGCCTTGATAGAAGCAGGGGGATATTGATACTTTTATGGGTAATGGACCTTTATACGGTTCACGTGAATATAAGTTTATGAGGTTAAGCTTTAAACTCATTAGTTAAGCGGAAAGGGTTTATTTTGTATTCGGGAGAAGCAAGTTTTAAGCATACGCTTTAAGCACAAGACTAAACTAATTTCCCTCAAATATTTATACTGCAAAAAGGGGCTCCATAAAGGAGCCCCTTCTGCACTCGAAAGGTAAGCGGGTGATGGGAATCGAACCCACGCTACCAGCTTGGAAGGCTGGAGTTCTACCATTAAACTACACCCGCAAATCTATATGGTCGGGACGACACGATTTGAACATGCGACCCCCTGGTCCCAAACCAGGTGCTCTACCAAGCTGAGCTACGTCCCGAAGCAGAGGTGATGCTGCCGCTTTGAGTACAATACTCAAAAGCTTAACTCGAGTTATAAATGGCGTGCCCTGAGAGATTCGAACTCCCGACCTTTTGATTCGTAGTCAAACGCTCTATCCAGCTGAGCTAAGGGCACACATATGGAGCGGAAGACGGGATTCGAACCCGCGACCCTCGCCTTGGCAAGGCGATGCTCTACCCCTGAGCCACTTCCGCAGATAATCACGTATTTCAAATGTCACAAGAAGTAATATAACAAAAACCAATAAAGAATGCAACCTTTTTTTAAATTTTTTTCTTCTTAATTAAGGGAATAATTGGAAGGTCATCTGGAGCGAATATTATTGAAAAAAAGTGCAGAGGTTCTATATCCCTCTGCACGATCCATTGAATTTTCTGTCCGTATTAAATACTTATATAGCTTTTGCATGCTAGTGGGCGGCATGCCCGGAAGACATAACCCATACCGATCCGGCGGCAATAACTATAGCAATAAACACTGCGTAGAGCATCGTACCTGTCTGATACTTCCCGTTGCTGCTCTCCGTCATATGCATGAACATGAGGAGCTGAAGAGCAGCTTGCAGGAACGCCAGAATGTAAATGAAGGTCATCAGCACATTAATGCTGAAACCTGATTTAAATGCGACCCAAAGCGCCAGAAGCGTAAGCACGATGGAAACCAGATACCCTACAACGTGTTTCCAAGGGAAACCTTTGTGTTCGGCAGATGTATCGTGTGAATTGGACATTTACATCACCATCCTTGCCAAGTAAACAACTGTGAAAATGAAGATCCATACCACATCCAGGAAATGCCAATACAAACTTACAATAAATACTTTAGAAGAAGTAAACGGTGTAAGCCCCCTCTTCAAAAGCTGGAAGATAATCAGAATCATCCACCCTATTCCGAGGGTAACGTGGGCACCGTGCGTACCGGCCAGAACAAAGAAGGAAGACCAGAAAGCACTGGTACCGATTGTAGCTCCTTCATGGACATATTCTACGAATTCTTTTATTTCAAATCCCAGGAATCCAAGGCCTAATGCCAGTGTAATTACCAGCCATAAAACAAGTCCTTTCACATTCCGCCGGCGCAGTTCATGAACAGCTATGCCGCAGGTAAAGCTGCTGGTAAGCAGTAAAAAGGTCTGTATGAGAACACCTTTGATTTCAAACAAATCCTGAGGTGTAGGTCCGTCTGCCACCCGGTTAACCAGAACCATAAAAGTGGCAAACAAAGTAGAGAACAATACAATTTCTGCCCCAAGGAAAATCCAGAATCCCAAAATATTTAATCGTCCTGTTTCGGACTGATACTCCAAAGGGGCGCCAGAGTTAGATTTATCATGACCGTGTGCTATTTCCATAATGCCCCTCCTATTTTACCGACGAAAGGTCATGTTCAATTTCTTCCAGAGGAACATAGAAACCTTGGTCGTAGTCAAAAGATCTGATGATCATGGTCAAAATGACCCCGATTCCACCGGCAATCGCCATAGGGAACCATTCAAATACAAGTCCAAAGCCGGCAATGAAGAAGAAGACGCCCATTACAAACGGAACACCGGAATTGCTAGGCATATGAATAGGCTGCAAGTTGTCCTTCACAATCCATTTTTTCTTCTCCATCTTCATGTGCCAGAAAGCATCAAGACTCTCTACTTTAGGAACGGCAGCAAAATTGTAATGAGGAGGTATCGCCTTCGGTGTAGCCCATTCAAGCGTACGGCCATCCCAGGCATCACCTGTTTCTTCCCGTTTTTCATATCTGAAGCTGTAGTAAATGTTATATACCAGTAGCAGGAAGGCGATTCCCATCAGGAACGCACCAATGGTAGCCACCATATTCATGCCGCCCCAGCCAGTCTCCGCTGGGTATGTGTAAATCCGTCTTGGCATACCGGCGAGACCCAGGAAATACATTGGCATAAAGCAGACATTAAATCCAATCATGAATATCCAAAAACACCATTTTCCAATACGTTCATTGAGCTTATGGCCAAACATTTTCGGATACCAATAAGTAAGACCGGCAAAACAGGCAAATACAGTACCCGCGATCAGCACATAGTGGAAGTGCGAAATCAGGAAGTACGTATTGTGATATTGATAGTCAGCCGCAGCCATAGCAAGCATAACCCCGGTTACTCCCCCGATAACAAAGTTTACAATAAAACCAAGGGACCACAGCATTGGAGTGGTAAACCGGATTCGGCCCTGATACATCGTAAATAACCAGTTGAACAACTTAACTCCTGTCGGAATCCCGATCGCCATCGTGGAAATAGAGAAGAAGGAGTTAACCAATTCTCCTGAACCCATTGTAAAGAAGTGATGCACCCATACCAGGAAGCTAAGGCCCGCGATAATCAACATGGAATATACCATAGCGTGGTAACCAAACAGCCTCTTCCGGGAAAATGTACTGATGATTTCCGAAAAAATACCGAATGCCGGCAAAATAACGATATAAACCTCAGGATGGCCCCAAAGCCAGAACAAGTTAGCCCAAAGCATATCCATTCCCGCCCCGGCCAATGTAAAGAAGTGCGCACCGAAAAGACGGTCAAACGTCATAAGAGCCAGTGCAACGGTCAAAATAGGAAAAGCAAACACAATAATAATGCTGGTCACTAAGGAAGACCAGGCAAACATAGGCATTTTGAACAGTTTCATGCCGGGGGCACGCATTTTCAGGATGGTTACAATAAAGTTAATCCCTGTTAATAGGGTCCCGATCCCGGAAATTTGCAGACCCAGAAGATAATAGTTCTGTCCTGGTCCCGGACTTAGCTCATTACTCGCCAGCGGCATATAACTGGTCCATCCAGCCTCAGGAGAACCTCCGATGACAAAAGAGATATTAAACAGCATCGCTCCCATAAAGAACGACCAGAAACTGACAGCATTCAAGTAAGGATATGCCACGTCACGCGCGCCGATTTGCAGCGGAAGAACTACGTTCATAATCCCGATCAAAAACGGCATCGCCATAAAAATAATCATGATCGTACCATGTGTGGTAAAAATCTGATTATAGTGGGTGGAATCCAGGAAACCTGCATCCGGAACAGCCAGCTGGGTCCGCATTAATAAAGCATCCACTCCACCGCGAAACAACATCAGGACAGCGGAGATAATGTACATGATCCCGATCTTTTTGTGGTCAACGGTAGTCAGCCACTCTCTCCAAAGCCACTTCCATTTTTTAAAATAAGTAAGACCCGCTACAATGGCGATGGTAGCCAGGATAATGGACGCGTCCGCCCCGTAAATAAGCGGGTCCCCGGTAACGAAAAATTCATCCCATTTCATTCTGTCTTTCCTCCCCCGTTAATGAGAACCTGAGTGGGACTGGTACTCGTGCCCAGATTTCTCTGATTCATACGATCCCATATAAGATAACGGTATATCTTCATTTTTTTTCCGATCAACGGTACCTTTTGGCAATTGACCAAGCTTTTCACGCACCCGTAAAGCATAATCCTGCTCGCGTGCATGATCCACCCACTGCAGATGGGTACTTGAGAATGTCATTACGTCAGCCGGGCCTTGAAGCATTAACTGATCATATTGATCCTGTGTCAAAGGCGGCGCTGTTTGTTTACTTTCATTTACCCATTTTTCAAAATCTTCTTTTGTCTGTGCCGTTACCTTAAAAGTTTGATGGGCAAAACCTTCCCCCGTAAAGTTTGCATTGCGTCCGTCAAACACTCCCGGTTCGTGGGCTTCAAGATAAAGTTTGTTTTCCATGCCGGCCATTGCATATTTCTGGCCGCCTAGTGCCGGAACCCAGAAAGAGGCCATCGAATCGGCAGACGTTAATTTTAACAAAACAGGCCGCCCAGCCGGAATCTTAATGTAATTAACAGTCTCTATGTTTTGCTCAGGATAGCTGAATACCCATTTCCAGTCTACGGATGTTGCATTGATCACCAATGGTTCCTGGGATTCATCTTTTGGTTTTTCAATTGCGTATATCGCTTTCACAGTAGGGATGGACAATGCAATCACGATTATAATCGGAATAATTGTCCAAATCGTCTCCAAAAGCTTGCTCCCCTCTTTTTGCGACGGCTCGTAATCCAGTTTATCTTTGCGTTCCCGGTATTTCACCACAATAATAAAGAACAATGCATAAACCACAAGGATGATAAAGATCATAAAGATGATGGAATACAAGATGAGGTTTTTTTGTTCTTCGGCAACCGGGCCCTTTGGATCAAGTACCACATAATCACAGCCGCTTAATAGAAAAAAAGTCAAAAATAAACCCAGCGTGAACAACGGCTTGTTTGGCTTAATCAAGAGCTTTTCCTTCCCTTCCCTATAACAATTAAGTAATTGAAGATAAATAATGGAGATAAGTAATAATTCCCATTTGCATTCTTTAAGGCTTTTTCATTTTATCAAACTAATCAACTAATAAATGCACAATAAACTAAATGTCACCGTATGTTCAGCATTCGTTCACTGTTCAATCAAAAATTGTTAAAATAAAGTTCACCTTATATCAAGTAATTAACAATAAAGGATATAATCTCATTTTTATTCCGTTAATATTTTACAGTTTTTCACATTAATGCGTAAACAATTTAGTATATGAAAAAGAAGATAAGTTTTGAAGAAGAATTAACGCGAGCTTGTCAAGGATCTTTTTTTCTTGTTTTTTCCAAATATCAGCAGGAAAGGAAGAAATATTGGTCAAGAAAACAAATCTCGCTTATTCTTTATGAATTTAATTATTGACTTTTGCTTCTGTGGCTGAATTTATCCCCGCTCGTGCAGTTAGATCTAGGTATAAAACATGAATAAGCAGGAAGACATACAAAAAAACCTTGCAAGCTAATGGCTTTACAAGGTTTTTAAGTTATGCGCGTGGAGGGACTTGAACCCCCACGTCAAAGACGCTAGATCCTAAGTCTAGTGCGTCTGCCAATTCCGCCACACGCGCACATTATGAAATTATGACCTGACCTCATTGTTTAAACTGGTGAGCCATGAAGGACTCGAACCTTCGACACCCTGATTAAAAGTCAGGTGCTCTACCAACTGAGCTAATGGCTCTAATTAATGGCTGGGGGTATAGGATTCGAACCTATGCATGACGGAGTCAAAGTCCGTTGCCTTACCGCTTGGCTAACCCCCAGCGTGGTGCCGGCGAGAGGACTTGAACCCCCAACCTACTGATTACAAGTCAGTTGCTCTACCAATTGAGCTACACCGGCAATTCATTGTCATATTCATGGTGGACGCTGACGGGATCGAACCGCCGACCCTCTGCTTGTAAGGCAGATGCTCTCCCAGCTGAGCTAAGCGTCCACAATTAGGAATCCCCTCAAAGCCAACGCTTTGCGGGGATTAATATGACCCGTAGGGGATTCGAACCCCTGTTACCTCCGTGAAAGGGAGGTGTCTTAACCCCTTGACCAACGGGCCTTAAGTAAGCTTCCAACCGGGATCGAACCGGTGACCTCATCCTTACCATGGATGCACTCTACCTACTGAGCTATGGAAGCAGACTGGCTCCCCGAACAGGACTCGAACCTGTGACAACTCGATTAACAGTCGAGTGCTCTACCAACTGAGCTATCAGGGAATATAAGCTTGGCAACGTCCTAGTCTCCCAGGACCCTTCGGTCCAAGTACCATCGGCGCTGGAAGGCTTAACGGCCGTGTTCGGGATGGGTACGCGTGGTTCCCTTCCGCTATCGTCACCAAACCGGATTTTTCGAAGCATTGCTTCTTCGATCAGACTGCGAAAAAATATCCTACCTTAGACTACCATTTTTGCGAAGCAAAATATGGCCATTCAGATCGGATTTTTCGAAGCGTTACTGCTTCGATCAGGCTGCGAGAAAATATCCTGCCTTAGAAAAGGCATGCAGCTTGAACCAGCCTCTTGCACCCTGAAAACTAGCAGCGAAGCAAAGTGTACTTAGAACAGTTGTTTCTTTAGGATAAGCCCTCGACCGATTAGTATTGGTCAGCTCCACGCATTACTGCGCTTCCACCCCCAACCTATCTACCTCGTCGTCTTCAAGGGGTCTTACTACTTGGGAAATCTCATCTTGAGGCGGGCTTCACGCTTAGATGCTTTCAGCGCTTATCCCTTCCGTACATAGCTACCCAGCTGTGCTCCTGGCGGAACAACTGGTACACCAGCGGTACGTCCATCCCGGTCCTCTCGTACTAAGGACAGCTCCTCTCAAATTTCCTGCGCCCACGACAGATAGGGACCGAACTGTCTCACGACGTTCTGAACCCAGCTCGCGTACCGCTTTAATGGGCGAACAGCCCAACCCTTGGGACCTACTTCAGCCCCAGGATGCGATGAGCCGACATCGAGGTGCCAAACCTCCCCGTCGATGTGGACTCTTGGGGGAGATAAGCCTGTTATCCCCAGGGTAGCTTTTATCCGTTGAGCGATGGCCCTTCCATGCGGTACCACCGGATCACTAAGCCCGACTTTCGTCCCTGCTCGACTTGTAGGTCTCGCAGTCAAGCTCCCTTCTGCCTTTGCACTCTTCGAATGATTTCCAACCATTCTGAGGGAACCTTGGGACGCCTCCGTTACTCTTTAGGAGGCGACCGCCCCAGTCAAACTGCCCACCTGACACTGTCCCCGAACCGGTTCACGGTCCCGGGTTAGAACTCCGATACGATCAGAGTGGTATCCCAACGCTGCCTCCACCGAAGCTGGCGCTCCGGCTTCTTAGGCTCCCACCTATCCTGTACAGATCGTACCAAAGTCCAATATCAAGCTGCAGTAAAGCTCCATGGGGTCTTTCCGTCTTGTCGCGGGTAACCTGCATCTTCACAGGTATTAAAATTTCACCGGATCTCTCGTTGAGACAGCGCCCAAGTCGTTACGCCATTCGTGCGGGTCAGAATTTACCTGACAAGGAATTTCGCTACCTTAGGACCGTTATAGTTACGGCCGCCGTTTACTGGGGCTTCGGTTCATAGCTTCGGGCCTTAAGCCCTAACCACTCCCCTTAACCTTCCAGCACCGGGCAGGCGTCAGCCCATATACTTCGCCTTGCGGCTTCGCATAGACCTGTGTTTTTGCTAAACAGTCGCTTGGGCCTATTCACTGCGGCCCCCTCGAGCTATTCACTCTACCGGGGCACCCCTTCTCCCTAAGTTACGGGGTCATTTTGCCGAGTTCCTTAACGAGAGTTCTTCCGCGCGCCTTAGAATTCTCTTCTCGCCTACCTGTGTCGGTTTGCGGTACGGGCACCTGCACCTGGCTAGAGGCTTTTCTTGACAGTGTGAGATCAAGACCTTCGCTACTGCTATTTTCACTCCCCGTCACAGCCCGGCTTTCATCGTGTGCGGATTTGCCTGCACACCAGCCTCACTGCTTGGACAAGCACTTCCATCAGCTTGCGTCCCTACCCTACTGTGTCACCCCATCGCTCATAGCGGTGTTTGGTGGTACAGGAATTTCTGCCTGTTGTCCTTCGACTACGCCTTTCGGCCTCGCCTTAGGTCCCGACTTACCCTGAGCGGACGAACCTTCCTCAGGAACCCTTAGGCTTTCGGCGGATCAGATTCTCACTGATCTTTTCGTTACTCATACCGGCATTCTCACTTCCAAGCGCTCCAGCTGTCCTCACGGTCAACCTTCTATGCTGCTTGGAACGCTCCCCTACTGCCCTTAATTAGGACCCATAGCTTCGGTGGTGTATTTAGCCCCGTTACATTTTCGGCGCAGAGTCACTCGACCAGTGAGCTATTACGCACTCTTTAAATGGTGGCTGCTTCTAAGCCAACATCCTGGTTGTCTGTGCAACTCCACATCCTTTCCCACTTAACACACACTTGGGGACCTTAGCTGATGATCTGGGCTGTTTCCCTCTTGACAATGGATCTTAGCACTCACTGTCTGACTCCCGGGCACCGAGTGGATGGCATTCAGAGTTTGACTAGACTTGGTAACCCTTGGCGGGCCCCGCACCCAATCAGTGCTTTACCTCCATCACTCTAACCCGAGGCTAGCCCTAAAGCTATTTCGAGGAGAACCAGCTATCTCCGAGTTCGATTGGAATTTCTCCGCTACCCCCACCTCATCCCCGAATTTTTCAACATTCGTGGGTTCGGGCCTCCAGTGAGTGTTACCTCACCTTCACCCTGGACAGGGGTAGATCACACGGTTTCGGGTCTACGCCTGCATACTTCCAAGCAATACAAAGTATTGCTACTTCGTAAGCTTATGCTTTGCCCTGTTCAGACTCGCTTTCGCTGCGGCTCCGGCTCTTCACCTTAACCTTGCATGCAAGCGTAACTCGCCGGTTCATTCTACAAAAGGCACGCCATCACCCTGATTTCCCGAAGAAAATCATAGGGCTCTGACTTCTTGTAAGCACACGGTTTCAGGTTCTCTTTCACTCCCCTCCCGGGGTGCTTTTCACCTTTCCCTCACGGTACTGCTTCACTATCGGTCGCTAGGGAGTATTTAGCCTTGGCAGATGGTCCTGCCGGATTCCGACGGGGTTTCCCGTGTCCCGCCGTACTCGGGATCCACCTTGGAGAGAGCAGACTTTCAGCTACAGGGCTGTTACCTTCTGTGGCAGGCCTTTCCAGACCTCTTCGCCTAATCTGCTCCTTTGTAACTCCGTATAAGGTGTCCCACAACCCCAGTGAGCAAGCTCTCTGGTTTGGGCTCCTCCGCTTTCGCTCGCCGCTACTGACGGAATCACGATTGTTTTCTTCTCCTCAGGGTACTTAGATGTTTCAGTTCCCCTGGTCTGCCTCTTCACTTCCTATGGATTCAGAAGTGAGTGACTGCGCATAACCGCAGCCGGGTTCCCCCATTCGGACATCCCCGGATCAAAGTCTGCTTACGACTCCCCGGGGCATATCGTTGTTCGCCACGTCCTTCTTCGGCTCCTAGCGCCTAGGCATCCTCCGTGTGCTCTTACCAGCTTAACCTATGCTTTGTATTTCTTTGAAGGGCTTTCGCTGCACCTGAATGTTTTCAATCACACGTAAGGTGAACATTCATCTGCAAAGTCGCTCACTTCAAACGAAACACTTCGCTTTATACTAAGGATGTTCTAAGTTCTCGCTTTGTTTCGCTATCTAGTTTTCAAGGTACAAGGTTTCGCCGCGTCGGCGGCAAAAGCTATCTTACCACAAGCGCTCCGTTCTTTTCAAGCCTCTATTTGTTGGAAAGGTTGGCTTTGCTGAAGCGTTTCTGGTGGAGCCAAGCGGGATCGAACCGCTGACCTCCTGCTTGCAAGGCAGGCGCTCTCCCAGCTGAGCTATGGCCCCATATTTTTATGACCCTAATCTTTAGGATATTTAATGGTGGGCCCTAGTGGACTCGAACCACCGACCTCACCCTTATCAGGGGTGCGCTCTAACCAACTGAGCTAAGGGCCCTCGAAAAATTACTTCAATGGAATAAACATTTAACTTGTAAAACTAACTTATCCGAAAGGTTATGCCCTATCCTTTACACAGGAAAGCATGTGTTTAAAACATATTTTTTCGAAAATAAAAACCCACCACAGTGGGTCTGCTTGGCGGCGTCCTACTCTCCCGGGACCCTTCGGTCCAAGTACCATCGGCGCTGGAAGGCTTAACGGCCGTGTTCGGGATGGGTACGTGTGGTTCCCTTCCGCCATCGCCACCAAACAGGTAGTTCGCACCGCGAACAGATGAAAGGCTGCCCTTTCAAAACTGACAACGAGTGAGTAAAGCCTTCTTGTACATTTCTGTACTCCATAGAAAGGAGGTGATCCAGCCGCACCTTCCGATACGGCTACCTTGTTACGACTTCACCCCAATCATCTACCCCACCTTCGGCGGCTGGCCCCTTGCGGTTACCTCACCGACTTCGGGTGTTGTAAACTCTCGTGGTGTGACGGGCGGTGTGTACAAGACCCGGGAACGTATTCACCGCGGCATGCTGATCCGCGATTACTAGCAATTCCGACTTCATGCAGGCGAGTTGCAGCCTGCAATCCGAACTGAGATCGGCTTTTGAGGATTGGCTCCGGATCGCTCCTTCGCTTCCCGTTGTACCGACCATTGTAGTACGTGTGTAGCCCAGGCCATAAGGGGCATGATGATTTGACGTCATCCCCACCTTCCTCCGGTTTGTCACCGGCAGTCATCTTAGAGTGCCCACCTCTGCGTGCTGGCAACTAAGATCAAGGGTTGCGCTCGTTGCGGGACTTAACCCAACATCTCACGACACGAGCTGACGACAACCATGCACCACCTGTCTCCTCTGTCCCCGAAGGAAAAGGTCTATCTCTAAACCGGTCAGAGGGATGTCAAGGCCTGGTAAGGTTCTTCGCGTTGCTTCGAATTAAACCACATACTCCACTGCTTGTGCGGGTCCCCGTCAATTCCTTTGAGTTTCAGTCTTGCGACCGTACTCCCCAGGCGGAATGCTTACTGTGTTAACTTCGGCACCAAGGGTATCGAAACCCCTAACACCTAGCATTCATCGTTTACGGCGTGGACTACCAGGGTATCTAATCCTGTTTGCTCCCCACGCTTTCGCGCCTCAGCGTCAGTTATAGGCCAGAAAGCCGCCTTCGCCACTGGTGTTCCTCCACATCTCTACGCATTTCACCGCTACACGTGGAATTCCACTTTCCTCTCCTACACTCAAGTCTCCCAGTTTCCAGTGCGAACCGGGGTTGAGCCCCGGGCTTAAACACCAGACTTAAAAGACCGCCTGCGCGCGCTTTACGCCCAATAATTCCGGACAACGCTTGCCCCCTACGTATTACCGCGGCTGCTGGCACGTAGTTAGCCGGGGCTTTCTTCTCAAGTACCGTCACTCCAGGGGCAGTTACTCCCCTGGCCGTTCTTCCTTGGCAACAGAGCTTTACGATCCGAAAACCTTCATCACTCACGCGGCGTTGCTCCGTCAGACTTTCGTCCATTGCGGAAGATTCCCTACTGCTGCCTCCCGTAGGAGTCTGGGCCGTGTCTCAGTCCCAGTGTGGCCGTTCACCCTCTCAGGTCGGCTACGCATCGTCGCCTTGGTAAGCCGTTACCCTACCAACCAGCTAATGCGCCGCAGGCCCATCTGTAAGTGACAGGTTGCCCCGTCTTTCATGACTTCTTCATGCGAAGAAACCAGCTATCCGGTATTAGCTCACGTTTCCGCAAGTTATCCCGGTCTTTCAGGCAGGTTGCCTACGTGTTACTCACCCGTCCGCCGCTAACCTGGCGTCTCCCGAAGGAAATACAAGGTTCGCTCGACTTGCATGTATTAGGCACGCCGCCAGCGTTCGTCCTGAGCCAGGATCAAACTCTCCAATAAAGTTGTTTCTTTATCGAATGAGCTGATTGCTCAACTATACTTTGCTGACGAGAATTTCTTCTCTTAGTCACTTTGCGTGACCCGCTTTATCACTCGTTGTTCAGTTTTCAAAGGACAATCATGTGAGTTAATCTTACATTTCGTGTCAGCCGCTCTCGCGGCGACCTCTTTAATATATCACACTCAGATCTTTCAAGTCAACATCTTTTTTTAAAAAAGAAGTTTACTATTATATAGTGTTTCTGAGGCTTCCGCCTAGAAGCGACGATTTAGAATTTATCATAACTTCCTAAAGAAGTCAATATACTTTTTTTATTTTCATCATTTTCAGTGATAAACCCGGTTTCTTGCGTACTTTGAAATTTCTTTAGGAGTGGCAACCCGGGCATACATCCTGAATACGGTCCGGTACCTTGCTTCAATAGCCGCCTTAATTTCTTCATCCAAACGCTTGTCATTTAGATCAAATAGCATTTCGTCCAATTCCTTGCGAAGTACATAGTCTAATTCTTTACATTCGCGGTCGTTAAATAAAAATCCTAACATGACTGAAACCAATCCTCTCGACATAAGTTAATGCAAATAAAAACGGGCTTTATTGTTATGCTCATTTTTTACCATTTTTATGACAATCACTTTGAAAACTTATCCTTGCGCCAGCCAAAAAGTCAGTGTGCTTTCAATAATTGCCGCTATAAATAAGGCTCCAACGAGTACAACAGCCAGAGGACCAGTCAGTTTAAGAACCTGAATCAGTTCTTTTTTTACATTAGATAAAGCTGCAGGCCTGAATAGCGAAAACATCCCCTTAAATACCAGGCCCCCGAGTTTTAATCCGTAAGCAGAAGCAATGATAATTGCAGGAAGCTCAATAATTCCATGGGGAAGGATTCCCTTAGCCACCATTTCAAATACATCGGAAGCGGGAGTCCGGGAAATCAGAAACCCCAGCAGTAGTCCATTGCTTATCATCGAAAACAGCGGTAGCAGACCGAAAAACAATCCAGAGAAAATAAACAACAACGCTTTGATCGAATTATTTAAAAAGATCACAACAAAAAACCAGATCTGAGGCGTTTCCTGTGAGTTTATCTTATTGACAAGATCCTTCATCCCCTTCGTTTGGGCTGCCAAAAAGTCATAAAACTGCTGATTATAAACCGCGCCAAGAAAGATCCCTACAACAAAAACAAGTGTAGTAGCAATAAAATAATGTTTCATTTCTCTAAAATGACGCCATAATGGTTTGAATTTCATTCTGCATCCTTCCTTATCTTCAGAAGTTATCACGCATAACTTAATGGTACGAGCATACATTGTACTAAGCGAATTTATACAAGCCTTGCAAAAGGCTTAAGGAGGTCACAGCTAAAGTGAACTATTTTTATGTCATGAACGGGAAAAAGCTGAAACAAGCCATATTTATCATTGCAGCTCTCCTGTTTGCCGCCGGTATTGTTTACGCGGAACGGGAAAACATCAGTGCGTTTGCAGGAAAAGATACAGGGCCTAAAGCCATCTATAGCGTACCCACTGATAAAAAAGTAATTGCACTGACCTTCGATATCAGTTGGGGGGATAAGAGGGCCGAGCCCATCCTGAAGATTCTCGAAGAAAAAGGAGTAAAGAACGCAACCTTCTTCCTCTCCTCCCCCTGGACGAAAAGCCATCCAGAGATTGTCAAGAAAATAAAAGACGGCGGATTTGAAATCGGCAGCCATGGCCACAAGCATGTCAATTACAGCAGCTTGAATGATGAAGAAATCCGCAAGCAGATTCAAACAGCCGATAGCACGCTCACTGATGCGGTCGGCCAAAAGCCAAATCTCATCAGAATGCCGAACGGGGACTTTGACAAACGTGTACTGAAAATTGCCAAGGACCTCGGTTATTCTGTTATTCAATGGGATACCGATTCCCTTGATTGGATGAATATTGGAACAGACAAGATCATTGACCGTGTTATGAAAAAGGTCCATCCCGGAGATATCGTACTTATGCACGCAAGTGATTCCTGTAAACAAACTCATGAGGCCCTTCCCGTTATCATCGACCAGCTTAAGGCAAAGGGTTATGAATTTGTTACTGTGGGCGAATTATTGAAGCAAGCCAAAGCTGAAAATAAAGACGTTCAGGACCAGGCAGCAAATCTTCATATAACCTAAGCGTTAAGTATCCTTAATATTCAATACAAAAAGCGTCCTTAACCTTTTGAACGATAAAGCCCCCTTATTTCGGAAAAAGAGCTGATTTCAGCTCTTCTTTTTATTTTTTTGTTGCTTTTAATTTCTATTCCGATTATTTCTTCCCATTCCTTTGAGAAAAAAACACCAAATTTATCTCCTAATTGTACCAACGTTCACAGTAAAAAGCTAATTTTTGCGAATCATAAACGGGCCCTGGTCACACATACTATATGTACTTAAGCAGGAAAGGGAGTTTTTATGAAAATGAATGTTCTAACGAAACTTCGCTTTATCCCGGTTCTTCTATTTGTTATTTTGTTGGTCTCCTGCGGTCCGGACACTTCCCAAAGTTCGGGAACAAACCAAGGTAATTATAAAGACACCAAAACAATGGTCATGGATATTTTGAAATCAGAAGAAGGAAAAAAAGCCATAAAGGAAGCTTCGAAAGGCGGGGGAAATTCGGGTTCAGGTTCTGGCGGCGGGGCCATGAGCATGATGTCTGAAAGCCAGCTGGCACAGCTAAAGATTGCGGCCAAAGATGTACTCACCAGCACGGACAACAGCAAATTGTTGCAGGAAATAATGAAAGATCCGCAATTTGCCGGTGAGTTCGCCAAAGCCATAAAAAATGACAACAAACAGCTGCAAAAAGATCTTATGAAAGATCCGGAATATCAAAAACAAATGCTGGAAATCATGAAAAACTCTGATTATGAAAAAATGGTTTTGGAAGTTATGAAGAGTGTTCCGTACCGTCAGCAAGTAATGAATTTAATTCAGGAATCCATGCAGAGTCCGCTTTTTAAAACTCAGCTTATTTCTCTGATGAAAAAAGCAGTGGAGCAGCAGGAACAGCCTATGCAGCAAAAGACTGAAGGAGGAAAAGAAAAAGAGGGAAAAGGCGGAGAGGGAAAGGACCAAGGGAAAAAAAAGGATAAGGAACAAAGCAGCGGTAAAGAGGAAGGCAAAGATTCAAGCGGTGATTCCGATAGTGAAAGTGATACTGATTCGAACAAGAAGAAAAAGAAGAAAGACGATGAGAATCAGTAATATAAAAAAGAAAAGGACTGCCCGTTTATTATTTAATACGGCAGTCCTCTGCTTGTATTGATGTAAACTATAGTTTCTCCAAAACTTTCCGGGCCAGTTCTAAATATAGCTGCCCGGTTTCTGTACTTTCTTTAAAGACGGAGGGTGAATAATCCGGCTCAGCAACATGGTTGTCAGGTGCTCCTAGCGGAATTTGGGCAAGCAGCTCGGTATGGAGTTCTTCCGCAAGTTTGCCTCCTCCCCCTCTTCCGAAGATATAATCTTTATTTCCGCATTTGCTGCAGGAATAATAGGACATATTTTCTACTACACCGATAATCTCATGATCAGTATGAAGAGCCATAGCACCCGCTCTGGCAGCCACATAAGCAGCTGTAGCATGAGGGGTTGTTACGATGATTTCTTTGCAGCCCGGCAGAAGCTGATGCACATCCAGAGCTACATCCCCGGTACCGGGTGGTAAATCAAGAAGCATATAATCCAGATCGCCCCAATTTACCTCATTGAAAAAATTACGGAGCATTTTGCCCAGCATAGGACCGCGCCAAATAACAGGGGCGTTATCCTGAACAAAGAATCCCATGGAGATCACTTTTACACCATGACGTTCTACCGAAATAATATGATCATTCTCCAGGCGGGGCTGTTCCTCGATTCCCATCATATCAGGTACGCTGAAACCATAGATGTCGGCATCCATAATTCCAACCTTTTTACCCAGTCTGGAAAGTGAAGCGGCTAAATTAACTGTAACAGTAGACTTACCGACCCCTCCTTTTCCGCTAGCCACAGCAATAAATTGCACTTTGCTGGAAGGAGATAATAAAGATACGGGTTTGCTCCCAGCAGAAGGGGTTCCTGCCTCCTGTCCCAATTGGGCACGCTCAAAATCCGTCATAACGCGAAAACGGATATGTACTTGTTCAATTTCTTTCCGGGTAAGGACCTCCGTAATATCTTGCTTAAGTTTATCTTTGTTTACGCCTTCGTCTTTGGATAAGACGCAGGTAAGCGCAACGGTTTGTCCTTTGATGATCACATCTTTTATGCCGCCAAGTTCTACGATTGATTTCCCATAATGCGAATCCACCAAATCCTGCAAAGCCTCAAGTACTTCCTCTCTGGTCATCTTCTCACACCTCGGTAAGCACATTTTTAAACGATTACATTATATCATATTTTTACGATGTGCTCACTTTTTCCCCTGCATAGTAGCGCAGAATACCCTGATAAATGGATGCGGCCAGTTTCTTTTGGTATTTATCATCCGCCAGCATTCTGGCTTCATCCGGATTGGATAAAAACCCCAATTCAATAAGTGTACTCGGCATTTTTAGTGTTTTTAGCAAATATACGGATTCCTCCTGCTTAGCAACCCGGTCTGTGTTCTCCATGTTCCGCTTTATCTCCTCTTGTATGAGAGATGCCAGACGGTAATTATCTTGATTATTAGGGTAATAAAATGCCTGGGCTCCCCTCCACTTTGGTGAAGGGACGCTATTGAGATGGATGCTGAGAAACAAATCCGCTTTTTTCTGAATAACAAACTCCGCCCTCTTCAATAAATCCTCTGTCTTTCGTTTGCTGTAACCTTTCGTATCGGGATTGGCCAGATCTTTATCCATCTCTCTTGTCATCACGACAATCGCCCCCGCTTGCTGTAAATAATCTCTCACATATAGTGAGATAATCAAGTTAATATCTTTTTCAATGACTCCACTCTTGCTGGAGGCTCCCCCGTCCGGCCCTCCGTGCCCCGCGTCCAAAGCAATGGTTTTTCCCGCTAACGGCTGCGTCCATTCCGTCCATGTCTCGGTTGCCGGCAATTTATAGGCATAGATCATAACCAAGAGGGCGACAAGTATAGCCGAGAAAACAATTTTCAATCCACTTTGGAAGGTGAGCCAGACAACCAGCCGTTTTCTTTTTTTAGGCACAAAAAACCACCTCTGTTCCCATAAACTTCTGTTCTCATCTATATTGGACAGGGTGGACAAATATACCTCAGAGTTGAGTTAAGTCAGTATCCTTACGAATTTATGGGCGAGACTTGTTCCTTCATTCCCCCGATTAGAACCTTGGCCACCTCCGGTCTTGTGAACTGCGGGGGCGGACATTGGCCTTTCCTTAGAAGGGCTCTCACTTTAGTGCCGGAAAGATGCAAATGCTTGGAAGAATCATGCGGGCATGTTTTGCTGGAGGCCATATTACCACAAGCGGTACAGTAAAAACTGTGTTCGAAAAACAGCGGAATGATTCCAATCTCCTCTGAAGTAAAACGGCGGAAAATATCTTGCGCTTCATAAGTACTATAATAATCACCTACACCGGCATGGTCTCTCCCCACTATAAAATGTGTACAGCCGTAATTTTTACGCACTAAGGCGTGAAAAATAGCTTCTCTCGGGCCTGCATACCGCATGGCGGCAGGAAATACCCCCAAGAAAACACGGTCTTCCGGATAGTAATGTACAAGGAGGGTGTGATAGCTCTTCATTCTTACTTCAGCAGATATGTCGTCAGACTTGGTTTGCCCAACCAAAGGATTGAGAAATAAGCCATCTACTATCTCCATGGCAGACTTTTGAATATATTCATGTGCCCGATGAACCGGATTCCGGGTCTGAAAGCCTACAACAGTCTTCCAACCTCTTTGGCGGAACTGTTCTCTGGTTTCAGCGGGATCAAAGTAATAATCGGCGAACTGTTCAGGTTGTGTCCTTCGTAAAAGCTGAATCGTACCTCCCGCATAAGTATAAGATTTAGCCATAAGCCGGGCTACACCAGGATGGGCCTCATCTCTGGTCTTAAATACTTGTATAGCTTCAAAAACCGGGTCTATATCATATAGGCTATCAACTTGAATAATTCCATATATGTGCTTATCTTCCCCAATAAGTGCAGCTTCCGTCCCCACTCGAATACAAGCTTGTTCCTTTGCCGATAAAGGAAGGGTAATAGGCAGACTCCATACTGTTCCATCTTCCAGTCTCATGGAATTTAGTACGGATAGATAGTCCCGCTCATTCATAAATCCCTGCAATGGGGAGAAAGCTCCTATTCCTATTAATTCCAGATCGGACAGCGACCATGCGTTTAATTGGATTTGGGGAAGAGACTCAGCATGCTTCAGGAGTCTGTCACGATCCCGTTTGTCCGGGAATCTGTTGACAAGCCTTCCGCCGTGCGGGGCAATGGATTCAGTCATTTTTTCAACCTCCATGAGTTAAGTTTGGGGCTGATGCAGGCCGCATTCCGTTTTCCCAAAACCGGACCATCGTCCCGCTCTCAGATCTTCTCCCGGTAGAACCTGCCGTGTGCAGTACTCGCAACCGATGCTCGGGTAATTTTGATCATGCAGAGGATTATAAATAAGCTCATATTCGCGGATATAGTCCCAAACATCATCTGATGTCCAGTTTGCTAAAGGATTGAATTTAGCGAGATCAAATTTTGTATCATAGGCAGCTTTCGGTGCATTGGCTCTCGTGGGGGCCTGATCACGTCTTATACCAGTAATCCAGGCATCATATTCGCTTAAGATCCGTGACAAAGGTTCTACCTTCCTGATATTGCAGCAGCTGTTAGGATCAGATTTCCAAAGTTCTTCACCAAACCGATCGGCCTGTTCCGCCAGGGAAATCTTAGGCTCGACCTGTATAAACTCAATATTATACTTCTCCTGCAACCGGTCTTTGGTCAAATACGTTTCTTTAAAATGAACATGAGTATCCAAGTAAAAGATATCAATGGATGGCGCTACTTTTTGCATGATATCCACGAGCACTACGTCTTCAGCACCAAAACTGCAGGCAAAAGTAATGTGAGGAAACGTTTCAACAGCTTTTACTACAAGCTCCTCCGCGGACTTTTGTTCATACTCTTGGCTGATCTGAGACAATAAAACTTCTTTTTCGGGCAAATTCATAGTCTCCCACCTTATTTCCGATTATTCTTATATGATTAATAAATTACTAGAAATTTAGCATGACCTGCCGGGTGTGTCAACCATAATTTCACAGGCCTACTCACTTTTGTATTGTATTGGGCGGGAATGAATTTGGTGAAAAAATAAAAAATCTTTTTCTTTATATACCGTAAAAAAGGGATTTGAGTGCTATCTATCCTCAAATAATGTTTGGGGAATTGTGATGCGGGAGCGAACAGTTTTAGGACCGCATTTTTTACGTTCTTAAAACTTGCTTCAGATTACTTGGACCAGCCATGTAATCAAGAAGTTCTCCTTTTCCATCACTAAATGTAGTCAAATTTATTTATTTAACCTGACTCTCCTTTTTAGGAGGAACCTCCATGTTTCTTGTTAACAGGTTGTAATCAATTACAGGGCAGCTTATTTTATATTGGAATCAACAGCAGGTTTCGTAAACATCAGAAATGACTTAGTCAATTATCTGGACCTCAAGATAATATTTTAATACATTATGTGAAATCCATTTTATAATACAACTGGTGAGTAATTAATGGGGAAGATATAGATACATATGGTTCAGAGAGATTTATCTATATCTTGTACCCATTCGGATGGAAATCTAAGTTATGAAATGGATTTTATCTATATAAAAAGTCACTTTTCGGACAAAATCCGAAAAGTGACTTGGTCTTAACTGTTCCAATACGAATATAATCTTATATCACTTTTTTAGCGCCTATATAAAATTTGTTCCAATAACGATTTCCTAAACTATCAATTTTAACTCCATCGTCGGTTGCAGAAATAAACTGGTTGCCACCAACATAAATGCCTACATGAAACACTTTACCGCCATCAGCGAAAAATACAAGATCCCCTTGTTCGGGATTGGATACCGATGTTCCCACACCATACATGCCTGAGGAAGTCCTAGGAAGATTAATACCTTGTTGCTTAAAGATATAAGTTACTAAACCCGAGCAATCAAACCCATTTGGGGAAGTTCCCCCCATAAGTATGGTACCCCAATCTGCCTTGTTGCCTTAGATACGATGGATTTCTTATCAGTTGAGGTTACATCTTTGCTTGTAGCTGGTTCTACCTGTTTATGAGCAGGTTTCTCGGTGTGCTGCTTTCCTGCAGATTCGTTTGACTTCTTAACAGATGAGGTTACATCTTTGCTTGTAGCCGATTTTACTTGTTTATCAGCAGGTTTCTCGGTATGCTGCTTTCCTGCAGATTTGTTTGACTTCTTAGCAGACAAGGTTACATCTTTGCTTGTAGCCGATTTTACTTGTTTATCAGCAGGTTTCTCGGTATGCTGCTTTCCTGCAGATTTGTTTGACTTCTTAGCAGACAAGGTTACATCTTTGCTTGGTGTAGTTCGTTTTGCAGGCTTATACCACGCAGGAGCATGGTATTTTCCATCTGCACCCAGAATGCCGATATTATTGTTCATATCCCATTGGACAATATGTCCAAAATGCTCTCCAATTGAACGGATATGTACATAGACACGGTCATTTTTAATAACAGGTGCTTCATCTAGGGTCACACTTCTGTTATCTACTTTTGCCTTCTGCTTACCGGACTCAAACTCAAATACATGACCATCTCCTATGAGTTTGACTCTGACTTGAGTACCATTTTGAACCATTTCAAACTCCAATTTGTAGCCTAAATTCTCAGCTACCGCGCGCATTGGGACCATTAACGATCCTTGGTTCAAATAAGGCATAGCATCCGAAAAATTAACTAAGTGGTTATTGATCTGAACTTTGACACCGTCTGGAACAGCTGCGTGTGCAGTAGTATTTGATGCTATTAACCCTACCGTTACTAAAGCTCCTGAAAGAACCAAACTTTTCAACCATTTTGTAGCCATAAATTACCTCCTGTACGTAGCCTCCGGGGTTAGTTGACGGGTTCGGGAAGAGGAATTCCCTAATGCACAAATGTCGCAAATTCACCCCAAGTATATCGTCCCCGTACCTGTTTCCGATGTAGAAAAGCAGGATTCGGCTATTATTAAAATACAAAAAAGTTCCCTTGTCTTTGAGAAGATTAGCATAATTAGTTGGGGTCTTGCAACTTTTCAGCCATTTAAAATTTTTTTCAGTCATCAAAAATCCATCATATTCCTCAATTTTTAAAAAAATTTTAAATATTTATATTGAGTAAATCATAAAACAGATACTATCTCGTTATCTATCTTCTGAGTTTATCGTAAGACTAGTCCATCAAATTGATATTCCTTTGAGATATACCATTTCTTTATTCAATGAAGAAAAGCAGATTGGTACATAAAGACTTAACAGTACTGCCTGGTGAAGATTGGAAATTTATGGTGTAAAATTTTCTTTGCCTTGATCAGGATATTATACCTAAAACAAACCTCATCTCAATTAAAGAAATTCCTTCAACTGAGAAAATAGGGTAAAAATATGGTCACGGATAATCCTCTGCAGAAAAAATAAAACCCTTGGCCAAAGTAGACCAAGGGCAATAATTGTTGATACAGGAATGATCTTAACGCTTAGAGAATTGTGGTGCGCGACGAGCAGCTTTAAGACCGTATTTTTTACGTTCTTTCATACGAGGGTCACGAGTCAGGAAGCCTGCACGCTTCAGAGAACCGCGGCTTTCCGGATCTGCCTTCAAAAGTGCACGGGAAATCCCATGACGGATGGCTCCCGCTTGTCCGCTCATACCGCCGCCATGGGCCAGTACGATAACGTCATATTTATTCAATGTTTCAGTCAAAGCCAGAGGCTGTTTTACAATCAGCTTCAGCGTTTCATGGCCGAAGTAATCGTTAAGATCACGTTTATTGATAATGATACGTCCTTCACCCGGTACAAGGCGTACACGCGCTACCGAATGTTTACGACGACCGGTTCCATAGTATTGAACTTGTGCCACGAGTCAGTCCTCCCTTTCTATTAACCGCGAAGTTCCCAAACTTCTGGTTTTTGTGCTTGATGCGGATGCTCCGAACCTGCGTAAACTTTCAGCTTGGTTTTCATTGAGTTACCAAGACGGTTCTTTGGCAACATACCGTGGATAGCCAGTTCCAACATGCGCTCAGGTTTATTTTTCAGCATTTCTTGGGCTGTAGTTACTTTCAAACCACCTGGATGCATGGAATGGCGGTAATATTTTTTATCTGTCAGTTTTTTACCTGTCAGATGAATTTTTTCGGCATTAATGATGATTACGAAATCTCCAGTATCCACATGTGGTGTGAATTGAGTCTTGTGTTTACCGCGGATAATGCTAGCCGCTTCACTTGCCAGACGTCCCAGAGTTTTATTAGTAGCATCAATAATGTACCATTTGCGCTCAACTTCATTCGGTTTAGCCATATATGTGGTACGCATGCTTTATCCTCCTAAACAAATATATCTCATATTCAATCATATTCATGTTCAAAATCATGTATGTGGTTATTTGCATGATCCGGGGCTGTGGGATAGCCGACCATGAAATACCAAATAATATTCTACATGATTGAACTTAGAATAGCAAGCCTATTTTTGGCTTCATTCATACTCAACTTTCCAAAGAGTTAACCCTTTGGCCATTGCTGTCGGCCCTGCTTTTCTCCGGTCCTTGGCAGCCAGAATCACCGGTATTTCCGAGCTCTTCTCTTTCCCTTCTCCAACCTGCAAAATGGTGCCAACGATAATCCGAACCATGTTATACAGAAATCCGCTACCGGTCAGATAAATCTGGATAAGTCCCCGGGCGGGATCATCCTGATCCGGTAAATATTCTAACCTGGCTTCGTATATCGTTCTCACACGGTTTTCCATAGTCGTTCTGGTTGTGCAGAAAGATGTGAAATCATGAGTTCCTATAAAGCAAGACAGTGCTTCTTTCATGGCTTCAATATTTAGAGGAGTTGGATAATGCACTTCAAAGGCCCGGTGAAATACATCCGGGAACCGAGAGGTACGGATTTCATAACAATAGGTTTTCCGTTTAGCGGATTTTCTCGAGTGGAAAGTAAGCGACACTTCCTCAGCTTCATACACAACGATATCCCGGGGCAGCCTGGAATTAAGAGCAAGACACCATCTGTCTACAGGGATTCTGGAGGAAGTCAAAAAGTTTACAACTTGCCCCCGTGCATGGACACCTGCATCCGTCCGCCCGGAAGAAGTTATTTTGACTTTTTCTCCAGTTAACATGTGTATGGCTTCCTCCAACTGATCTTGGACCGTATTGCCGTCAGGCTGTGTTTGGAATCCCGAATAGGACGTTCCGTCATAACTGAGGGTAAAACGCAGGTTTCTCAAATCTTACGCCTCCGTAGAGATGCTCTTCACGCTCACAATAGGTTTCGGATACCAGAGTGCAAAAAAAGGGCTTCAGCAGAATCCTAGGATTCTGTCCACCCTTTCCCATCCGTTATTATGCCCGATCTACAAGTTCCAGGTATACCATAGGAGCTGCATCACCGCGACGAGGACCCAGTTTCAGGATACGGGTGTACCCGCCTGGACGCTCGGAATAACGAAATGCAATCTCAGCAAACAGCTTTTGAATTGCATCTTGTTCTCCGTTAGCATCTTCGCGGCGAACGAAAGCGGCCACTTGGCGGCGTGCATGAAGATCATTACGCTTAGCCAGAGTAATCAGCTTTTCTGCGATAGAACGAACTTCTTTCGCTTTCGCTTCAGTCGTTTGAATGCGCTCATGAATAAACAGGTCCGTTACCAGGTCACGAAAAAGTGCTTTACGAGCGCTGGAATCACGGCCTAGCTTTTGATATGCCATGTTCTGTAACCTCCTTCTCTAGGTCGTATTATTCCTCAGTACGAAGGCCAAGCCCAAGCTCTTCGAGCTTTTCTTGTACTTCTTCAAGAGATTTGCGTCCTAGATTGCGTACTTTCATCATATCTTCTTCGGTCTTCGTAATCAGCTCTTGCACGGTATTAATACCAGCGCGCTTGAGACAGTTATACGAACGAACAGAAAGATCCAATTCCTCGATAGTCATCTCCAGAACTTTTTCTTTCTTGTCTTCTTCTTTTTCTACCATAATCTCAGCGTCTTTAGCCTCATCAGTAAGGCCTACAAACAGCATGAGATGCTCCGTCAAAATCTTTGCGCCAAGGCTCACAGCCTCTTCAGGGCGAATGCTGCCATCTGTCCATACTTCAAGCGTTAGCTTGTCATAGTTGGTCACTTGGCCGACACGAGTGTTTTCCACGCTGTAGTTGACACGGGTGATAGGAGTGTAGATGGAATCAACCGGAATAACACCGATCGGTTGATCTTCCGATTTGTTTTTATCAGCTTGGACATAACCGCGCCCTCTTCCTGCATGAATGCGCATATGCAAACGTGCGTCAGAAGATAACGTAGCAATATGAAGATCCGGGTTTAGGATTTCCACGTCGCTATCCGCGCGAATATCTCCGGCTACGACTCTACCTTCTCCTTCAACATCAATTTCCAGTATCTTTTCCTCGTCGGAATGAATCTTCAGGGATAATCCTTTCAGGTTCAGGATAATCTCCGTCACGTCTTCGATAACCCCAGGGATGGTCGAAAACTCATGAAGAACCCCGTCAATTTGTACAGAAGTTACTGCTGCACCCGGCAGTGACGAAAGTAAGATACGACGTAGTGAGTTGCCTAAAGTTGTCCCATATCCACGCTCAAGAGGTTCGACTACAAATTTGCCGTACGAACCATCCTCATTGACAGATACGGTTTCTATTTTTGGTTTTTCGATTTCGATCATGAAATGAACCCTCCTTCAAAACGTCGTTTCCCCGGACTTTTTAGTCATAAACCATGTAGTATGCCTATCCTTCAACATCATTATTCACATGTTAGGAATATTTATACCACAACCCGCTGCAAAATTATACGCGACGACGTTTTGGAGGGCGGCAGCCGTTATGCGGAATTGGAGTTACGTCTTTAATCAGGTTAACTTCAAGACCAGCTGCTTGCAGGGAACGGATCGCTGCTTCACGACCGGCTCCTGGACCTTTAACCATAACTTCAACTACTTTCATCCCATGCTCCATCGCTGCTTTAGCTGCTGTTTCAGCTGCCATTTGAGCCGCGAACGGAGTGCTTTTACGGGAACCTTTGAAACCAAGATTACCGGAACTTGCCCAAGAAATCGCGTTACCATGAGGATCCGTAATGGTTACGATGGTATTGTTAAAAGTTGAACGGATATGCGCTACTCCGGATTCAATATTTTTACGGTCACGACGTTTAGTACGAACCACTTTTTTAGCTTTTGCCATTTATCTCTTACCCCCTTTATTATTTTTTCTTGTTAGCTACGGTACGACGAGGACCTTTGCGAGTACGGGCATTTGTTTTCGTTCGTTGTCCACGGACCGGCAGTCCACGGCGATGACGAATACCACGGTAGCATCCGATTTCCACAAGGCGCTTAATGTTCAAAGCGATCTCACGACGAAGATCCCCTTCTACCTTCAACTGCTTGTCGATTACGTCACGAATCTTGCTGATTTCATCTTCAGTCAGATCGCGTACGCGAGTATCCGGATTTACGCCTGTTTCATTAATGATTTTTTGAGCGGTTGTTTTACCGATCCCAAAAATGTAAGTCAACGCGATGATAACGCGCTTGTCACGAGGTAAGTCTACACCTGCTATACGTGCCATGTACTACATGCACCTCCCTTTGATTAACCTTGTTTTTGCTTGTGTTTAGGATTTTCACAAATAACCATTACATTGCCTTTGCGGCGAATGACTTTGCATTTTTCACAAATTGGCTTGACCGACGGTCTTACCTTCATTTTGATTACCTCCTAGAAGTTTCTATATCAGAAACTATTGTCGAAAGCCTGCGTGTTTTTCATTAAAGAAAAACCACTTTCCAAAAACCTGTGCATCTGTAACGACAATTGGAGTTCCCTTGAGGTATACTCCGCTTTATTTAAATCGATAGGTTATACGGCCTCTTGTTAAGTCATAAGGGGATAGTTCCACGGTAACTTTATCACCGGGCAGGATCCGGATAAAGTGCATTCTGATTTTACCAGAAACGTGGGCTAAAATCTTATGACCATTTTCCAGTTCAACTTTGAACATGGCGTTTGGAAGAGGTTCAATCACTGTACCTTCTACTTCAATTACATCTTCTTTGGCCACAGTCATTCTCCTTTCTCATCGGCTTCAGATGGCTGACTTTCCATAAACTTGGCAAGCGCGTACCTTAATTTTCCGTTCGTCACGCGGTTGCTTTCCTCTAAGCTCCTTACAACCTCGCCACTAATTGTATCCTGCAATTCAAGATGTTGAATGTTTTTCTTCTTCGGCTGGTCGAATTTCCGTTTGTCCCCATCTGCTATCAAGACAAATTTCTCATCCACCAAACCGATCACCACAGCATACTTTCCGGCATCTCTTCCACGAAGAACCTTTACGATTTGCCCCTTCCCAGGGCTACGTTCTTTGTCCACTCGCTTTCACCTACGCCTTTGATTTAGTCAGGATTTCGTAACCGTCATCCGTAACCGCAATCGTATGTTCAAAGTGAGCACACAAGGAACCGTCCACTGTTACAACAGTCCAGTTATCCTTAAGTGTTCTGACATGTCTTTTGCCTGCAATCACCATAGGCTCAATGGCTAATGTCATGCCGGGCTTTAAGGCAGGACCTCTGTTTGGGATACCGTAATTCGGGATTTGAGGTTCTTCATGCATGCGGGTTCCAATCCCATGGCCCACATATTCGCGCACCACTGACATTTTAGCATCTTCAATGCATTTTTGGATAGCGTGAGAGACTGTATAAAGACGCGCATCCGGTTTTGCTTCCGCAAGTCCCGCAAACAAAGATAATTCGGTAACCTCCAAGAGTCTCTTTGCTTCCTCGGATATCTGCCCAACCCCGTAGGTCCAAGCAGAGTCACCATGATACCCTTGAAACTCGGCACCGATATCGATGCTGATGATGTCGCCCTCGAGCAGCTTTCTTTCGCCAGGAATGCCATGCACTAACTCATCATTGACTGAAGCACAAATGCTGCCAGGAAAACCATTGTAACCTTTAAAAGATGGAATTGCCCCTTGACTGCGTATAAAGTCTTCTGCTATCTGATCCAGTTCCTTGGTTGTAATATTCGGACAAATCGCTTCTGCCAATAAACGGTGAGTGTCCGCAACAATACGTCCAGCTTCCCGCATCAGCTTAAGTTCAACTTCGGACTTACAACGGATCATTCAGTCTGACCTCGCAATATAGAGCTAATTTCAGAAGTAACCGCGGTTATATCCTGTTCACCGTTAACCTCTCGCAGAATTCCTTTTTGACGGTAATAATCCAGCAGCGGAGCCGTTTTATTTGTGTACTCATCTAAACGAGTACCGACTTTTTCTTCCGTATCATCTGATCTTTGATACAATTCACCACCGCATTTATCACAAATACCTTCATGCTTAGGAGGATTGAACAACACATGGTACGTAGCACCACAGGATTTGCAAATTCTGCGACCTGTTAATCTAGCTAGTAGCAATTCGCGATCAACAGTCAAATTCATGACGTGGTCAATCTGTCTGGATTGAGACTTTAACATCTCATCGAGTGCATCCGCCTGTGCAATGGTTCTTGGATATCCGTCCAAAAGAAAACCTTTGGCACAATCCGGCTGCTCCAATCTTTCTTTAACGATTCCGTTTGTGATTTCGTCAGGAACCAGAAGTCCCTTATCCACATAGCCCTTAGCTTTAATGCCCAGTGGCGTGCCTTGGCTCATGGCTAAACGAAAAGCATCACCTGTTGAGATATGAGGAATTTGAAAATCACTTACAATTTTTTCCGCCTGTGTACCTTTGCCTGCACCAGGAGGACCCATAAAAATAATATTCAATTCGTTCCCCTCCTCAGGTTGCGCTTGGCAATACGAAAAGCACAATAGGTGCCGATGCCGCATGCTAAGCTGCCAACACCAGTACCTATTTGCTATTTATTAATAAAGCCTTTGTAATGGCGCTTCATCAATTGGCTTTCAATCTGCTTCATGGTCTCCAATCCCACACCCACCAGAATCAGAAGGGAAGTACCGCCGATCCGAATCGAGCTATCAAGGCCGGCAGCTGCACCCAGGATCATCGGCAGGATAGAGATGAGTGCCAGAAAAATTGCTCCCGAAAGGGTAATTCTGGACATCACCTTGGTCAAATAACCGGATGTCGGTTTACCCGGGCGAACGCCTGGTATATATCCGCCATTCTTTTTCATTTGATCCGCCATTTGAACCGGATTGATCTGTACGAAGGTGTAGAAATAGGTGAATCCAATAATCAGCAGTACGTAAAGTACAATCGCTAGCGGTGAAGAGTTATTTAAGTTCAAGTAAGCATTGATCCAGTTCGTAACCGCACTTCCAGCCCAAAAGTTTGCAATAAGAACCGGGAAGGAAAGCAGAGAGATTGCGAAGATTACCGGGATAACCCCTGCTGCATTCACTTTCAAAGGAATGTGAGTGCTTTGGCCACCGTACATCTTACGGCCTACTACGCGCTTTGCGTATTGAACCGGGATCTTCCGAACCCCTTGTTGTACAAAAATAACACCGACAATGATGGCGATAACCACCACTACCAACAATACCACTTTCACGATGTTCAAGAAAAGAGCTCCATCCGCCTTTATAAACTCTCCAATGAAAAGTTTACGAATGCCACCAGGAATTCCCGCGACGATACCCGAGAAAATGATGATCGATATCCCGTTTCCGATGCCATTCTCGGTGATTTGTTCCCCTAACCACATTAAGAATGCTGTTCCAGCAGTAATTACAATCGCAATCATCGCATAAGTAGTGAAACTCGGGTCTTTAACAAGACCATTAAACATCCTGTTAAAACCAATTGCCAGCCCGAAAGCTTGAATAAGCCCCAATATGATTGTACCATATCGGGTTACCTGTGTAATTTTTTTACGCCCTACTTCCCCTTCTTTCGACCATTGGGTGAACTTGGGGACAACATCCATAGAGAGGAGTTGTACGATAATCGATGCTGTAATGTACGGTACAATTCCCATCGCAAAGATGGAGAATTGGAACAGTGCTCCACCGGAGAAGGTATTTAACAATCCGAACACATCGGCCTGCGTTGCCTGATCCTGCACTTTGAGAAGCTCAGTGTTAATATTAGGTACCGGGATAAACGAACCTAATCTATAGATGATCAACACAAGAAGCGTGAAAATAATTCTCTTGCGCAAATCTTCTACCTTAAAGATATTGGATAGGGTGCGAAACATTAAATCACCTCGGATTGACCGCCGGCAGCCTGGATCTTATCTACCGCAGATTGAGAGAACTTATTCGCTTTAACTGTTAGCTTTACAGTCAACTCTCCGTTGCCTAAGATCTTGATGCCATCTTTAGGAGCATTTACGATACCGTACTCCATCAGAACTTCAGGAGTAACTTCCGTACCTGCTGCGAACTTGTTGAGTTCCTCCACATTCACTACTGCATATTCTTTCCGTGTCGGGTTGTTGAAACCACGTTTTGGCAATCGACGATACAGTGGGTTTTGTCCACCCTCAAAACCAGGACGAACACCTCCACCGGAACGTGCATTTTGACCTTTGTGTCCACGACCAGCAGTTTTACCTAAACCACTTCCGATACCTCTACCAACACGCTTACGAGTGTGACGGGCACCAGTGGCAGGACTTAGTTCATGTAACTTCATCGTTGCACCTCCTTAGAACTTTGATTTAAAGCATTACGCCTCGATTTCTTTAACTTCAACCAGATGGCTTACTTGATTCACCATACCACGGATAGCAGGTGTATCTTTTTGTACAACAGTATGGTTCACTTTGCGCAGTCCTAATGTACGAATAGTCGTACGTTGTGACTCAGGGCGTCCGATCAGACTGCGTTTCAGGGTAATCTGTAATTGTTTAGCCATGTTTACCCCTCCTAACCTAATAACTCTTCTACGGTTTTTCCGCGAAGCTTAGCTACTTCTTCCGCTCTCTTCAGGCGCTGAAGACCTTCCAGAGTAGCATTCACCATGTTCATGGAGTTGGAAGAACCTAGCGATTTAGTCAGAATGTCACCAATTCCAGCAAGCTCAAGAACCGCACGAACCGGTCCGCCTGCGATTACCCCAGTACCTTCGGATGCCGGCTTCAACAGTACGCGGCCTGCACCGAAACGTCCTGTTACTTGGTGTGGAATGGTTGTACCTACGATAGGAATGTGGATCAGGTTTTTCTTGGCATCTTCGATACCTTTGCGAATGGCATCTGGGACTTCGGATGCTTTACCGATACCAGCGCCAACCCAGCCGTTGCCGTCGCCAACAACGACAAGAGCACTAAAGCTGAAACGGCGTCCGCCTTTTACTACTTTAGCTACGCGGTTAATATTAACAACTTTTTCAGTTAGCTCTAAAGTGTTAGGATCTACACGCAAGTCTTTTACCTCCTTGTAAATAAGTTCTAGAATTCAAGCCCTGCTTCACGGGCTGCATCCGCTAATGCTTGAACACGTCCATGGTATAAGTATCCACCACGGTCAAATACCACGTTAGTCAGGCCATTTTCTTTGGCACGTTTTGCGATCAATTCGCCAACCTTACGTGCTGCTTCTACGTTACCGCCATTTTCAACTTCACCTTTAAGATCTTTATCCAGAGTGGATGCAGATACTAAAGTTACGCCTTTTACATCATCGATGATTTGTGCGTACATATGCTTGGAGGAACGGTATACATTCAGACGAGGGCGCTCAGAAGTCCCTTGAATTTTTTTACGAACACGCAGATGTCTTTTCAGACGAGCTTTGTTCTTATCACCTTTGCTGATCATCGTTCGCACTCCTTTCATCCAAAAATTAAGAAGCGATCAACTGGCTGCCGATCTTATTTCTTCTTACCAGCTTTACCTTCTTTACGGATAATACGTTCGCCCTCGTACTTGATTCCTTTACCTTTGTAAGGCTCAGGAAGACGTACGGAACGGATATTTGCTGCAACCGCACCTACACGCTCTTTGTCGATACCGCGTACAATAACTTTTGTATTGTTAACTACTTCAAATTCAATGCCTTTTTCCGGAGTAATTTCTACCGGATGGGAGTAACCCACGTTCAATACAAGCTTATCTCCAGATTTGTTAGCACGGTAACCTACACCTACCAGTTCCAGCGTCTTAATGAAACCTTCAGTGACACCATTCACCATGTTAGCTATTACAGTTCGGGTAGTACCGTGCAGGGAACGATGAAGTTTATGTTCAGAAGGACGCTCGACGGTAATTTCGTTGTTCTCCACATTCACTTTCATGTCTTTGTGAAGTTCACGGGAAAGTGTACCTTTTGGTCCTTTAACAGTAATCAGGGTATTGTTTAATGTTACATCAACACCAGATGGGATTGCGATTGGTTTGCGGCCAATACGAGACATCTTTGCACCTCCATTCAATTAAGCTAGGGAATTACCAAACGTAGCAGACAACTTCTCCGCCAGCTTTGTTTTGACGAGCTTCTTTATCGGTCATAACGCCTTTGGATGTGGAGATGATTGCAATCCCCAGTCCACCAAGCACGCGCGGGATTTCTTGGCTCTTCGTGTAAACACGGAGTCCTGGTTTACTGATTCTTTTCAGACCAGTAATAACACGCTCGCTGTTTGGTCCGTATTTCAGGAACAGACGAATAATCCCTTGCTTGTTATCCTCGATATATTCAGCGTCACGAATGAATCCTTCTTTTTTAAGGATTTCAGCGATCTCTCTCTTCACCTTGGAAGCCGGGATTTCCACTGTTTCATGACGAACAATGTTTGCATTACGAATGCGAGTAAGCATATCTGCAATTGGATCTGACATTACCATATGTGTAAACCTCCTTCCCGAAAATAGGATGATTACCAGCTTGCCTTACGAACACCTGGAATCTGACCTTTGTATGCTAATTCACGGAAACAAATTCTGCAAATTTTAAACTTACGAAGTACGGAGTGGGGACGACCGCAGCGTTCGCAACGAGTGCAGGCCCGCACTTTATACTTAGGGGGACGTTGTTGCTTCACTTTCATCGAAGTTTTTGCCACTTAATTTTACACCTCCGCTATAGGAGCTTTCCTTAGAAAGTCCCTCCAGTTATTTAAACTTATTTTACAAACGGCATTCCGAGTTCAGATAGCAATTCACGAGCTTCTTCATCAGTTTTTGCAGTAGTTACGATAACCACGTCCATACCGCGTACTTTATCAACCTGATCATACTCAATCTCAGGGAAAATCAGCTGTTCTTTCAGGCCAAGCGTATAGTTACCGCGACCGTCAAAAGCTTTGCTGGATACTCCGCGGAAGTCACGCACACGTGGAAGAGCTACGTTGAATAGCTTGTCAAGGAAGTGATACATACGCTCACCACGCAGGGTTACTTTTACACCAATTGGCATATTTTCACGAAGTTTAAAACCGGCAATGGATTTTTTCGCTCTTGTGATAACCGGCTTTTGACCAGAAATCTTTTGCATATCTTCAACTGCGCTATCAAGTACTTTGGAGTTTGATACAGCTTCACCAACACCCATGTTGATAACTACTTTCTCTACTTTTGGCACTTGCATTACAGTGGTGTAGTTAAATTTTTGCATTAAAGCAGGAGTAATTTCGTTCAGAAAACGATCTTTCATTCTCGCTGTCATTCAGATGGCCTCCTTTCCGCCTTTATTTGAATTAATCGATGACTTCACCAGATTTTTTCGCTACGCGAACTTTCTTGCCGTTGTCCATTACTTTGTATCCTACGCGTGTAGGTTTTCCGCTCTTCGGATCAACAAGCATCACGTTGGAAACGTGGATAGCAGCCTCTTGGTTCAAGATACCGCCTTGAGGATTTTGTTGGGAAGGCTTCGCATGTTTCTTTACCATATTTACGCCTTCAACCAGTACGCGGTTTTGACGAGGATATGCGGCGATTACACGGCCCTTTTTCCCTTTGTCCTTACCTGTGATCACGATGACAGTGTCATCTTTTTTCACATGAAGTTTATGATTATGAGATTCCAGTCTCTTTTTTTGTTTTGGCATATTCCTTTACACCTCCTACAAGCCTCCGCCGAAATAATGACTCACGTTCAGCTTTCTAGCGGGAAACCAATTAATTAGATAACTTCAGGAGCCAGAGAAACGATCTTCATGAAGTCTCTTTCACGAAGTTCACGGGCAACCGGTCCGAAAATACGAGTTCCACGAGGGCTCTTATCGTCTTTCACAATAACCGCTGCGTTCTCATCGAAAGAAATGTAAGAACCGTCTTTACGGCGTGCACCGCTTTTCGTACGTACGATAACCGCAGTTACTACATCACCTTTCTTGACAACGCCCCCTGGTGTTGCTTCTTTCACAGAGCAGATGATCAGATCACCGATGTTAGCAGCACGACGGCCGGTTCCGCCTAATACACGGATACACATGAGCTTCTTTGCACCGGAGTTATCAGCAACTTTCAGCCGAGATAAAGGTTGAATCATCTTAAACCCTCCTTTCGTTCACCTTGTCGATTAAATAATTACCGCTTTTTCTACGATCTCCACAAGTCTGAAACGCTTGTCTTTGGAGAGCGGACGAGTTTCCATGATTTTTACAGTGTCGCCGATTTTAGCGTCATTGTTTTCGTCATGAGCTTTGAATTTTTTCGTATATTTAATCCGTTTGTGGTACAAATCGTGTTTTTTGTAAGTTTCGACAGCAACTACGATGGTTTTATCCATTTTATCACTGACCACTTTACCGATTTGGACTTTACGTTCGTTACGTTCTGCCATGCACGAACCCTCCTCTCTGAATTGTGTTAGCCAATCCCTAACTCTCTTTCACGCAAAACAGTCTTCGCTCGCGCTATTTCTTTGCGCAGTTCACGAATCTTTACTGGGTTATCCAGTTGACCGGTAGCTAGTTGAAAACGGAGGTTAAAGAGTTCTTCTTTAAATCCAGAAATTTTTTGTTCGATCTCAGCAGTGGTTAAGTTGCGAAATTCACTAGCCTTCATTTGCTTCACCACCTACTTCTTCTCTTTTCACAAACTTACATTTTACAGGAAGTTTGTGAGCTGCAAGACGCATCGCTTCGCGTGCGACTTCTTCGCTAACACCGGCAAGCTCAAACATGATTTTGCCCGGTTTAACAACACTAACCCATTTTTCTACGTTACCTTTACCGCTACCCATACGAACTTCAAACGGTTTTTGCGTAATTGGCTTGGATGGGAAGATTTTAATCCATACTTTACCACCACGCTTGATGTAACGAGTCATGGCAATACGAGCAGCCTCAATCTGACGGTTAGTTACCCACGCTGGCTCAAGAGCCTGAAGACCGTATTCACCGAAAGCCACTTCAGTACCGCCTTTTGCGCGGCCTTTCATGCTTCCACGATGCTCTTTACGGTGTTTCACACGTTTTGGCATTAACATGATTAATTTCCTCCTTCCGTAGCAGCCTTTTTCTTAGCAGTCGGAAGTACCTCTCCACGATAGATCCATACTTTAACACCAGTACGGCCATATGTTGTATGAGCTTCTGCAGTACCATAATCAATATCTGCGCGAAGTGTGTGAAGGGGAACTGTTCCTTCGCTATATCCTTCTGAACGGGCGATATCCGCTCCGCCTAGACGTCCGCTTGTTGTAACTTTAATCCCTTTAGCTCCAGCTCTCATGGTTCTTTGGATAGCTTGCTTCATAGCACGACGGAAAGAAACACGACGTTCCAGTTGTTGTGCAATGCTTTCAGCTACAAGAATCGCATCCAGCTCTGGGTTTTTCACTTCAGAGATGTTGATATGAATTTTCTTACCAGTCATTCTGGCAATGTGAGCACGGATTGCTTCAACTTCAGATCCGCCTCTACCAATTACCATTCCTGGTTTAGCTGTGTGAATAGTTACGTTCACACGGTTAGCCGCGCGCTCTATATCAATGTGAGAAACGGCGGAGTCTTTCAGTTTGTTCTTCAAGAACTCACGGATCTTCACATCTTCAATCAGCAATGCGCCGAAATCTTTGTCTGCGTACCACTTGGATTCCCAATCGCGAATAACACCTATTCTAAGGCCCACCGGGCTTACTTTTTGACCCATACTTTATCCCTCCTTATTTCTCAGATACAACCAATGTAATATGACTGGTACGTTTATTAATACGGCTTGCACATCCCATTGCGCGAGGACGGAAGCGTTTCATAGTTGGTCCTTGGTTCACATAAATTTCGCTGATCACCAGTTTGTTAGGATCTAACGAATGATTATGCTCTGCATTAGCAATAGCAGAGTTAAGCAATTTCTCCACGACTGGAGATGCCGCTTTAGGAGTGTGACGAAGAATCGCAATCGCCTCACCCACTGCCTTGCCCCGGATCAAGTCAATAACCAATTGCACTTTACGAGGAGCAATCCGAACATGATTAGCAGCAGCTTTTGCTTGCATAGGTAGTACCTCCTCTCAGAGAAAAATCGCTGTTAGCGTTTCGTTTTCTTATCGTCAACGTGTCCTTTGTAAGTACGAGTAGGCGCAAATTCACCGAGCTTGTGCCCAACCATATCCTCTGTCACATACACAGGAACATGTTTTCTTCCATCATATACAGCAACCGTATGTCCTACGAATTGCGGGAAGATCGTAGAACGGCGAGACCAGGTCTTAATAACAACCTTTTTGTTCGCTTCGTTCATTTCTTCAATTTTTTTCATTAGATGACCATCAACAAATGGCCCTTTCTTCAGGCTGCGTCCCATTGATGCTCCTCCCTTCTCTGATCCTTAAGGTTAAATTCGAAAGCTGTTTTACTTCGTGCGACCACGTACAATGTACTTGTCAGAAGCTTTGCCTTTTTTACGAGTTTTATAACCAAGAGTCGGTTTACCCCATGGAGACATTGGAGACTTACGACCGATCGGAGCACGACCTTCACCACCACCGTGAGGGTGATCGTTAGGGTTCATAACAACCCCGCGAACTTCTGGTCTCTTACCTAACCAGCGGTTACGTCCAGCTTTACCAATCTTAATAAGCTCATGGTCTTTGTTGCCCACAGATCCGATCGTGGCGCGGCAAACTTTCAGCACTTTACGAACTTCACCGGAGGAAAGACGAATAGTTACATATTTGTCTTCTTTACCAAGAAGCTGAGCTTCGGTACCGGCTGCGCGTACCAGTTGCCCACCTTTACCAGGTTTCAGTTCAATGTTGTGGATAACCGAACCGACCGGAATTTTTTCCAGAGGAAGGCAGTTACCTACTTTGATATCCGCATCTGTACCGGATTGGATCATATCTCCGACTTTCAAGCCGTTCGGAGCGATGATGTATCTCTTCTCACCATCCAAGTAGTGAATCAGAGCAATGTTAGCGGAACGGTTAGGATCGTACTCAATTGTAGCAACGCGTCCTGGTATTCCATCTTTGTTCCGTTTGAAGTCAATAATCCGGTATTTACGCTTATGTCCACCACCATGGTGACGAACTGTAATTTTACCTTGGTTGTTACGTCCAGCCGTTTTGCTAAGCGGAGCTAGCAAGGATTTCTCCGGAGTAGACGTGGTGATTTCCTCGAATGTAGAAACCGACATTGCACGTCGAGCCGGGGATGTTGGTTTATACTTTTTAATTGGCACCTAGATTCCCTCCTTACTTTCTAGTTTCTTATACCGATTCAAAGAATTCCAGCTCTTTGCTATCTTCACTAAGTGTTACAAAAGCTTTCTTCCACTCGGAAGTATATCCATTATAACGGCCGTATCGTTTAGGCTTGGCTGGCATTCTCAAAGTGTTTACTTTAGTAACTTTCACTTTAAAAATTTGTTCGATGGCTTGCTTAATTTCCACTTTGTTAGCACGGATATCTACTTCAAATACGTATTTCTTATCTGCCATCATGTCAGCAGTACGTTCAGTGATAACCGGACGCTTGATTATATCGCGTGGGTTTTTCATTGTGCAAGCACCTCCTCTACCTTCTGAACCGCATCTTTCGTAATGATCAATTTGTCATATCCCAATACGTCCAATACGTTGATTCCATCAGCAGCAAGAAACTTCACGCCTGGAATGTTACGGGCAGAGCGAGCTACGTTCTCATCATGCTCAGAAGCTACAACCAGCGCTTTACGTTCAACCTTGAGGTTGGTCAGAATTGCTGCAAATTCTTTTGTTTTTGGTTGAGCCATAGCCAGATCATCCAGAACTACGATCTCATTATCAATCACTTTAGAAGATAAAGCCGATTTGATTGCCAAGCGGCGAACCTTCTTAGGCAGTTTGTAAGCATAGCTGCGAGGCGTAGGTCCGAAAACAGTACCGCCACCTTTCCATTGAGGCGCACGAATACTACCTTGGCGAGCACGTCCCGTTCCCTTTTGTTTCCACGGCTTGCGTCCGCCACCGCGAACTTCAGAGCGGCCCTTGGTTTTGTGTGTACCTTGACGAAGGGATGCTTGTTGCATAACTACGGCTTCATGCAACACGTGTACATGAGGCTCAATTCCGAATACTGCATCAGATAGTTCTACTTCACCTACCTGAGTACCTTGTACGTTATATAAAGCTACTTTTGGCATCAGTCTTCCTCCTTTCTTACTTTTTAACTGCGGATTGCACTTTAACATAGCTGTTTTTCGGTCCAGGGATAGATCCTTTTACCAAAATCACATTACGTTCTGCATCCACTTTAATTACTTGAAGATTTTGTAAAGTCACCGTTTCATGTCCCATATGTCCTGGGAGGTTCTTACCCTTAAATACACGGTTGGCTGCAATGGAACCCATGGAACCAGGACCGCGATGGTAACGGGAACCGTGAGACATAGGTCCTCTTGACTGGTTATGTCTTTTAATTACACCTTGGAATCCTTTACCTTTGGATGTACCGGTTACGTCAACGAATTCTCCCTCAGCAAACAGATCAGCTTTCAGCTCCTGGCCAACTTCATAATCTGATAACTGAACTCCACGGAATTCTTGCACGTAGCGCTTAGGCGTTGTATTAGCTTTCTTGGCATGGCCAATTTCAGGCTTGTTAGCTCTTTTTTCTTTTTTATCTTCAAAACCAACTTGGATGGCTTCATAACCGTCGTTCTCGGAATCTTTCTTTTGAAGAACCACGCAAGGACCGGCTTGAATGACAGTAACCGGTACTACCAGACCTTCCGGAGTAAATACTTGAGTCATCCCAAGTTTTTTACCTAAGATACCTTTAGTCATCGTTGACACCTCTTTTCTTTCTCACTTTTATGCTATATAGTCACTTACAGTTTAATTTCGATGTCTACACCGGACGGCAAGTCAAGGCGCATCAGAGCATCTACAGTTTGTGGTGTAGGGTTCACAATATCGATCAGACGCTTATGAGTGCGCATTTCGAATTGTTCTCTGGAATCCTTGTACTTGTGTACCGCACGAAGAATCGTGATAATTTGCTTCTCAGTCGGAAGCGGAATAGGACCAGACACACCTGCGCCGGATCTTTTTGCTGTTTCCACGATTTTCTCAGCAGATTGATCAATAACTCTATGATCATATGCTTTCAAACGAATACGGATTTTTTGCTTTGCCATATAAGTCCCTCCTTCTATCGCCCAATTTAGTATCGGACATACTCCGTGAAAATCTCCTGAACACCTCTCCCATGGCAAAGGGACCGGGTGTGTCAGCAACCTCTCACATCATCGCAACGTCACAGACCAACGTTCACTATTATATAAAACATTTCTCTATAATGCAAGAAAAACAGCAAACTTTATTCTTTCTGAATCAATTTCATAACTTAGATTTCCATCCGAACTGGTACAAGATATAGATAAATTTGAACTGTATTTATCTATATCTTCTCAATTAAACGCTCACCAGAAGTTTTATGAAATTGATTCTTTCTATTATATAGTAAGAAATAAACCCTGCTGCCGAATCGGCAACAGGGTCTTTCTCGTTACAGTACAATTCGTTCCAATACAAGTTTCATTTATTTGTTTTTTCTATTCTTCTAGAAGAGATATTACTTAATGATGGATGCTACTGCACCGGCACCTACTGTACGTCCGCCTTCACGAATCGCGAAGCGAGTTCCTTCTTCGATAGCGATTGGCGCGATCAGTTCAACAGTAACGGTGATGTTATCACCAGGCATAACCATGTCAGTACCTTCCGGAAGCTGGATTACACCCGTTACGTCCGTAGTACGGAAGTAGAACTGAGGACGGTATCCAGGGAAGAAAGGCTTATGACGGCCACCCTCTTCGCTAGTCAGTACGTATACTTGAGCAGTAAATTGAGTATGTGGGTTAACAGAACCCGGTTTGGCCAATACTTGTCCACGCTCGATTTCTTTGCGGTCTACACCACGAAGAAGGGCACCGATGTTATCACCAGCTTGAGCGGAATCAAGAAGCTTACGGAACATTTCCACACCAGTTACAACGGTTTTCTTAGTTTCTTCAACAAGACCAACGATTTCAACCTCGTCAGATACTTTAACTACACCACGCTCAACACGGCCAGTAGCAACAGTACCACGACCAGTGATGGAGAATACGTCCTCAACTGGCATCAAGAAAGGTTTGTCAGTATCGCGTTCTGGAGTTGGGATATACTCATCGATTTGTTCGAACAGTTCAATGACTTTCTTAGCCCATTCTCCATCAGGGTTCATCAGTGCTTCACGAGCAGATCCACGGATAATTGGAGTGTCATCACCAGGGAATTCATACTCGGAAAGAAGATCGCGAATTTCCATTTCAACCAGTTCAAGAAGTTCTTCGTCTTCAACCATATCGCACTTGTTCATGAATACTACGATGTAAGGTACGCCTACCTGACGGGACAAAAGGATGTGCTCACGAGTTTGTGGCATAGGACCGTCGGCAGCGGAAACTACCAGGATCGCTCCGTCCATTTGCGCAGCACCAGTGATCATGTTTTTAACATAGTCAGCATGGCCTGGGCAGTCAACGTGTGCATAGTGGCGTTTGTCAGTTTCATATTCTACGTGAGATGTGGAAATGGTGATACCACGCTCGCGCTCTTCTGGTGCTTTGTCGATTTGGTCGAATGCAATTGCAGCACCGCCATAAGTTTTGGAAAGCACAGTAGTAATAGCAGCAGTCAGAGTTGTTTTACCATGGTCAACGTGACCAATTGTACCGATGTTAACATGCGGTTTATTACGTTCAAATTTAGCCTTTGCCATTTTAAACATATCCTCCTTAAATGGTTAAAAGTTATTTTATGCGCCTTTGTTCTTTGAGATGATTTCATCTGCAATGGACTTAGGCACTTCTTCATAATGAGAAAGCTCCATGGAGAAAACACCGCGGCCTTGTGTTCTGGAACGCAGCGTTGTGGAGTATCCGAACATTTCGGAAAGAGGTACTTTCGCACGAATGATTTGTGCACCCGCACGGTTATCCATGCCTTCAATACGTCCACGACGGGAGTTAAGGTCACCCATAACGTCTCCCATATACTCTTCAGGAACGGTAACTTCCACTTTCATCATAGGCTCAAGAATAACTGGTTGACATTTGTCTTTTGCAGCTTTCAGCGCCATGGAACCAGCGATTTTGAACGCCATTTCAGAGGAGTCGACATCGTGGTAGGAACCATCAACAACTGTAGCTTTGATATCTACAACTGGGTAACCAGCGAGTACACCGTTTTGCATGGACTCTTCGATACCGGCTTGAATTGGAGCGATATATTCGCGAGGAATAGCTCCACCCACAATTTTGCTTTCAAATTGGAAACCTGTTCCCGGTTCAAGCGGTTCGAACTCAACCCAACAATGGCCGTATTGTCCGCGACCACCGGATTGGCGAACGAATTTACCTTCTACCTTAGCAGAAGCACGGAAAGTTTCACGATAAGCAACCTGCGGTTTACCAACATTGGTATCTACTTTGAATTCACGGCGTAAACGGTCCACAATGATGTCAAGATGAAGCTCACCCATACCTGAAAGAATGGTTTGGCCTGTTTCTTCATTAGTCTTAGCACGAAGAGTAGGGTCTTCTTCTGTCAGTTTGGCCAGAGCAACACCTAATTTATCTTGGTCTGCCTTAGTTTTAGGCTCTACCGCAATGTCAATAACGGGATCAGGGAAGTTCATGGATTCCAGGATAACCGGATTTTTCTCATCACAAAGGGTATCACCTGTACCTGTATCTTTCAAACCAACAGCTGCCGCGATATCTCCGGAGAATACTTCACTGATTTCTTGACGGCTGTTCGCATGCATTTGAAGGATACGACCAATACGTTCACGTTTGCCTTTTGTTGCATTCAAAACATAAGAACCTGATTGAAGAATTCCGGAGTATACACGGAAGAATGTCAGTTTACCGACATAAGGGTCCGTCATAATTTTGAATGCCAGTGCGGCAAACGGTTCATCATCGGAAGATTTGCGAACAGTTTCAGTACCATCTTCAAGTTGACCTTTAATGTCCGGAACGTCTACCGGGGAAGGCAGGTAATCAATAACTGCGTCCAGCATCAGCTGAACCCCTTTGTTACGGTAGGAAGATCCGCAAACTACAGGGAAGATTTTAACTTCACAAACACCTTTACGAAGAGCTTTTTTCAGCTCATCCACAGTGATTTCTTCACCTTCCAGGTATTTCATGGTCAGATCTTCATCCAGTTCAGCGACCTTCTCAATAAGTTCCATGCGGAGTTCTTCAACCTTGTCAGCAAACTCAGCAGGAACATCGATAATTTCCATCTCTTTACCAAGGTCATCTTTATACATGTATGCTTTTTGTTCAATCAAATCGATGATGCCTCTGAAATCATTTTCTGCACCAATCGGAAGTTGAATCGCAACTGCGTTGGCACCAAGCTTCTCATGCATGGATTCAACAACAGCTAGGTAATCCGCACCAATGATGTCCATCTTATTCACGTAAGCAATACGAGGAACACCATATTTGTCAGCTTGTCTCCAAACGGTTTCGGACTGAGGTTCTACCCCTTCTTTAGCGCTAAATACGCCAACCGCTCCGTCTAGTACACGAAGGGAACGTTCAACTTCAACCGTGAAGTCAACGTGACCCGGGGTATCAATGATATTGATCCGGTGATTCTTCCATTGAGCGGTAGTAGCAGCGGAAGTAATGGTAATCCCGCGCTCCTGTTCTTGCTCCATCCAGTCCATCGTTGCAGCACCTTCATGTACCTCACCGATTTTATGAGTACGGCCTGTGTAGAACAAAATACGCTCCGTGGTAGTAGTTTTACCGGCATCAATATGCGCCATGATACCAATATTACGTGTATCTTTTAAGGAGAACTCTCTTTTCATAGTTATGTCTCCTTCCTTTTCTTACGAAAATCCTACCAACGGTAGTGAGCAAACGCCTTGTTTGCTTCAGCCATTTTATGAGTATCTTCACGTTTTTTAACAGAAGAACCCGTATTGTTGCTTGCATCGATAATTTCGTTTGCAAGTCTCTCTTCCATAGTTTTTTCACCACGGAGACGAGAGTAGTTTACTAACCAGCGAAGACCAAGAGTGGTACGACGCTCAGGCTTAACTTCAATTGGCACTTGGTAGTTGGCACCACCTACACGGCGAGCTTTAACCTCAAGTACTGGCATGATGTTTTTCAGAGCCTGTTCAAACACTTCCATCGGTTCCTTACCAGTGCGGTCTTTCACGATGTTAAAAGCATTATATAGGATAGTTTGGGCTACTCCTCTTTTACCGTCGATCATGATACGGTTAATCAGACGGGTAACCAGCTTACTATTATAAATAGGATCTGGCAAAACGTCTCTACGAGGTACTGGACCTTTACGAGGCATAGTTTATCCCCCTTTCTTCAAAAGTCATTCTAGATTTTGTTGATCCATTATTTCTTTTCTTTAGGTTTCTTGGTACCGTATTTGGAACGGGCCTGCATACGGTTGTTCACTCCGGAAGTATCCAGTGCACCACGAACGATATGGTAACGTACCCCCGGAAGGTCTTTTACCCTACCTCCACGAATCAATACAACACTGTGTTCTTGCAGGTTGTGACCGATACCCGGAATGTATGCTGTTACCTCAACACGGTTAGTCAAGCGTACACGAGCATATTTACGGAGCGCGGAGTTTGGCTTCTTAGGAGTCATGGTACCCACACGAGTACATACACCACGTTTTTGCGGAGCGCTGATATCCGTAGCCTCTCTTTTCAGAGCATTGTATCCTCTTTGAAGAGCTGGGGATTTGGATTTAACCACCTTCGCTTGGCGTCCTTTACGGACTAACTGATTAATTGTTGGCATTTCGCCACCTCCTCTCTCATCTTTTAAAAGGAATCCTCTATCGCAAGCCCACAGATCCAGGCATGTCATAAATGGACAAAGGAAAAGTTTTTGTTTCCATCCCACAACAAAACAACGATTTCTCTTTATTTTGCTGTCGAGCATTTCCACAAAAACGGCTATGCACTACTCTTTGGCTATTGCTGCAACTGCAGCACCGACCTCAATACCGCAAGCTTTACCAAGCTGCTTCATGGAGTCTACATAGGTAACCTTAACGCCCATTTTCTTGCAGAGGTTAACCATCTTCATTGTCATTCGAGGATCTGCATCCCCGGCAACAAATACTTCATCGGCTTTACCAAGCTCAATAAGTTTTGTTGCTTGTTTGGTGCCAATGCTAATATTCGTCGCCTGTTTCACTTTATCATAAGACACGATTCTGTTCCTCCAAAGCACAGGGAAATAAAATCATCCTAGGCACACTTTGATATATTAGCATTTTGCTATTAGGGTGTCAAGAAGATTACCTGCCTTTCCAGAACAAAATCTTTCTGAAAAGGCAGGCGATTATTCTCTTCTTTTTTTACCGTCAAAACAAATTTATTCTACAGCAACAGTCTCTTTCTCATCCGTTAGTTCCTCCGGAACCAGCTCGCCGTTCGCATCTGTAATGCGTATATTCCGATAACGCTGCATACCTGTACCAGCAGGAATCAGCTTACCGATAATAACGTTCTCCTTGAGACCGAGCAGTTGGTCCACTTTCCCTTTAATCGCTGCATCCGTAAGGACACGGGTAGTTTCCTGGAAGGAAGCTGCGGAAAGGAAAGAATCTGTTTCAAGAGATGCTTTCGTAATACCAAGCAGAATCGGTTTGGCTACAGCAGGTTCACGGCCTTCCAGCAGAGCCGTTTTGTTTGCTTCTTCATATTCATGCATGTCAACAAAGGAACCTGGCAGAAGGTTAGTATCACCCGCATCGACAATCCGGATTTTGCGAAGCATCTGTCTGATCATAACCTCAACGTGCTTATCGTTAATTTCTACCACTTGGTTCCGGTATACGCGCTGAACTTCCTGAAGAATGTAATTCTGTACTCCGCGGATTCCTTTAATGCGAAGCATTTCTTTCGGGTCAATAGAACCCTCCGTCAATTCATCCCCTGCTTCGATATGATCATTTACCGCAACACGGATGCGCGAACCGAATGGTACGGAGTATACGCGGGATTCGGCCTCTCCTTCTACTTCAATCTCACGGCGATCTTTAGCTTCACGAATATCTTTAACCATACCGTCGATCTCAGTGATAATCGCCTGCCCTTTCGGATTACGTGCTTCAAAAAGTTCCTGAATCCGAGGCAAACCTTGGGTAATATCATCTCCGGCAACCCCACCGGTATGGAAGGTACGCATCGTAAGCTGGGTACCTGGTTCACCAATGGATTGAGCCGCAATAATACCAACAGCTTCGCCAATCTCAACATGCTGGCCAGTAGCCAGGTTTCGTCCATAGCATTTTTTACATACCCCATAGCGGGCACGGCAGCTCATGACAGAGCGAATTTGAATTTTTTCAACACCGGCCTCAACAATGCGGCTCGCCAGATTAGCATCAATAAGCTCATTGCGATGGACAATGATCTCTCCCGTTTCCGGATGACGCACGGTTTCGAAAGCATAGCGGCCTTCGATACGGTCAAACAGATCTTCAATAACTTCTTTACCGTCTTGAATTTTGCTGACCACAAATCCTTTGTCCGTTCCACAATCTTCTTCGCGCACAATAACATCCTGGGCCACGTCAACCAGACGGCGGGTAAGGTAACCGGAGTCTGCTGTACGAAGCGCCGTATCCGCCAGACCTTTACGGGCACCGTGTGTGGAAATGAAGTACTCCAATACGGTCAGACCCTCACGGAAATTGGATTTAATCGGGAGCTCGATAATTTTACCAGCCGGGTTTGCCATAAGCCCCCGCATGCCGCCAAGCTGGGTAATCTGGGATTTGTTACCCCGTGCTTTGGATTCTACCATCATGTTGATACTGTTGTATTTATCCAAGGATTTCATCAGGATATCCGTAATATCGTCCTTCGCTTTACTCCAGATCGCGATAACACGGTCATAACGTTCGTCGTCTGTAATCAGACCACGGCGGTACTGGTTTGTGATAGTTTGGACTTTTTGTTCGGATTCCTTCAGAATTTCTTGTTTTTCTTTTGGTACAATAACATCCGCAACCGCTACTGTAATTCCTGCTTTTGTCGAGTAAGTGAAACCAAGCTGCTTCACTTTATCCAGGATGATAGAGGTCTCGGTTGTATGATATTTACGGAAGCACTCTGCAATAATTGACCCGAGATAATCCTTACCAACCGCTTTGCATTCAGGCAGTTCTTCCATCTTAGCCCGAATGTCACTGCCCTTTTCAAACGCAAAATAATCATCGCTAGGACCGTGCATCAGGTTAGAAGTCGTAGACTGGTTGATATATGGGAAATCTTTCGGGAAGATTTCATTAAAGATAATTTTACCGATGGTTGTAATAAGATAAGCGTCTTGCTGTTTATCAGTAAAACTTATTTTGTTCAGGGCTTTGGCCGGAATTGCTACCCTTGCGTGCAGTTCGGCGGTTCCATTCTGATAAACGGAGAAAGCCTCGTGAACAGAACGGAGAATCATGCCGCTTCCTTTGGCATGCTTGTTATCAGTAGTCAGGTAGAAACTTCCGAGAACCATATCCTGAGATGGTGTGACGACCGGCTTTCCATCTTTAGGGTTCAAAATGTTGCCGGCTGCCAGCATAAGAATGCGGGCTTCAGCCTGGGCTTCAGCCGATAAAGGTACGTGAACCGCCATCTGGTCACCATCAAAGTCAGCGTTATAGGCCGTACATACGAGCGGATGCAGCATGATGGCGCGTCCTTCTACCAGAATCGGTTCGAACGCCTGAATACCCAGTCTGTGAAGAGTAGGCGCACGGTTAAGCAGAACCGGATGTTCTTTAATTACTTCTTCAAGCACATCCCAAACTTCCGGACTTACGCGTTCTACTTTTCGCTTTGCACTTTTGATGTTATGGGCCAACTGCTTGTTTACCAGCTCTTTCATAACGAAAGGCTTAAACAATTCGAGTGCCATTTCTTTAGGCAGGCCGCACTGATACATTTTAAGGCTAGGTCCTACAACGATAACGGAACGTCCAGAATAGTCTACCCGTTTACCCAGAAGGTTTTGACGGAAACGTCCTTGCTTCCCTTTCAGCATATGGCTGAGGGATTTTAGCGGACGGTTGCCCGGACCAGTTACCGGTCTGCCGCGCCGGCCATTATCGATTAACGCATCGACAGCTTCCTGCAGCATCCGTTTTTCATTTTGTACGATGATATCCGGAGCACCAAGATCCAACAGTCTTTTCAGACGGTTGTTCCGGTTGATGACACGACGGTACAAGTCATTCAGGTCGGAAGTGGCAAAACGGCCGCCATCAAGTTGTACCATCGGACGAAGTTCCGGAGGGATAACAGGAAGAACGTCCAGGATCATCCAATCCGGTTTGTTTTTGGAGTTACGGAATGCTTCCATGACTTCCAGACGTTTTATCGCCCGATTTCGGCGCTGGCCTTGAGCAGTTCTCAGCTCTTCTTTCAGCACATCCACTTCTTTATCAATATCAATATCTTGCAGAAGCTTTTTCACGGCTTCCGCACCCATTCCCGCCTGGAATGCATAACCGTACTTCTCACGGTAGCTGCGGTACTCTTTTTCGGAAAGCAACTGCTTTTTCTCGAGCGGAGTATCTCCCGGGTCCGTAACCACATAAGATGCGAAGTAGATAATCTCTTCCAGGGAACGGGGAGACATATCGAGCGCTAGCCCCATGCGGCTAGGAATACCTTTGAAATACCAAATATGCGAAACAGGAGCCGCCAATTCAATATGACCCATACGCTCACGGCGCACTTTTTGTCTAGTTACTTCCACGCCACAACGGTCACAAACAACGCCTTTATAACGGACACGCTTATATTTACCGCAATGGCACTCCCAGTCTTTTGTTGGTCCGAAGATCTTTTCACAGAAAAGACCCTCTTTTTCCGGTTTTAGCGTCCTGTAGTTGATGGTTTCAGGCTTTTTCACTTCCCCGCGGGACCAAGAACGGATCTTATCCGGTGAAGCCAAGCCGATTTTCATAAACTCGAAGTTGTTAACGTCCATCAAGGAGCAACCCTCCTTTTAGAATGTGTAAACTGTTTTGAATCATAGCAAGGGCCCGGAGGCCCTGCTTATTGGCTGATTGATCTTGTGCATTCAACAGAGAATTACTCTGCCCCCATTTCTGCACCTTCCAGGTTCAGATTGAGTTTATCACTGCCGGCATCATCTTCATCGTCCAATTCTTTCATTTCGATCTCTTCTTCATCACCGGAAAGAATCTTCACATCCATACCAAGACTTTGAAGTTCTTTGATCAAAACTTTGAAAGATTCTGGAACACCTGGTTCTGGGACGTTTTCGCCTTTGACAATGGATTCGTAAGTCTTCACACGACCGACCACGTCATCGGATTTGACTGTCAGAATCTCCTGGAGCGTATACGCCGCACCATAGGCTTCTAAAGCCCAAACCTCCATCTCACCGAATCGCTGACCACCAAACTGCGCCTTACCACCAAGCGGCTGTTGGGTAACAAGCGAGTAAGGGCCAGTGGAACGGGCATGGATTTTATCGTCGACCATGTGTGCCAATTTGATCATGTACATAACCCCGACGGTTACTTCACGTTCAAATTCTTCACCGGTCCGGCCGTCGTACAACTTCGTTTTACCGTTTCGTTGCATACCTGCTTCTTCCATCGTATCGAACACATCGTATTCATGTGCACCGTCAAATACCGGCGTTGCCACATGAATCCCCAGTTGTTTGGCAGCCATACCTAAATGGACTTCAAGTACCTGACCAATATTCATCCGGGATGGTACGCCCAGCGGGTTTAGTACGACCTCAACCGGAGTCCCGTCTGGAAGGAACGGCATATCTTCTTCAGGCAGGATTCTTGCGATAACCCCTTTGTTACCGTGGCGTCCTGCCATTTTATCCCCTTGGGAAATCTTACGTTTCTGGGCGATATAAACACGAACCAGTTGATTCACACCTGGTGGCAGCTCATCGCCGTTTTCATGTGTAAACACTTTGACATCAACCACAATTCCGTCTGTTCCATGAGGAACACGGAGGGAAGTGTCACGGACTTCACGGGCCTTTTCACCGAAGATAGCATGCAGCAAGCGTTCTTCTGCAGTCAGTTCTGTTACTCCTTTTGGTGTAACCTTGCCTACAAGAATGTCTCCTGCGCCAATCTCAGCTCCTACGCGGATAATTCCACGCTCATCCAGATTCTTCAGAGCGTCCTCCCCAACGTTAGGAATGTCTCGCGTTATTTCTTCAGGACCAAGTTTGGTATCCCGGGCTTCAGACTCATATTCCTCAATGTGAATGGAAGTGTAAACATCCTCTTTCACAAGTTTCTCGCTCAGCAGAATCGCGTCCTCGTAGTTATAACCTTCCCAGGTCATGAAAGCTACCACCACGTTTCTTCCCAGTGCCAGTTCACCCTGTTCCGTCGATGGTCCGTCTGCAAGAATATCCCCTGCTTTGACACGCTGTCCTTCAAGCACAAGCGGACGCTGGTTAATGCATGTTCCCTGGTTGGAACGCATAAATTTATGAAGCTTGAATTTCGTAATATTACCGGAAACTAATCTGCCGTCGACCTCTTCCTGGCGACGAAGCCAAATCTCATTTCCGGAAACCTTCTCTATAATCCCGTCATGCTTTGCAACGACACATACACCAGAGTCTTTTGCCGCTTTATATTCCATGCCTGTTCCTACAAGAGGAGCTTTAGGCATCAGAAGCGGAACGGCCTGGCGCTGCATGTTGGATCCCATCAGCGCACGGTTGGAGTCGTCATTTTCAAGGAACGGAATCAGGGCCGTTGCGACGGACACAACCTGTTTAGGGGATACGTCCATATAGTCAACACGTTCTTTAGGCAATGTGAGAATTTCATCTTTGTAACGGACATACACATTATCAGCCGCAAAAGTCCCATCCTCATTCAATTCAGCGTTTGCCTGGGCTACGACATAATTATCTTCTTCGTCTGCCGTCATATAGACAATCTCATCGGTAACCACTCCTGTCTTAGGGTCCACGCGACGGTATGGGGCCTCAATAAATCCGTACTCGTTAATCCGTGCAAATGTAGACAAGGAGTTAATCAACCCGATATTTGGTCCTTCAGGAGTTTCAATCGGACACATACGGCCATAGTGAGAGTGGTGAACGTCACGAACTTCAAAACCTGCCCGTTCACGAGTCAAACCACCCGGTCCCAGAGCAGAAAGACGCCGTTTGTGTGTCAATTCGGCGAGCGGATTGGTTTGATCCATAAACTGGGAGAGCTGGGAGCTGCCGAAGAACTCTTTTATCGAAGCAATGACCGGACGGATATTAATCAGAGCTTGCGGCGTAATTACATTCGCATCCTGAATGGACATTCTCTCACGAACCACACGTTCCATTCTGGAAAGACCGATACGGAACTGGTTCTGCAGCAATTCACCTACAGAGCGGAGACGGCGGTTCCCCAGATGGTCAATATCATCTGTGTTTCCAATACCATGAAGTAAATTTATAAAATAATTAATGGAGGAAATAATATCCGCAGGGGTAATATTCTTTACATTTTTATCAATTACACCATTGGAAATTACCTTCACTACTTTGCCGTCCTCAATTGGCGAAAATACGTCAATGGTTTGCATTGGAATATGATCTGATTCCAACACACCATTAGGAACGCTGTATTCCTTAAAACCGACTCCCTCTTCCAGGCAGGGAAGAATCTCATCCAGAAGGCGGCGGTCAACAAGCTGCCCGGCTTCTGCAATAATCTCACCCGTTTCCGGATGGACAAGCGTTTCCGCCAAGCGCTGGTTAAACAAACGGTTTTTAATGTGCAGCTTTTTGTTGATTTTGTAACGGCCCACATTTGCCAAATCATAGCGTTTTGGATCAAAGAAACGGGCGTAGAGCAAGCTTCGAGCGTTATCCAAAGTAGGCGGCTCGCCTGGACGCAAACGTTCATAAATCTCGATCAGAGCCTTATCTGTCGAGTCCGTATTGTCTTTATCAAGGGTATTGCGAATATATTCATCATCGCCAAGAAGATCAAGAATCTCCGCATCCGTACCAAACCCGAGTGCTCTGAGAAGAACAGTTACCGGGATTTTACGTGTACGGTCGATACGGACATAAATGATATCTTTGGCGTCAGTTTCCAGTTCAAGCCATGCTCCGCGGTTCGGAATCACGGTAGCGGTAAACGCCTTTTTACCGTTTTTATCCACTTTCGTGTTATAATAGACACTGGGAGAACGAACCAGCTGTGAGACGATAACCCGTTCTGCACCGTTAATAATGAAGGTTCCTGTTTCCGTCATGATCGGGAAATCTCCCATAAAGACTTCCTGCTCTTTGACTTCTCCTGTTTCCTTGTTGATGAGTCGAACCTTAACTCTGAGCGGAGCAGCATAAGTGACATCACGCTCTTTGGAATCATCGACGGTGTACTTAGGTTCACCTAAGCTATAATCAATGAACTCCAGCACCAGATTCCCCGTAAAATCCTGAATCGGTGAGATATCCTGAAACATCTCACGCAGACCCTCATCCAAAAACCACTGGTATGATTTTTGTTGGATTTCAATCAGGTTAGGGATCTCAAGCACCTCATTAATTCGTGCATAAGTCCTGCGTTTACGTCGACCATATTGAACAAGATGTCCCGCCAACTTCATTCACCCCTCAAGTCTATAAAAATAAATAAGAAAAACTTCAATCGAAATCTCTGGCCCGTATGAGGCAAAGCTTCGTTCTCCCTTAATCCCCCCTATCTCATACCTGAGACAAGAAAAGGACATTAAGAAAAAAACGGATTGATCACACTCAAGCTCTGTATTTGTCCCAAAACTCCTATCATTTCCCCGGCCCCAACTTTTAGCGAACTTCCAATTATCCGCATGCTGACGCACAAGAAAAACAATAAGCGCGCTCTTTCGTTCAGGAAATTTCACAAATAGCTCATTACCTGTTCTGTAAAAGCGCCCGTACAGTGAGTAGAGGTTTTTCTTGTTGATTCAGTTAAGATCTTCCATATATTTCTTCTATCTTGTTAGAGTTGCCCAAAATTCAAACATTATACGTCAAACGCTTAAATTTTATGCATCCTCTAAAGAAAAAACTTGACATTTTGTCAGCTAAAGAGATCACGCCCATCTTAATACTGACGTTTCTTAATGATACCACAATGAAAATGTCAAGTCAAATATTTTTCTTTAAAGAAGGATTACTGCTTGATAGCCTGAAAAATACGATAACCCTTCTCTTTGGTCACTTCATGAACCTGTCTGAATAACTGTTCTAGTTTGGCATAAGCGGATGGTGCCCCTTGCTTTTTTTGAATGACAACCCACAAAGAGCCGCCTGGCTTAAGGCAATCAAAAGAATCGGAGAAAATTTGGTGGACAACCTGTTTCCCTGCACGAATGGGAGGATTCGTCAAAATTACATCAAACTTCTGATCCCGAACATGCTCAAATAAGTTGCTTTGCAGGATCGTTACATTGGAAATGTGATTATTCCTGGCATTCAGCTTAGCCAGTTCCACTGCTCGCTCATTGATGTCGATCAAGGTAACATGGCCGGCCGGGCAAAGTTTCGCAGCCGTTAACCCTATAGGACCATAACCGCACCCTACATCCAGAATTCGGGCATCTTTGGGCAATTCCATTGCCGATATCAAAACGCGACTGCCAAAATCGACTTCTTTTTTAGAAAACACTCCAGCGTCCGATTGAAACGTAAAAGCAATTCCCCGGAGTGAGGCATGAATCGTCTGTATTTGACTGTTGACGGTCGGCTTTTTGGAATAATAGTGTTCTGTCATACAGATTTCCTCCAATACAAGCGGAAACGACTTGGTCGTCCCAATCGGGGACGGTGCTCCTTCCCACAGTGAAAGATAAAACCAGTATAAAAAAACTTTCTACCTTTCTTAGCTTTCAAGGGGAAGAGGCTTGAACCGTGCATAGAACGGTGGCGTTTTCCCAAGACAATGGATATTAAGCGAAAAACCGTATCCATCTATACGGTCAACCTGCTGATATATGAACGAACCTCCTGAAGCCAAGCTTCAAGAGGTTCGTCTTCGTTCAAGACCAACTATTTCAGTTCTACGTTTGCACCAGCATCGGAAAGTTTAGCTTGGATAGCTTCGGCTTCTTCTTTCCTAACTTTTTCTTTGATGGCTTTAGGTGCGTTATCAACCAATTCTTTAGCTTCTTTCAGACCAAGACCAGTGATCTCGCGAACTACTTTAATAACATTGATTTTGGATGCGCCTGGGTTAGTCAGGACTACATCAAATTCGGATTGCTCAGCAGCAGCATCAGCACCACCAGCAGCGCCACCCATAACAGCTACAGGGGCAGCAGCAGTTACGCCGAATTCTTCTTCGATTGCTTTTACAAGATCGTTCAGTTCAAGTACAGTCATGCCTTTAATGGCTTCAAGGATTTGCTCTTTGCTCATGGTTAAACCTCCATTATCTTAAATGATTAAATAGTTTTGGGTGAAAATTAAGCTTCAGCTTCGACTCCGCCTTCTTGCTTCTCTGCAACAGCTTTAACTGCAAGAGCAAAGTTGCGCATAGGGGCTTGAAGAACGCTAAGCAGCATGGACAGAAGACCCTCTCTGGAAGGCAGTTCTGCCAGGGCTTTAATTTGGGAAACATCTACAACCTTACCTTCAACTACGCCAGCTTTAATTTCCAAGTTCTCATGTTTTTTCGCAAAATCACTCAGAATTTTAGCAGGAGCCACTACGTCTTCTTTACTGAATGCAACAGCTGTTGGGCCTACAAAGTGGCTGTTCAGATCACTCAGGTCCACATTTGCAGTTGCGCGACGCAGAGTAGTGTTCTTCAAAACTTGAAATTCAACGCCTGCTTCACGAAGTGCTTTACAAAGCTCAGTCACTTCAGACACATTCAAACCGCGATAATCGGTTACGATCGCGCAGGAAGATTCTTGAAATTTCGAAGCCACTTCGGACACTTGTTGTTCTTTCATCGCAAGAACTTTTGCATTTGCCATAGTTTACACCTCACTTCTTCAGCATCTTGATCTGCTTATACAGATTCTATATCCAAGCATTTCTTAAACCGCCATTGGCAACACCTCTTGAGGGGCTTGACAATGGCTAAAGTAAATTAAGAAATGCCTTCGTAGACGACACGAAGGCATGACGGCATTCAATCGAGAAGATCGAATCATATATCATAACACCTCGGCGGGATATTAAGCCTTTCGGCACCTGCTGTCTACGGTTTTCATATTCAATTTCATAACAATCTTAACTAGGTTAGTACATTTTGACCGATGATGTCAAATGGCAATCATTTCCTACCTGAAAGATTGTAGGTTCACACGCACACTAGGTCCCATTGTAGAGGAAATAGCAACGCTTTTCAGGTATATACCTTTTGCAGCGGCCGGTTTCGCTCTTAACAAAGCATCAATCAGCACCTTGAAGTTTTCGTTCAGCTTCTCAGCGTCAAAAGACACTTTGCCCAGTGGAGCATGGATTTGTCCTGCTTTATCCAGGCGGTATTCAATTTTACCCGCCTTGATCTCTTGAACAGCTTTCGCTACGTCGAAAGTAACGGTACCTGCTTTAGGGTTAGGCATCAAACCTTTACCACCCAACAGACGTCCGAGCTTACCAACTTCGCTCATCATGTCTGGAGTCGCTACGCAGACATCGAAGTCAAACCAGCCTTGCTGAATTTTGTTGATCATATCTTGATCACCTACAAAATCCGCACCAGCTGTTTCCGCTTCTTTCGCTTTTTCGCCCTTCGCAAATACAAGGACGCGTTTGGTTTTACCAGTTCCGTGCGGCAATACAACAACGCCACGAACAGCCTGATCTTGTTTTCTTGGATCTACACCAAGACGAACCGCTACATCGATAGTCTCGTCGAATTTAGCCGAAGCTGCCTTTTTAACAAGCTCGATCGCTTCAGCCGGCTCATAAGTAGCATCTGCATTAATGAGCTTAGCCACTTCATTATATTTCTTACCGTGTTTAGGCACGTTCTTGTCCTCCTTTGTGGTATTAACGGATAATCCTCCCACTATGTGCGCGGCACTAGGCCGGCTTATAAATGGAATTAGTCTTCAATAGTGATACCCATGCTGCGGGCAGTACCTTCAACCATACGCATAGCAGCTTCAACAGATGCAGCGTTCAGGTCGGGCATTTTTTGCTCGGCAATTTCACGGACTTTGTCACGCTTAACAGTTGCGACTTTCTTCTTGTTCGGCTCACCGGAACCTTTTTCAATACCTGCAGCGATTCTAAGAAGAACCGGAGCCGGCGGAGTTTTGGTGATGAACGTGAAGGAACGGTCTTCAAATACTGTGATTTCAACCGGAATAATCAGGCCGGCTTGATCGGCAGTTTTTGCATTGAATTCCTTACAGAAAGCCATGATGTTAACACCTGCTTGACCCAGTGCCGGACCAATTGGCGGAGCAGGATTCGCTTTCCCTGCTGGCACTTGCAGTTTAACAATTTTGATTACCTTTTTTGCCATGTGAGACACCTCCTCGCGCGTAATGTGGTACAGGCGGGTATATAACCCTCCCACCAAGCAAACGACTTCGGTCACCCCATAACAGGATGATGCCGTTTTGCATGAAAAGATAAGATGTTATAAGAGATTCTCATACTTCCTACCTTTTGACAAAGGCCTACCCTACACATTAGTTGAATAGACCCAGGGAAACTATATATCCATTATCAGAAGCAAGCCATAAACGGCCTGTTCTGAGAATGCAAAAAAACCGGAGAATCAATCTCCTAAAGCTTCTCCACCTGATCAAAATCAAGTTCTAACGGAGTTTCTCTGCCAAACATATTGACATGAACTTTCAACTTGCTCTTCTCGGGTATAATTTCCTCTACTGTTCCGACAAAGTTGGCGAATGGCCCTACTTTCACCCGAACAGTTTCCTTCAGATTGAAATCAATCTTCGGTTTAGGTTCTTCAATACCCATATGCTTCAAGATCTGATCTACTTCTTCAGGAAGCAAAGGAGTTGGTTTAGAGCCGGAGCCGGTAGAACCTACAAAGCCGGTAACCCCAGGAGTGTTGCGGACAACATACCACGAATCATCGGTTTGAATCATTTCAACCAACACGTAGCCGGGGTAAACTTTACGCATGACGGTTTTTTTCTTGCCGTCCTTGTTTACCAGCTCTTCCTCCATCGGTACAAGCACACGGAATATTTTGTCCGTCATGTCCATGGATTCTACGCGCTTCTCTAAATTGGCTTTAACTTTGTTTTCATACCCCGAATAGGTATGGACGACATACCATCTTTTTTCCATATCTTCCACCTAATATTCCTGATTTATTTGAACACAAGTCGCAGCAACTCAGAAATGCCCAGGTCTAATAGGAAAAAGTAGATCGTCACGAAGGCTACCGTTGCCAGAACGACAATGGTATAGCTAGTCAACTCTTTACGGCTTGGCCACTTCACTTTTTTGAGTTCAGCCCAGCTCTCACCAAAGTAAGAGAAAGTTGACCCAAAGCCACGTTTTACTTTAGCCAGAAAAGCCATTAACTACACCTCCACAGACTACCTGGTTTCACGATGAGCGGTATGTTCATTGCAATATTTGCAGAATTTCTTTAACTCCATACGGTCTGGATGGTTGCGCTTATTTTTATCGGTTGTATAGTTTCTCTGCTTACAATTCGTGCATGCCAATGTAATGATAACCCGCATGATGTACACCTCCCGAGACAAGCTCCGTATTCAGTCCTAAAATTGCCCATACTAAAATAAGCGAGATTTCAGGCTACCTGCAATAATTTATCACAATGCGCATGTAGTGTCAAGGAAAAGATACCTGGTAAAAGGCTGCTCCCTGCATTCTTAATAGTATTCCATTATTCACGGGGGCCCTGCAGATTAAACCTAAGCCCCCTTAACCTAACCATCATTCATCTTTCTTATTTAGAATAAAAAACACCCCTACTTGCTTACAAGATAAGGGCGCCATTCTAAATGTCTCTTATTTCCAAATAGCGTTCGAGCTTTCGTTTGACTCTTTGTAAGGCATTATCAATCGACTTGACATGACAGTCCAGATCTACCGCAATTTCCTGGTAGGAACGTCCATCGAGGTAGAGCATTAGAACTCTTCGTTCCAAATCACTTAGGATTTCGCCCATTTTATCCTCAAGCCCGCTGAATTCCTCCTGATTAATAATCAGTTCTTCAGGATCCGTCACCCGTGATCCACAAATTACATCCAATAGGGTGCGGTCGGAATCTTCATCGTAAATAGGCTTGTCTAATGACACGTACGAATTGAGAGGAATGTGCTTTTGCCGTGTTGCCGTCTTGATCGCGGTGATAATCTGCCGGGTGATGCATAATTCGGCAAATGCCTTAAAGGAGGCCAGTTTATCTCCACGGAAGTCACGAATGGATTTATACAATCCTACCATGCCTTCTTGTACGATATCTTCACGATCCGCTCCTATCAAAAAATAAGAACGGGCTTTGGCCCGAACGAAATTCTTGTATTTGTTAATCAAATACTCGAGAGCTTCGCTGTTCCCCGCACGGTATTCTTCCACGATATCTTCGTCAGTCATAAGATCAAAGGTGGACATTCTTAGTTCTTTGAGGTCAACACTCACTAACAATCCATCCCTCCGGCTTGCAAAACGCGATTGATTTGCACTCTAAGGATAGGATAAGTATACATTATGTAATCTATCAACGTCAACGGGAAACTGGAAGTTTTCTGCTAAATTGTTGATAGATTTCCGTACGTTTCCTAGTCCCTTCCTCTCCTCCATTGCTCAAGAAGGAGCCTTTGTTCATCACTGAGGCTACGGTCAAACGTATTGCGCCCAGGAACAAAGTCTTCTTTCAGACTGCGCCCGATCTCCTTCTGGTTTTGCCGGATTTTCACCAGAAGTTCCCCGGCAGGAAGGCGCAGGGCACCTTTGCCGAAAATCACATGCTGTTCGGTCATATCAGAGGTAGCCACATAGATTCTTTTACGCCGGGAGACGTGTTCTGTAACCAACCGTTCAATGAGTTCATCTGCCGTTTCTTTTTCTTTAGTGAACAAGATAGTCAAACGGTGTTGATTGTACTTTTTTCCGAGGCCCGGAATTTTATAGGCGTCAAAAACCAGGTATACTTTTATTCCGGAATATGACTGGTACTCTGCAAGCATATGGATTAGCCGGTCCCTTGCCTCTTCCATCCCGGAATCCATCCATTTTTGGAGATCCGGCCATGCCCCTATTATATTATATCCATCGACAATTAATACCTCTTCCATGTGAAACCGACTCTTTAACTTGAGCTTCTTTGTCTGGCAACCTCATACATAAGTACCCCGGCAGCCACGGAAGCGTTCAGTGAATTAATTTGTCCGTGCATAGGCAATTTGACGAGAAAATCACATTTTTCTTTCACCAATCTGCCCACACCTTTATTTTCGTTTCCAATCACTAGGGCAATGGGCATTCTGAAATTGGAGCGATAGACGTCCTCCGCTTGGTTAACATCAGTACCAGCCACCCAGATTCCCTTTTCCTTGAGTTGTTCTATAGTCTGGGCCAGATTCGTAACCCGGGCTACAGGCACATACTCAACAGCACCGGCAGATGTTTTCGATACTGTTGCAGTAAGGCCTGCGGATCTTCTTTTTGGAATGATCACACCATGAACACCTGTACAGTCAGCAGTCCGAAGAATTGAACCGAGATTATGCGGATCTTCGATTTCATCCAAAATTAGGATAAACGGGTCTTCCCCTTTTTGTGTGGCCTTATTCAAAATATCTTCAACAGAGGCATATTCGTAAGCTGCTACTTGGGCAACTATCCCCTGGTGCTGAATCCCTTCCGCCATTTGGTCCAGCTTCCGCCTATCTACCGTCTGTACAATAATCCCATGCTTTTTGGCTTCCGACAAAACGGAGCCCGCCTGCTGTTTGCCGGCATTTTCAGCGATCCAGATTTTGTTGATAGTTCTTCCGGATCGCAGTGCTTCAAGCACGGAATGTTTGCCGCCAATAAATTCCTCCATCGATAATTTTCCTCCTAGTTATTTCTCTTCCGCGGCTTCGATCGAGGATCTCATGATCTCTTCCAGCCGTTCATACTGCTGGGTGTAATATAAATACCCCAGCAAACATTCAAAAGCGGTACTATGTCTATAGTCTATAATGTCAGCATTCTTGGGCACAGAACCTGACTTCGCATTGCGTCCGCGTTTTACTATATCTTTCTCTTTTTCCGACAACTCAGGCATCAGCATTTCAAGCGCTCTTGCCTGGGCTTTGGCAGAAACAAAGCGCGTGGCCTGCTGATGTAAATAATAGGGACGCTGATTTGGTTTTGAAATTACATACTGTCTGACAAAAAGGTCATATAGGGTATCTCCCACATAGGCCAGAACAAGAGGGTTCAACAAATTCGCCGGCTGGGCCGGCGGGAAATAAAAGAGGTTAGATGAGCTATATGTCATTATTTTTGCCGCCATCTGATGCCTTGGGGTGTATCCTCCAGAAGAATCCCTTTTTCCGTTAAGATATCCCGGATTTCATCTGCCCTTGCCCAATTTTTGGCCCGTCTTGCTTCTGTCCGTTCTGCTATCAGCTTCTCTATTTCTTCATCCATCAGATCTGTTTCCTCCGGCTCAAGAATGCCTAGCACAGTATCAAACGATTTAAACTGGTCCAGTAGCATTTCGAGGGTGGAAACATTAACCCGCTCTTCTTTTAGTGTATTGTTAGCTTCGGAAACCAGCTCAAATACGGCTGTAATGGCATCAGGCGTATTAAAATCATCATTCATCTTAGCTTCAAACTGCGCTTTGATTGCTTGAATACGATTCTTGACCTGTTCATCGGCAGGCCCTTCCTGAGCGATTTTCAGCCGATGCTTCAAATTAGTTACGGAATTCATGATCCTTTCTAGTCCGTTAGCCGCCTGCTCCAAGCCGTCCGAGTTAAAATTAATCTGATTCCGGTAATGAGCCATCATCATGAAAAGGCGCAGTACTTGGGGTTTTACCCGCTTCAAAATTTCCCGGACCAGCACTCCGTTACCAAGTGATTTTGACATTTTTTCATTATCAATATTTAAGAAAGCGTTATGGAGCCAATACTTTGCCATAGGTTTACACGTAAGGGCTTCGGTCTGGGCAATTTCACATTCATGATGAGGGAAGGTTAGGTCCACACCGCCACCATGAATATCAATAGTTTCACCCAAATATTTGTGTACTAGAGCGGAGCATTCAATATGCCAGCCCGGCCGCCCATTTCCCCAAGGACTGGACCAGTATACTTCACCGGGTTTGGCCGCTTTCCACAAGACAAAATCCTGCGGATTTTCTTTCCTTTCATCCACTTCAATCCGAATGCCATATTGCAGCTCATCCAGATTTTGATGAGAAAGCTTACCATAATCCGCAAATTTCTGCGTACGGTAGAACACATCTCCTCCGTTCTCATAAGCATAGCCTTTGTCAACCAGCGACCGGATAAACGAGATGATCTCATCCATATTTTCGGTGACGCGGGGATTGATATCCGCCTTACGAATTCCCAACGCTTCCATATCTTCGAGGTAAGCCTCAATAAACCGGTCAGCAAGCTCTTTTACAGTTTCTCCGGTTTCCTCCGCTTTGCGGATCAATTTATCATCCACGTCGGTAAAATTAACAACATAAGTGACATCATATCCGAGGTAAGTCAGGTAACGGTGTACTACGTCAAAAAAGATGGCAGGGCGTCCATTGCCGATATGAATATAGTTATAAACCGTTGGGCCGCAGACATACATGCTCACTTTACCCGGCACTACGGGTTTAAACTCTTCTTTTTCTCTGGTCATGGTATTAAACATTCTGAGTGTCATGTTCCTTGACTCCTCCGTTTCTATTCTTCGCTTTTTCCTTCTCCAGTTCCAACCGGAGCTCGTCAATCTGCTGCTGCATATGTTTACATACATCCATCACAGGGTCGGGCAGATTGGCATGGTCCAGCTTATTCACCCGCATGCCGTCGCGTTTCACCACTTTTCCCGGAATGCCAACAACAGTACTATTCGGAGGAACTTCCCTAAGTACAACTGCATTGGCCCCTATGTTCGAATTATCGCCTACTTTAAATGAACCTAACACTTTGGCTCCGGAAGAAATGACCACTTTATTGCCGATTGTGGGGTGCCGCTTTCCTTTTTCTTTACCAGTTCCCCCTAAAGTAACTCCCTGATAAAGGACCACATCATCCCCGATGACACAAGTCTCGCCGATTACTACTCCCATCCCATGGTCAATAAAAAGCCTTTTCCCGATAACAGCCCCAGGGTGGATTTCAATCCCGGTAAGAAATCGTGAAATCTGAGAGAGAATCCTGGCTATCGTGAAAAAACGTTTTCGAAAAAACCAGTGGGCTATCCGGTGCCACCATATCGCATGGAGCCCGGAATAGGTAAAAACAACTTCAAACATGCTTCGTGCCGCAGGGTCGTTATCAAAAACAGCCTGTATATCAGACCTGATTGTTTTCCACATCGTGTTCACCTTCTTTGGGTGGAATCCTAGAAAATACTTTAATCACCTGAATGACTACTTATTTTTCTGGAATCATAAGGAAGAAATCGGAGCATCTGGTCTTTAAAAAAGCCCCCACAGCCGAAACGGCTGCAGAGGCGTGTAGGACGCGGTTCCACTCTGCTTGATTGCCACCGCAGACCACTTCCGCGGTTGGCCATCATACTTGAACACATAACGGCGTGTACCGGTTACACCTACTGCGGAAACAGTTCGGCATAACAGCTCCCAGGTGCATTTCCTCATAAGGGGAATAGATAACTCTCAGCCTATATATAGGTTATCCTCTCTGTATATTCCCTCATTATGCATACTTTCCTGTTCAGTGCTTTTTGCTTTTTCCTGTCAATCTAATAGAATTTGCTACTAGTATAGCGGAGTTTCCTTCAGTTTACAATAAGTTCTCCAATCTTGCCGTAACTTTTTCACATCCCAATAATTGAACGGTCATATTCAGATCGCGGCCATGCATTTGGCCTGTCAAAGCTACACGAATCGGCATAAATAACTGTTTGCCTTTATAGCCCGTTTCTTTCTGTACCTGCTTAAGCATTGCTTTGATGCTATCCGCCGTAAACACATCGGCCTGCCTTACCTTCTCCAGGAAACTGGCAAGAACAGCCGGTACCTGCTCCTCTTTAAGCACCGGGGCCGCTTCGTCCTCCACGGTCAATTCCTCACGGAAAAATACGTCCGTCAAAGGCACGATTTCCGCCGCATATGTTAATTGCTCCTGATACAACGCAATCAGGTCTTCAGCCCATTTTTGCTGCTCTTCTGTAAGCTTCTCAGGCAGCCTTCCCGCCTTTTGCAGATGAGGCAGAGCAAGCCCCGCTATCCGCTTCAGATCAGCCTTTTTGATATAATAATTGTTCATCCAGTTCAGCTTATCCATATCAAAAACTGAAGGACTCTTTGCCACACGGTCCAGATCAAACTGGCGGATCAGTTCCTCTTTGGTGAAAATCTCCTCCTCACCCTGAGGAGACCAGCCTAACAGTGCAATAAAGTTCATTACAGCTTCAGGCAGGTAGCCAAGCTCCTTATACTGTTCTGCAAACTGGATAATCGATTCATCCCGTTTGCTCATTTTTTTACGGTCCTGGTTCAAGATCAGGGACAGATGGGCAAACTCCGGAACAGTCAAACCCAGAGCTTCATACATCATAATCTGGCGCGGGGTATTGGTTAAATGTTCCTCTCCGCGAATCACCAGATTGATTTTCATCAGATGATCGTCAAGGATAACAGCAAAATTATAAGTGGGAATTCCGTCCGGCCGGACAATGATAAAATCACCGATTCCGTCAGACTCAAACTCCACATGCCCACGAACACGATCATCAAAAGCAATGACCCGCCCCCGGGGTACAAGGAAGCGTATCGACGGTTTTCGTCCCTCCATCTGATACTGAGCTTTTTGTTCAGCTGTAAGATGACGGCATTTGCCGGAATACATCGGGGTTTCCCCGCGAGCTTCCATCTCCGTCCGCTCAGCTTCCAGTTCAGTTTCTGAGCAATAACACTCATAAGCATTTCCTTCCCGCAGGAGCTGCTCTACAAAAGGCTTGTACAAATGAAGACGCTCCGTTTGGCGGTAAGGGCCATAAGGCCCTCCAACATCGACACTTTCGTCCCAGTCCAAACCGAGCCACTTCAGCCCGTTTAATTGATTTTCAACACCACTCTCTACATGTCTTGTCTGATCGGTATCTTCAAATCGAATTACGAACTGCCCACCAAAACGGCGAGCAAGTAAATAGTCAAATAAGGCCGTCCGTGCCCCGCCAATGTGTAAATGTCCGGTTGGGCTGGGCGCATAACGCACTCGAATCTGTTCTGTCATCGTTAACCCCTCTTTACTTCATCTATCGGAAGAAAACCCGAATTATGAAATAGATTTATGAAGTTGATTCTATCATAAATCCCTGATCAAACAAACTACGGATTGAGCCGCAATACCTTCCCCGCGTCCTGTAAAGCCCAGTTTTTCTGTCGTTGTAGCCTTAACGTTCACCTGTTCCTCATCCGCTTCCAACACTTCAGCAATGATTTTCACCATAGCCGGGATATGAGGATTCATTTTAGGCTGCTGCGCAATAATAGTGGAATCGGCGTTTCCAAGCCGGTATCCTTTTTCCTTAGCCAACCCCCATACCCTTTTGAGCAGCACGAGGCTGTTGGCATCTTTGAATTCCTCTTCCGTATCCGGAAAGTGAGTACCAATATCTCCAAGTCCGAGCGCTCCCAGAATGGCGTCCGTAATGGCATGTAACAATACATCAGCATCGGAGTGGCCCAAAAGCCCTTTTTCATAAGGAAGTTCTACTCCTCCAATGATACATTTGCGTCCCTCCACAAGCTGGTGCACATCGAATCCTTGTCCTACTCTGATCATCTACAATTCCTCTCCCTTGTTCTGTAAGATGCATTCAGCCCAAGGAAGGTCCTCGGGTGTTGTGATTTTTATATTCCTGTAATCGCCTTCTACAACCAATACTTGAGCTCCCAGCCGTTCTACCAGCATGGCATCGTCTGTCCCGGTGAAATTATCCTGCTTAGCTTTGTCATGAGCTTTCTCCAGAAGAGAACGGCAAAAAGCCTGCGGTGTTTGAATGGCCCACAAGCTCTTGCGGTCAGGTGTAGACCGGATATATCCGGATTCATCTATAACCTTGATAGTATCTTTGACGGGAACAGCTAATACGGCAGCTCCTGCCTTCTCGGCAGCTTGCCAGCAGGCCCTAATTTGCTTGTCCCGAACAAAAGGTCTTACTCCATCATGAACGAGTATCATCTGAACGGAGGCAGGCAGTGCCTTTAGCCCTTCATAAACAGAATCCTGCCTCTCCCGGCCTCCCGGTAATACACGGACCACTTTGGTGAGCCCGTAATCTTTCACGTAAGACTTGCATCGTTCAACCTCCTGCGGACCTACTACCAGGACGATTGAATGTGTTTCCGTCATCTGCTGGAACCGTTCCAGTGTATGTACCAGAATAGGTTTTCCCCCCAGCTTCAGATATTGTTTGCTTTCTTTGGTCCCCATTCTAGAACCTTTACCGGCTGCCACAATGATGACACCGAATGTCTCCATGTGTTTCCCCCTGCTTTCCTAACCAAAACTGTACTCTCCCTATCATACTGGTTTTACTGGGCTTTTTCCAACAGTTTCGGTTTAGCAAAAATCATTCGCCCGGCAGAAGTTTGAAGCACACTGGTAACCATTACTTCCAGCATCGCACCGATAAAATCACGTCCTCCCTCTACTACGATCATTGTTCCGTCATCAAGATAGGCTACCCCTTGTCCATGTTCTTTGCCGTCTTTAATGACCTGTACGAGGATTTCTTCCCCCGGCAGTACCACCGGTTTTACGGCATTGGCCAGATCATTGATATTAAGTACGGATACACCCTGCAATTCGCAAACTTTGTTAAGATTAAAATCATTCGTTATGACTTTTCCCTCAAGTACTTTTGCCAGGCGTACCAATTTGCTGTCCACTTCCGAACTCTCTTCAAAATCCCCTTCATAGATCAGCACTTTGACATCGAGCTCTTTTTGGATCTTATTTAAAATATCCAGTCCCCGTCTGCCTCTATTCCGCTTCAATAAGTCCGAGGAATCCGCTATATGCTGCAGCTCCGCCAAAACAAACTCCGGAATAACCAGAGTGCCCTCAATAAAACCGGTTTTGCAAATGTCTGCGATTCTGCCGTCAATTATCACACTGGTATCCAGAATTTTATGTTCTTCATACGTTTTACTTCCGTCATCATTATAATGGATCTGTTTCTTGGGTTTGGACATCCACTGCTGCAAATCTTCCCTTTTGCTAAACCCTACCTGAAAACCCGCAAACCCCAGCAGTACGGTGATAGCAACAGGAAACCATGAAGTAAGCCAGTTTATCTGCGTCAAGGAAGGATAAATGAGCACCGAAATGAGTAGACCTGTAATCATGCCTATAAGTCCGGCAGCCAAATCAGCCGTCGGCACTGCCGAGACGAGGGAGACCCCTTGCTTCAGGAGATAGACACCCGTATCTGTGAGCCAGAGAGATAGAAGCATAAACATCCCCGCACCAAGTGCAGCTCCCCAGAACTGCTGCCCAGCAAGTACCTCTGCCCCTACGATTTCCTTCACATAATTAGCAGCTTCATATCCTAATAGAGCACCCATGCAAGTAAACAATAACAAGAACCATTTCTTCAAAATAGTTCACCTCCATAAATAAATACAGAACCTTTATGTTACAATTATGTTCCAAATGTTTCCTCGCTAATCATAAAAATTGAAATATTAGCCAAGGTCCTATATAATAAAGTAGAAATGATTTCAAAATGAGGTGCATGGGATGAGTGCTCCGTCTTTAAAAGATTTCCAGGATCAAGTATCTGAATTATTGTTGCGTCACCGTAGTGTTCTGGATGTTTTGTCCAAATTGCAGCAATCCGGTGCAGCTGTTAACAGGTCCGTCATCAAGTCAATAACCGAGTGCGGTTGTGTAGAAGTAACAGCCCGCAAGCAAACTTATACACCGGAAATGACATTGGAGCAGGCTAAGCTGCAGCTGAATACCCATTTAGAGGGCCAACTGTGCGAAAACTGCATGGAAGTAGTTGGGGCTGAAATTGGCAAACACCTCTTTTATTTATCCGCTCTTGCCAATCTGCTTGATGTAGATTTGGAAGAAACCGTGGAAAGTGAATCAAAAAAATGTGCTGCTCTCGGTTTATTTAATATGTCTTAGAGAAAGATAACTAGAGTGTACGGAAAACTTGACATTATCTCTTTTGACAAGACAAAAAAAGCATGTATGTCTCATTAGAGAACACATGCTTTTTCCTTTGAACTATTACATGGATGATTCGGATTTAGCCGTATCGTCCATCTTTTTGTTGCGGCGGTTTTTCTTTTTTAATCTTGTGATGGACCGGTCAACGTTTTTTTTTAAGCCATACAGGGCATAAGCCAAAAGCACCACAAGAATCATTTTAGAGATATATTGCGGATACTGAATTCCGATAATTGCGGCCACAGCTATAATGATAGGTGAAATCCAAATAGCTGCCTTCGGCAATCCCGCCTTTTTAAAATTAGGATATTTCACGTTGCTGACCATCAAATATGAAAGAAGTAATGTACCCAGAACCAGGATATACGCATGCAAGTCATTATGAAACAGGGCAAGCGTACAGAGGATTCCTCCTGCAGCCGGGATAGGCAAACCGATAAAATAGCCCGGAATCCCTGCTATTACATTAAATCTCGCCAAACGGATAGCTCCGCAAATAGGGAAAATAGCGGTCACAATCCAAGCCGTAGCTGCATTCAATTCAGTAAAAGCAGTCACATACATAATAAAAGCCGGAGCCATACCAAACGATATCACATCAGACAAAGAGTCAAGTTCTTTACCAAATTCACTTTGCGCATTCAGCGCCCGTGCTACACGACCATCCAGTCCGTCGAGCAGCATCGCTATGATAACCAGGATGGCTGCATACTCCGGCATCTCATTAAAAACCAGAATGATCGAGATGATTCCAAGAAATAAGTTTCCGATTGTAAATACACTGGGCAAAGATTTTGTAAACATATATTTAGTCCACCTCTAAGGTATACTATACCCATTTTTTATAAATGCATTACTTATTAATTGTATGCAATTTAAATATGTCTGTCAATCAATACTTGCTCTTGAATGCGGCGAAGTCCTTCTTTTATAGCCCGCGCACGCACCTCTCCGATGCCATCCACTTCATCCAGCTCTTCAATCGTAGCCGTCATAACATGGGGAAGACATTCAAATTGCTCTACCAAATTTCCGATGATAATGGACGGAAGTCTAGGAATTTTATTTAATACCCGGAAGCCTCGTGGAGATACAGGTTCTTCAGAAATGGAACTGGTATGGGGAAAACCAAGCAGCCGTATAATATGATGCGGATCGAGCAGTTCATCGGAAGACAAGCGTTTAAGCCCATTTAATACATCTTTGACTTTCTCGTCACTTGGTTCACGGATATAATCTTTAATCAAAAGTCGGACTTCAAGTTCAGTATTTCCAACCAGTTCTTCCAGCTGCATGCTGATCAGGCGTCCTTCCGTACCCAGCTCATTAATATAACGGTTGATTTCTGTCTTAATCCGAAGTACCATTTCTACACGCTGAATCACGTGAGTAACATCATGCAAAGTAACCATTTCTTCGAATTCAGATGCCCCCAGGTTAATTAAAGACTGGTCCAGTTCCGTTCGGTATCGTTCCATCGTCTGAATCGCTTGATTGGCCTTCGTTAGAATGACACCGATATCTTTCAGTGAATATCTTAATGTTCCCTGATAAAGCGTGATAATATTTCGTCTCTGTGAAATGGATACAACCAGTTTGCCGGTTTGTCGTGCTACCCTTTCGGCAGTGCGGTGCCGGATCCCCGTTTCGGAAGAGCTGATTGTCGGGTCTGGAATCAGCTGAGTATTGGCATACAGGATCCGTTTGCCATCTTCACTTAAAATAATGGCCCCGTCCATTTTGGCCAGCTCGTATAGATAGTTCGGCGAAAATTCACAGTCTATAGAGAATCCGCCGTCCACAATTTCCATCACTTCCGGACTATAACCAACTACGATCAGGGCCCCTGTTTTGGCCCTTAACACATTCTCCAGCCCATCACGGAAAGGGGTGCCAGGGGCAACCAATTGCAGGAGCTGGCTCATGATATCTTTTTTGTTGTCTTCTTTCGTCATGTTTATCCTCCCGAAGGCATATGGCTCTTGTTTTAGCCTAGTGTAATGGCTAATGCTTCATCTACCGTGTTAACCCCTATCACTTCAATCCCGCGTGGTGGTGTGAATCCTTTAAGACTTTTTTCGGGCATAATGACACGTTTAAATCCAAGCTTCTGGGCTTCGTTGACCCGCTGCTCTACCCGGGAGACTCCCCTTACTTCGCCGGTAAGCCCTACCTCACCAAAAACAACATCAAAAGGCTGGGTAGCTTGTTCTTTGAAGCTGGATGCAATACTGATAGCCGCGGCCAGATCTACCGCAGGTTCATCGAGTCTAACTCCGCCTGCGACATTCAAATAAGCATCCTGATTTTGTAAAAATAATCCTACTCTTTTCTCCAAAACGGCAATGATTAAAGATAAGCGATTATAATCTATACCTGTAGCCATCCTTCTTGGAGAAGGAAAGTTGGTCATTGAGACCAACGCCTGAATCTCAACCAATACGGGTCGTGTCCCCTCCATACTGGCGACTACCGTGGAACCTGCAACCCCCAGAGGCCTCTCTGACAAAAACAGCTCGGAAGGATTATGAACTTCAGTCAAACCGGTTTCCTGCATTTCAAAAATACCGATTTCATTAGTTGAGCCAAAACGGTTTTTGACAGCCCGAAGAACGCGGTAAGAATGATGTCGCTCTCCCTCGAAATAAAGGACACAATCAACCATATGCTCCAGCATTCTTGGTCCGGCAATGGCCCCTTCTTTGGTGACATGGCCTACCAGTACAGTAGCAATTCCTTTCGTTTTGGCAATTCTCATGAAATGCCCTGTACATTCCCTGACCTGGGATACAGTACCTGGAGCAGAAGTAACAGAAGGATGGTATACCGTCTGAATGGAATCGATAACCATAAAATCAGGTTCTACTTCCCGAATTGCCTCCTCAATGGATTCCAGATTCGTCTCGCAGAGGACATAAAGCAATCGTGACATAGCATTTAAACGGTCCGCCCGCAGCCTTGTCTGTTTCACCGATTCCTCTCCGGATATATATAAAACCTTCTGGCCGGATTTTGCTAAAGAATAAGAAGTTTGAAGAAGAAGAGTGGACTTTCCTATTCCTGGATCCCCTCCGACTAATATAAGGGACCCGGGAACGAACCCTCCCCCAATACCCTGTTGAGTTCTCTGTTCTCTGTAATTACCCTAGGCTCCGGGCTGCTTTCTATATTTATGATTGGTTGTGGTTTTTCTTTCGTTTGAAACAAGGATGAATCCATTCCTTGTGTCTTCATAATTTTTTGTATTTCCTCGACAAATGTATTCCAAGCTCCGCAGTCCGGACATTTTCCCAGCCATTTAATCGATTCGTACCCACAATCCTGACAATAAAACTTAGTCTTCTGTTTACCCATCATTCTTTCCCTTCTATTTTCGACAGACAAAGGTAATTATTTACCTATGTGTACCATTCAAAGTTTACCATTTTTAAAGAGGCTATGAAAGACCTGAACTTAAAGAAAAAAGCATTTTGCATCTATTTTGATAGCATGCAAAATGCTTTTAAGGTATTTATTATTTTTTCCTTAATTATTGATTTGCAGTTTCTGTTTCTTTTTCATTGTGCAAAACAACAAGTTCTCCACCCTGCTCATCAATTGTAAGCGAATCACCTTTGTTAATGTTACCTTTAAGCAGTTCCTCTGACAGACGGTCCTCGATGTGCTTTTGAATTGCACGACGAAGAGGTCTGGCTCCATAAGTGGGATCGAATCCTTCTTTGGCAAGGAACTTAACTGCTCTATCGGTCAGACCGAAGTCTACATCTTGTTCTTTCAGGCGTTTTCTTAAATCTTCGGCCATTAGAGTGACGATTTGCGCAATGTGTTTTTCATCCAAAGAGTGGAACACGATGATTTCGTCAATTCTGTTCAGGAATTCCGGGCGGAAACTTTTCTTCAGCTCATCCATAACTTTATCTTTCATGTAGTTGTAGTCTTTTTCCGCATCTGCAACTACAGTAAAGCCCAGTGTAGAGCTTTTCTTAATAGTTTCTGCGCCAACGTTTGATGTCATAATGATCAGCGTATTGCGGAAATCGACAGTACGGCCTTTGGAGTCGGTCAAGCGTCCGTCTTCCAGTACTTGCAGGAGGATATTGAACACTTCCGGATGAGCTTTCTCAATCTCATCGAGCAGGACGACAGAGTAAGGTTTGCGGCGGACTTTTTCCGTCAATTGGCCGCCTTCTTCATAACCTACATATCCCGGAGGAGCACCTACCAAACGGGAGGTGGAATGCTTCTCCATATATTCGGACATATCAATCCGGATCACTGCATTCTCATCACCGAACAAAGACTCAGCAAGGGCCCGTGCCAGCTCAGTTTTACCTACCCCTGTAGGGCCGAGGAAAATAAAGGAGCCCATCGGACGCTTTGGATCTTTAAGTCCTGCTCTGGCCCTGCGGATAGCCCTGCTGACGGCTTTTACAGCTTCTTCTTGACCGATGACCCGGCTATGAAGAATGCTTTCCATCTTGAGCAAGCGCTCCGTTTCTTCTTCTGCAAGCTTACGGACCGGTATTCCTGTCCAGCTGGCTACAACTTCGGCAATATCCTCGGCTGTTACTTCGGTATCCATGCTTCCTTGCTTTTGCTTCCATTCATTTTTTGTGCTTTCCAGCTCTTCTCTTAATTTCTGTTCCGTATCCCTTAAAGAAGCCGCTTTTTCAAATTCCTGACTTTGTACAGCTGAATCTTTTTCCCTGCGGATCTCTTCCAGTTTATGCTCCAGTTCTTTGAGGCTTGGCGGTACAGTATAGGAACGAAGCCTTACTTTTGAACTGGCCTCATCGATCAAGTCAATCGCTTTATCGGGAAGGAAACGGTCTGTAATGTAGCGGTCGGACAATTTAACAGCTTCCTCTATAGATTCATCTGTAATTTTCACACGATGGTGAGCCTCATAACGGTCACGCAATCCGTGCAGAATTTGGATAGCATCTTCTACAGATGGTTGGTCAACCGTAATCGGCTGAAATCTTCTTTCCAAAGCAGCGTCTTTTTCAATATATTTGCGATACTCATCGAGTGTGGTCGCACCGATGCACTGCAGTTCACCACGGGCAAGTGCAGGTTTCAGAATATTGGAAGCATCGATAGCACCTTCCGCTCCACCTGCACCGATCAATGTGTGCAGCTCGTCAATAAAAAGAACGATGTTTCCGGCTTGACGAATTTCATCCATGATTTTCTTAAGCCGGTCTTCAAATTCACCCCGGTATTTTGTTCCCGCAACTACAGAACCCATATCCAGGGTCATCACACGTTTATTTTTTAATGTTTCCGGGATCTCATTATTTATAATACGCTGAGCGAGTCCTTCCGCAATGGCTGTTTTACCGACCCCTGGTTCCCCAATCAGAACCGGGTTATTTTTTGTACGGCGACTCAACACCTGAATGACTCTTTCAATTTCTTTACTTCGCCCGATAACCGGGTCCAAATTGCCTTCCCGGGCGATTGCGGTTAAATCCCGTGCCAGACTATCCAGCGTTGGTGTATTGGCATGATTGCCTGCTCCGCTGCTGCTGGAGGTCACCTCACTGCTGCCGAGGAGTTGAAGTACTTGCTGTCGGGCTTTGTTCAAGCTGATGCCCAGATTGTTTAATACCCGTGCTGCTACACCTTCGCCTTCACGGATTAATCCAAGCAGAATATGTTCGGTTCCTACATACGTATGACCAAGTTTTCTGGCTTCGTCCATCGAAAGTTCAATGACCTTTTTAGCTCTGGGTGTGTAAGCAGGATTCGTCGGCTGCTCTTGACCGCGGCCAATAAGAGACTCTACTTCATCCTGAATTTTTTCCAGACTCAATCCCAAAGCAACCAATGCTTTTGCGGCAATGCCTTCCCCTTCACGGATTAGCCCAAGTAGGATATGCTCCGTTCCAATATTGTTATGTCCTAGACGCAGGGCTTCTTCCTGAGATAGGGATAATACTTTTTGAGCTCGTTCAGTAAATCTTCCAAACATCATAATTCTTTGCACCTCCAAATAAAAAATATGGTTAGCATCGATTCCATTAAAGTGAATTACACTTGTGCTGCTCTGCTGAATCGTTCCCTGATAATTTTGGCTCTTCGTACATCTCTTTCTTCAGCATTCAATAGCTTGCCTGCGTCCTCTTGTAAAAAGCCAGGCTGTGTGATTACAAGCAATTCGTTAAGAACTTTAGAAGGTATCTTCTGAATTAAGTCCAAATCTATTCCAAGGCGGACATCCGATAAACGTTGGGCAGCTTCTTTAGAATCCATTATAACCGCGTGCGTTAATATACCCAGAGAACGATTGATACGGTCCGCTATTTTTAGTTTGGAATCTTGTATCAATTTAGCTCTTGCGGCACGCTCATGTTCAATAATTTGTCTGGCTACACTGTACAGATTTTCAATGATATCTGTCTCGGATTGCCCTAATGTAATCTGGTTTGATATTTGGAACAAGTTCCCTAACGCCTCACTGCCTTCTCCGTATAACCCTCTTACGGTAACCCCGATTTGAGTTACAGCCGAAAGAATTCGGTTAATCTGTTGGGTTAAAACCAAGGCAGGCAAATGCATCATAACGGAAGCTCGGATACCGGTCCCCACATTGGTTGGGCAACTGGTCAAATATCCTCTTTTTTCGTCAAAGCCATAATTTAAATGGGCCTCAAAAATGTCATCTAACTGATCTGCCAAATCCCAGGCTTCCCTGATCTGAAAACCCGGGTATAAACACTGTATACGTAAATGGTCCTCTTCGTTCACCATGATACTGATGGACCCGTTATCATTAATAATGACTGCCCCGTTCCGGGATTCATTAGCCAAACCAGGACTTATTAAATGCTTCTCAACCAGCACTTTTTTCTCAAGTTCACTCATATCTCCTAACGAAACAAGCGTGAAGTGGCTGATCGTTTTTAAATCTTCATTGTTAAGCACATTTGCTACCTGGTCCAGCACTTCTTTGGACTGTTGATTTGTGGCGAGCATCGGATAAGGATAATCCTTAAGATTCCTGGCTACGCGTATTCGGCTGCTGATGACGATATCAGAATCTGGGCCGTCACCGTTCATCCATTCACTGATTGCATCTTTAACGAAACGTTCGTGGTTCATGGACACCCCACCTCCAATAACCTGTTTCTTCAAATCCCTTCGAATACAAATTTTATCCTCCACTGGTCAGTTTGCGCTCAAGTTCACGAATTTTATCTCTTAGCTGAGCGGCCTTCTCGAACTCTTCATGCTCAATGCTTCTTTGCATTTGTGCCTTCAGCTCATCAATTTCACGGCGCTGCTGAAGCTGTCCTCCTGCCCGTCTAGGAATTTTACCGCTATGAGCGGTATTTCCATGGACACGGCGGAAAAGCGGATCTAATTTGTCTTCAAAATAGTGATAGCATTGTCCGCACCCAAACCTGCCCAACTTGCTGAACTGGGAGTAGGTTAAGCCGCAGTTTTCACATCTCAAGGATGCCGGGGACTGGGAAGAAACAGAGCCGTTAGATGTCTGATCAAAGTCTAATAGGCCTGAAAGCAGATTATGAATAGAAAAACCCCCGGCCGTTCCCGGAATCAGTTCCCCTTTTTCTCTGGCACAGGATTCACATATGTGAAATTCCGTTTTTTCGCCGTTTACAATTTTGGTAAAATGCAAAGTGGCTGGTCTTTTGCCGCAATCTTGGCATTGCATGGTTTACCCCTCCTTATCTCGATAGCAAGGATATTAGCATCGCCTTTAAAATCTTAGCCCGTATTTCATCCCGAAGTGGCAGCTTAAACTGCAAAACATCCCGGGATATGGCAGCGCGAATGAGCTTTGCTTCACGTGCGGTTAAGAATTCGCCTTCCTCTAAGCGGTAAATCAATCCTTCCGATGTTGACTGGTCAATACTCTGGTTAATTGTCGTTAAAATATAATCCAAAATAGACCCATGTGAATTCAACTCAATCTTTTGAATTCTGACATATCCGCCGCCCCCACGTTTACTCTCAACTAAGTATCCCTTTTCTAAGGTGAATCGGGTACTAATGACATAATTGATTTGCGAAGGCACGCACTGAAACTGATCTGCCAGTTCATTACGCTGAATTTCGATAGCTCCATTCGGGCTTTGCTGTAATATGTGTTTTAAGTAGTGTTCGATGATTTCAGATACATTTCTCATCAATTCATCCTCCGTAAGGATTTAATTGACTTTGACTTTCTTTGACCTTAACTCAATTATAATAGGTTTAGCTGAGTTATGCAAGGGATAGGTCTTGTTTTCTTCCTCATTTTTATTCTTAACATTCTGAGCGAGTTTATTCCCCAAATCTAACAAAAAAAGCCTTATGGAATATGTCCATAAGACTTACTCATTTACTTTTACCCTGAAAACTAGCAGCGAAGCAAAGTGTACTTAGAACAGTTGTTTCTTTAGGATAAGCCCTCGACCGATTAGTATTGGTCAGCTCCACGCATTACTGCGCTTCCACCCCCAACCTATCTACCTCGTCGTCTTCAAGGGGTCTTACTACTTGGGAAATCTCATCTTGAGGCGGGCTTCACGCTTAGATGCTTTCAGCGCTTATCCCTTCCGTACATAGCTACCCAGCTGTGCTCCTGGCGGAACAACTGGTACACCAGCGGTACGTCCATCCCGATCCTCTCGTACTAAGGACAGCTCCTCTCAAATTTCCTGCGCCCACGACAGATAGGGACCGAACTGTCTCACGACGTTCTGAACCCAGCTCGCGTACCGCTTTAATGGGCGAACAGCCCAACCCTTGGGACCTACTTCAGCCCCAGGATGCGATGAGCCGACATCGAGGTGCCAAACCTCCCCGTCGATGTGGACTCTTGGGGGAGATAAGCCTGTTATCCCCAGGGTAGCTTTTATCCGTTGAGCGATGGCCCTTCCATGCGGTACCACCGGATCACTAAGCCCGACTTTCGTCCCTGCTCGACTTGTAGGTCTCGCAGTCAAGCTCCCTTCTGCCTTTGCACTCTTCGAATGATTTCCAACCATTCTGAGGGAACCTTGGGGCGCCTCCGTTACTCTTTAGGAGGCGACCGCCCCAGTCAAACTGCCCACCTGACACTGTCCCCGAACCGGTTCACGGTCCCGGGTTAGAACTCCGATACGATCAGAGTGGTATCCCAACGCTGCCTCCACCGAAGCTGGCGCTCCGGCTTCTTAGGCTCCCACCTATCCTGTACAGATCGTACCAAAGTCCAATATCAAGCTGCAGTAAAGCTCCATGGGGTCTTTCCGTCTTGTCGCGGGTAACCTGCATCTTCACAGGTATTAAAATTTCACCGGATCTCTCGTTGAGACAGCGCCCAAGTCGTTACGCCATTCGTGCGGGTCAGAATTTACCTGACAAGGAATTTCGCTACCTTAGGACCGTTATAGTTACGGCCGCCGTTTACTGGGGCTTCGGTTCATAGCTTCGGGCCTTAAGCCCTAACCACTCCCCTTAACCTTCCAGCACCGGGCAGGCGTCAGCCCATATACTTCGCCTTGCGGCTTCGCATAGACCTGTGTTTTTGCTAAACAGTCGCTTGGGCCTATTCACTGCGGCCCCCTCGAGCTATTCACTCTACCGGGGCACCCCTTCTCCCTAAGTTACGGGGTCATTTTGCCGAGTTCCTTAACGAGAGTTCTTCCGCGCGCCTTAGAATTCTCTTCTCGCCTACCTGTGTCGGTTTGCGGTACGGGCACCTGCACCTGGCTAGAGGCTTTTCTTGACAGTGTGAGATCAAGACCTTCGCTACTGCTATTTTCACTCCCCGTCACAGCCCGGCTTTCATCGTGTGCGGATTTGCCTGCACACCAGCCTCACTGCTTGGACAAGCACTTCCATCAGCTTGCGTCCCTACCCTACTGTGTCACCCCATCGCTCATAGCGGTGTTTGGTGGTACAGGAATTTCTGCCTGTTGTCCTTCGACTACGCCTTTCGGCCTCGCCTTAGGTCCCGACTTACCCTGAGCGGACGAACCTTCCTCAGGAACCCTTAGGCTTTCGGCGGATCAGATTCTCACTGATCTTTTCGTTACTCATACCGGCATTCTCACTTCCAAGCGCTCCAGCTGTCCTCACGGTCAACCTTCTATGCTGCTTGGAACGCTCCCCTACTGCCCTTAATTAGGACCCATAGCTTCGGTGGTGTATTTAGCCCCGTTACATTTTCGGCGCAGAGTCACTCGACCAGTGAGCTATTACGCACTCTTTAAATGGTGGCTGCTTCTAAGCCAACATCCTGGTTGTCTGTGCAACTCCACATCCTTTCCCACTTAACACACACTTGGGGACCTTAGCTGATGATCTGGGCTGTTTCCCTCTTGACAATGGATCTTAGCACTCACTGTCTGACTCCCGGGCACCGAGTGGATGGCATTCAGAGTTTGACTAGACTTGGTAACCCTTGGCGGGCCCCGCACCCAATCAGTGCTTTACCTCCATCACTCTAACCCGAGGCTAGCCCTAAAGCTATTTCGAGGAGAACCAGCTATCTCCGAGTTCGATTGGAATTTCTCCGCTACCCCCACCTCATCCCCGAATTTTTCAACATTCGTGGGTTCGGGCCTCCAGTGAGTGTTACCTCACCTTCACCCTGGACAGGGGTAGATCACACGGTTTCGGGTCTACGCCTGCATACTTCCAAGCAATACAAAGTATTGCTACTTCGTAAGCTTATGCTTTGCCCTGTTCAGACTCGCTTTCGCTGCGGCTCCGGCTCTTCACCTTAACCTTGCATGCAAGCGTAACTCGCCGGTTCATTCTACAAAAGGCACGCCATCACCCTGATTTCCCGAAGAAAATCATAGGGCTCTGACTTCTTGTAAGCACACGGTTTCAGGTTCTCTTTCACTCCCCTCCCGGGGTGCTTTTCACCTTTCCCTCACGGTACTGCTTCACTATCGGTCGCTAGGGAGTATTTAGCCTTGGCAGATGGTCCTGCCGGATTCCGACGGGGTTTCCCGTGTCCCGCCGTACTCGGGATCCACCTTGGAGAGAGCAGACTTTCAGCTACAGGGCTGTTACCTTCTGTGGCAGGCCTTTCCAGACCTCTTCGCCTAATCTGCTCCTTTGTAACTCCGTATAAGGTGTCCCACAACCCCAGTGAGCAAGCTCTCTGGTTTGGGCTCCTCCGCTTTCGCTCGCCGCTACTGACGGAATCACGATTGTTTTCTTCT